>JACCWE010000057.1 GCA_013697785.1 Gemmatimonadaceae bacterium
GTGCAGCACGACGATCGGAGTGTCGTCACGGTGTGCGGCCAGCACCGCTTGTGCGGGGCTCGTCGAGAGCGGCCGCAGTCCGATCACATCGCCATAGTAGGAAATGGATCGCGCGAGATCGGCCACCTGCAGATGCACCGCGCCGAGGACCGCGTTCGTGTGAAGCCGATGGCCAGCGGGTGCCGCGGTGTGTGCGAATTCGCTCCTTTGAGCCATCAATGCGCGACGGTCATCGGTGCGCGTGGATGCGTGTGCTTCTCGAACTCATCGACCAACCCGATCTTCATGGTGCAGGAGCGCCGCGTTGCGCGAGCAGCGCGTCAACAGAGTACGCGCCGGCGCCGAGGAAGAAGACCGCGGTGGCCATCGCAAAGTTGCCGAGCACCAGTTCGACTCCCTTTGGCGCGAAGAAGCCACCTGTGGCGTGAACGAAGATCATTGCGCCGAGCATGTCGCAGGCGATGAGGAAGCCGAAGACGCGCGCGAAGATGCCGAACAGGAATGCGAAGCCTGCGGTGAGCTCGAGCAGCGCGATCAGGGGACCGGCGAGCCCGGGCAGCGGCACGCCCATGTGGGCGAACATCCCACCCATGTTCGACAGCCCCATCCCGAACACCTTCTGATAGCCGTGCCCGATGAAGCCCGCGGCGAGCACGAGTCGCAGCACCAGGGCCGCGCGATCGACATTCTCTTCTCTGCCGGCGAAAAAGCTCATCATGGTCGGTATGGGCCGTTAAAGGAGGCTACGTGGCAGCGGAACAACGAAAGCGGGGAGCGCGTGTATCATGTGCCTACCGTGCGAAGGACGGTCACGGCAGATTGAACGGGCGAGCGCTACAATTCGTTCGCAAGCTATGCGGTCGTACCACGCAGGGCGACGCATATTCACCTCGCGAGGCAGGCACGTGAGCATCTCACCGACTACGATATCGCGCAACGGCTCGCCATGCAGAACGTGTGCGCGCGCCCTGATCGCGCTTTTTATGACGTTCGCCGGAGCCACGACCGCGCTCGCCGCACAGGGCGATCGGCGCGGCAGCGCAGATCCCTCGGCTCCCGTTCGGCCGACGATCGATCCCGTGCTCTGGGAGCCCGAGCAGATCTTCCCGCTCGCGCTCTCACACGCGTCCGATCTCAAGCTCACCGATGAGCAGCGTGCGCAGATCGAGACCATCAACTCGAAGCTGCGCGCGAGCAACGCGCCGCTCTTCATCTCCATCGACACGCTCAAGCCCGCGCGCGTGCAGCTGCCGCAGCCCGGCTCCTCGAGCGCGCCGACGCCGATTCCTCCTCCCCCCACCAGTGAGGAAATCGCCGAGGTCGTTGCCCGCCGCCACGCACTCGGCGAAGCGCGCGCGCGGGTGCACGAGAACATCCGCCTCTCGCGCGACCAGATGACGCAGCTGTTGTCTGCCGAGCAGCAGACGAAGCTTGCGTCGCTCGAAGATTCGGCACGCAGCACTGCCGAGCGCGGCGACCGTGGAGGCACGACCACGGAGCACAATCTCACGGGGAGCCAGCGCAATACCGGCCGCCGCGGCCAAGGCCGCCCGCCGACGTGATACACGACCTCGACATTACAACGATCTAATATTTCGTTGATTTGAAGTCGCATCTATACATTGAAATGGTCGCCCGACGACTGCCGGCGATGAGCTGCTCTGCAGTCACGGTGTCTCATGCCCGGTTCAGGAAATCCGCCAGTCGATGAGCGAGAGCGACTGGCCGCGCTGCGGCGTGCCGAGCTTCTCGACACTCCGCCCGAAGCGGTATTCGACCGGCTGACTAAGCTCGCAGCCGAGCTCCTCCGCGTTCCAGTTGCGGTCGTGGCGTTCGTCGATGCGGAGCGCGAATTCTTCAAGAGCGCCGTTGGCCTGCCCGGGGAATGGAGCAAGCGTCGCGAAACTCCTCGCGCCATCTCGCTCGCCGAGGTCGCGCTGTTGGCGAACGCGCCGCTCGCGATCGAGGATGCTCGCATGCATCCGCTGGTGAAGGACAATCCCATCATCCCGGAGTGGGGCATCGTCTCCTACGCGGCAGTGCCGCTGCAGACGAAAGACGGCCATGCGATAGGCAGCGTCTACGTGGCCGACAAAGTGCCGCGCGCGTGGACCGAGACCGAGATCACCGCCCTCACGACCATCGCGATTGCCGCCGAGACCGAGATTGCGCTTCGCATCGCTCTCAAGGACACGGAGCGCGCGCGCACCGCGATGCAGACGATGCTCGAGCGAGTGCCGTACGCGGTCTTCACGGTCAACCGAGAATGGCGGATCACTTTCGGCAACGACAAGGCCCAGGCCGTGCTGCTGTCGAATTGCTCCACACTCGTTGGGCTCGAGCTGTGGGCCTCGTGCTCACACCTCCGCGGAACCGAGCTCGAGCTGCAGCTGCGTCATGCGATGTCCGCGCCCGCAGGGTCGAGCTTCGAAGGCTATCTCACGGCGTCGGACTGCTGGTACGAGGCATCGGCGGAGCCGAGTGAAGAGGGGCTGACGGTATTCTTCAAGGACGTGTCGGCGAGGCGACGCTCCGACGATGCGCTGCTCGAGAGCGAGCGTCGCTATCGCTTCGTCTTCGAGGAGGCGCTCACGTGCAATCTCGTCACGTCGCCCGACGGCCGCGTCTTCGCGTGCAACCGCGCGTTCGTGTCGGCGTTCGGTTTCACCTCGATGGAGCACGCGCTCACGCCCCAGGCGCATGCGCTCTGGCGCGACATCGCCCAGCGCGAGGAGATGATCGACGCGCTCAGGAAGCACGGTCGCTTCGGCCCGGCCGAAGTGCATACGAAGAGAGTCGATGGCGCCGACATCGTCATGATGCTCACGGCAATCGCACGATTCGAAAAGGGTGAGCTCACCGAAATACACTCGTGCATGCTCGACATCTCCGAGCAGAAGAAGCTCGAGGCGCAGTTTCGCCAGGCGCAAAAGATGGAGGCCGTCGGCCAGCTCGCCGGGGGAATGGCGCACGACTTCAACAACCTCCTCACCGTCATCAAGGCGTACGTTCAGCTCGCGCTCAGCGAGCTCGAGGACGCCGCGCCGCTGCGCGAGGACATGCAGGTGATCGGCGACGCGGCCGATCGCGCCGCGGAGCTGACGCGGCAACTGCTGGCGTTCAGCAGGCAGCAGGTGCTGATGCCGATGCGCATCAGTCTGAAGACGATCATTACCGGAATCGAGCCGATGATTCGCACGCTGCTCGGACCCGAGGTAACCCTCGTCGATGACATCGAGCGCCCGATTCCCGACATCGAAGCCGATCGCTCGCAACTGGAGCAGGTGTTGGTGAATCTCGCGGTGAATGCGCGTGATGCGATGCCCAACGGTGGTACGATCACCTTTGCGCTCGGAGAGGAAGTGGTGACACCACTCAACGCCCATGCGCACGAGGGCGCACCGGCCGGCTCGTACGTGACGCTCGCGGTGCGCGACTCCGGAGTCGGCATGTCTCAGAAGACTGCTGCCCAGATATTCGAGCCATTCTTCACGACGAAAGCTCCCGGCAAAGGAACCGGGCTCGGGTTGTCGACCGTGTATGGGATCGTGAAGCAGTCGGGTGGCCACATCAAGGTTTCGAGTCTCGTGGGCGTCGGCACCACCTTCACGATTTGTCTCCCGGCGGCACCGTCGCTGGAGACGACAGCGGCGCGCATTTCGGCCGGCGATCGCGCGGGGATCCGCGTCACCGATGGCGTCACGGTGCTGGTCGTCGATGATGACGAGCCGGTGCGGCGCGCGCTCACGCGATCGCTTTCGCGCGTCGGCTTCACCGTGCTCGAGGCGGCGGACGGAGTGTCGGCACTCGATCTCGCGGCGGCACACAAGGCGACGATCGATCTCCTCCTCACCGATGTCGAGATGCCAGGAATGCAAGGGCCTCTCCTGGCCGAGCAGCTGCGGGGAATTCTTCCGAATCTCCGGGTGCTGTTCATGTCGGGCTCCTCGAGCTCCAACGGGCGTTCCCAGACGTCCGACGTTACGCCGCAATATCAGTACGTAGCGAAACCGTTCACTGCGGACGAGCTCGCGGTCGCCGTCCGTTCGGCGCTCGGCAGCCCGGCTGCCTGACGCGATCTATCTTTCGGGACACCCTCGAGAGGATCATCGAATGTCGCGTCAACTTTTCGCCACGCAAACAGAGTGGGAGCCGTACGTCGGATACTCGCGCGCCGTGCGCGTGGGTGACCACGTGTTCGTCTCAGGCACCGTGGCGACGAACGAAAAGGGCGAGCTCGTGGCGCCGGGCGATCCATACGCGCAGACCGTGCAGGTGCTCGAGAATCTGAAGCGTGCGCTGGAACGTGCGGGCGCATCGATGGAAGATGTCGTGCGCACGCGGATGTTCGTGACCGACATCGCCCAGTGGAGGGAGTACGGACGCGCGCATGGCGACTACTTTCGCCGGATACGTCCCGTGACGTCGATGATCGAGGTGAGGGCGCTGATCGACCCGTCGCTCATGATCGAGATCGAGGCGGACGCGCTCATCACCACTTGACGTGCGCGCTCGGTCCTGTCAACTCTCCTCCGTGACCCGCGCCGCCGCGTACTCCCTGCGTTGTGCCCTCGTAGCGCTCCTCGCGCTCGCGATCGTAGCGGCGCGCCCGGCAATGATGCTGGCGCATGCCGGTGATGGGATGCGGCACGGGTGCGGGATGTCCATGGAGTCGCATCACGACGCGCAGCCGTCGCACGGGGAGCACCATTGTTCGAGCAGCGAGGACGGCAACTGCTGCGACGACTGCCTCTGCGCGTGCATCGTCGGCGGCGGTGATCACGCGGTGATCGCACTAACGGCGACGTACACGCACCCCGCTGCGGTCGCCTCGCGCTTCTCCGAAGTCGTGCGTGAACGCAGGCCGGCCGCGTTTCGGCTCCCTCCTTCTATCGGTCCTCCGCTCTCCTCTCGCAGCTGACCACTGTGGCGTGCGCCTCGCGCACGTCGGCGGCCGGGATTCGCTCGCGCCGCTGACTCGAGTGATGCGGAGACCATGTTCCGACAATTGTTCGTTTGCGCCTGCATCGCCGCGCCCGTGTGCGCCGCGGCGCAGCAGGCTGCAGTTCCGGATTCCATCCGGCGCGACAGCATCTCGCGCGCCGATTCCGCGCGCGCCCGCGCCGCCGCGCGCCTTGCCGTCGTCACCATCACGGCCACCGCGGTACGGCCGACCGAGTCGCGCCAGGCGATTCACGTGACACCGGCGGACATCGCGCAAACGCCCGCGACGTCGCCATGGGATCTGCTGCGTCAGACCGCCGGGGTCGAGGTTCACTTGCAGGGGCAGGGCCCGGGCTTCGCCTCCGATGCCTCGGTGCGCGGCTTCAGCTCCGACCACTCGACTGATCTCGCGCTCTGGATCGACGGTGTGCCGATCAACGAGCCGGTGAACGCACACGCCGAAGGCTACAACGACATGAGCCTGATCTTTCCGCAGGCAATTCGGGATCTGGACGTCATCAAGGGCCCGACCTCCGCGCTCTTCGGAAACTTCGCCGTGTCCGGAATCGTGAACGTGCGCACGCTCGACCATCTCGACGGTACACGTGTGTGGATCAACGGCGGCTCGGCAGGTCACATCGAGGGCACGGCGCTTTCGGGCTTCGGTAACGACTCCGGCTCGAGCGCCCACGGCGTCGTCGGCGCGCGGTACGTGCACGAGGGAGGGTGGCGACCGAACAGCGACTACGATCTCGGCCAGGGGCACGTCCGACTGGTGCATGACTTCACGCCGAACACGACCATCGATGGCGGAGTCGAGCTGTATGGCTCGCGATGGAATTCCGCCGGCTATCTCAGCGAAGATGAGTTTCGCGCGCACGAATATGACATCGTCTCCAATCCCACCGACCAGGGGCACAAGCTTCACGCGCAGGAGCGCGCGAGCCTCCGCGTCGTCGATGGCAACATGCTCTGGCGCTCGACGGTGTATGCGACACAGGGCCAGTGGCGTCTCTTCCTGACGATTCCTCCCGCGGGCGGCATCTTCGAAGGCGACGGAATCCAGACGGAGGAGGACGACGATCGCTTCGGCTTCGGCGCGACGTCGGCGCTCACCTGGCAGCTGTCGCGCGCGGAGATCACCGTGGGCGCCGAGGGGCGTTTCGATCAATCGCATTACCAGAACTGGTTCACCACGGATCGCGCGCGCGATTCGTCGCAGGCGCTCATCCGTGCGCATCAATTCGGCGGCGGCGTTTTCGTCCAGTCGGGAATCGATGTCACCAGTCGGCTCCGTCTCGATATCGGTGTCCGGTACGACGCCGTCGACACGCACTCGGAGTCTGAGGGCGAGGACAAGGTGCAGGACTCGCGCGGCGTCTTTTCGCCGAAGCTCGGCGCGCTGGTCAAGCTCACCGACGCCCTCGGGGTGTACGCCAACGTGTCGCGAGGCTTCCGTGCGACCGACGGAATCATCGAGGACCCCACACTCCCCTTCATCACCGTGTGGGCATACGAGGGTGGGCTCAAGTGGAATGGAAACGGCGTACGCGCAACCGCGGCGCTGTTCCGGATGGATGTGAGCAACGAGCAGACGTTCAATCCGCTCACGAGCGGGTCGAGCAGCGGCGGCGCGAGCAGACGTCAGGGTGTCGAGCTCGCGCTGCGGGCGCCGATGTCGAAGTCGCTCACGTTCACCGGCGACTGGACGTTCAACGATGCGCGCTACAAGCGGCTGATAGCGACGGCGGAGGGTGATGAAACGCAGGTCGACACGCTCTCGGGAGAGCGTGTGTACAACACTGCCAAGTACATCGGATCTGCGGCGCTGCAGTGGGCGAGGCCCGGCTCGCTCTGGTCGGTGCGATTGAGCACGAACGCGGTTGGACCGTACTCGCCGTTCGACGAGCCGGGTGTCGTGCTTCCGGCGTACGCGCTGCTCCACGCGAGTGCGACACGAAAGATCGGAAAGGCCGAGCTCGAGATTGGTGTTCGCAACATTCTGGACAAAGCGTATCCGGAGCTCGTCGCCGGTGGGCTCGTCGCCCCGGGACAGCCGATCGCGGCGTTCGGAACGGTGAGCTACACCTTTTAGGGGACTACCGGTCTCGATGGACACGAGCCGTCAACAATCGGTGAAACGAATTGTCAGGGCCCGTGCTCCGGCGCGCCCTACATCCGATCGACGATCTTTGCCTTGATCGATTCGTACTCGGAGTCGGTGATCAAGCCTCCCGCGAGCATTTCCTTCGCTCGCTGGAGGCGCGCGAGTGGATCGTCGCTCGCCGTGCCTCCGCCGCCGGTTGCGGTCGGCGCGGAGCCGCCGCTGCCGAACTGAATGCCCCCCGACTTCGCGCGGAGCTCGTCCAGGTCGCGCACGCGGCGCTTCTCGCGCCACGATTGCTCCTGCGACTGCGCGGCGCGGTAGACCTGCTCCGCCTGCTCCTTGCGAAGGCCCGGCGTTCCGATCGCGCCAATCGACTGTTCCGTCGATGCGAGATCCTGTCGTCCCCGGGATGAGATCGTGAGATCCGCGCCGAAGATGCCGACGCGAAGATGCGCGCTCTCGATGTCCTGCCAGCGCATGTCCACCGGCGAGTAGCCGCCGAAGATGCCGCGATGGATCTGAATGAGTCGGCCCGTGGTTGCCGCGACGAGAATGCGCCGATGCAGAATTGCGAATAGTCGCCGCTGCACGGCGTACGCGACGAGCGTCTCTCCCGGCACGAGCAGCGCGTTGAGGTGCTGCACCGCCTGCACGAGGCGCGGATCGTCGGCGCTCGCCGGAACCGAGGGCGACATCGTGTAGGCCGCTGGCGCACTCGCCGCAGCCGGCATTGCCGCTCCCGCTCGCGGCGCGGTCACGCTCCGGCGGCGGAGCTCGTCGACCACCTCTTGCCACGCCGAGGGAGAGAGCGAGCCATCCTTCTCGAGTGCACGCAGCTCCGCATCCGTCATCGACGAATATCTGCTGGGGCCGCCGGGGTTCGTCATCGTGTGAATCCTCGCGTGAGAATATGCCGATCGCGCGTCATTCGCAGTGTATACGATGCCCTGCTCGATGCGGCTAAGACAAGAGCAACATCCTGGTCACCGTCAATCAGGTCGTGAAGTACGAGCCTCCTCGCGTCGCATACTCGTGACGCGGCCGATCCCGGTCGCGTCCTTCCCTCGTGCATCGCAGCCTTGACAGAAGTCGTCGGGCTGCCGAGTATAGCAGCGTACGAGTGGTCAGCAGCCAAACATTCGGAGCAATCATCGTCATGACGTTCGTGCGACTCGCGCTCATTCCGCTTTCGATTATTCGACTCTCTTCGAGGGGCGGCGCGCTCGCACACGGCTGACGGTCAACTAACCGACACCACGCGAACCGGCCCCTCGGACTTCCCGAGGGGCCGGTTTGCATTTGATCCCCTTACTCCTCACGCATGACGACACGCATCCACCTTTACGACACCACGCTGCGCGATGGCACCCAGCGCGAAGGTCTCTCCCTGTCCGCATCGGACAAGGTGAAGATCGCCGCGCGCCTGGATGCGTTCGGCATCGACACGATCGAGGGTGGATGGCCCGGTTCCAACCCGAAGGACGCCGAGTTCTTTCGTCGCGTGAAGAAGCATCCGCCGCGCCGCGCGCGCATTGCCGCCTTCGGCAGCACACGCCGCGTGGGAGTGAGCTGCGCGGATGACCCGAGCCTCCAGGCACTCGTCGCCGCCAACACGCCCGTCGTCACTATCGTAGGCAAGAGCTCGGCGTCGCACGTCACGCTCGTGCTGGAGACGACGCGCGAAGAGAATCTCCGCCTGATAGCCGACACCGTGGCCTACTTCGTTGCCCTCGGCAAGGAAGTGGTGTACGACGCCGAGCACTTCTTCGATGGGCTCGCGCTCGATGAGTCGTACGCGATCGAGACGATCGAAGCGGCGCACGACGCGGGCGCCTCGGTGCTGGTGCTCTGCGACACCAACGGTGGGAGCGAGCCGCGCACTATTTCGGAGTCGGTGAGCCGCATCGCGCGCCGCACGGGCGCGAAGCTCGGTATCCATCCGCACAACGATCGCGGACTCGCACTCGCGAACGCGTTGGCGGCCATCGACGCCGGCTGCGTGCACGCGCAGGGAACGGTGAACGGATACGGCGAACGATGCGGCAATCTCGACCTGCTTGCACTCGTGGCCAACCTCCAGCTCAAGCGCGGAGTCCGGTGCGTTCCGGAGGAGTCCCTCGCGACCCTCACCGAGCTCTCCAACTACGTCGCCTCGGTCGCCAATCTCGCTCCCGATGCGCACGCCCCCTTCGTCGGTCGCGCCGCGTTCGCGCACAAGGGCGGCATCCACGTGGCTGCCGTCGCAAAGGACCCCGCGATGTACCAGCACATGGATCCCGCCCAGGTCGGCAATCGGATGCGCGTCGTCGTGAGCGAGCTCTCGGGACGCGCCAACGTTCGCCTCCGTGCGAGCTCGCTCGGCCTCGATGCGCGGCCGGTCGAGCGCGCGGTGCTCGAGCAGGTGAAGGCGCGCGAGCACGCCGGCGCCCAGCTCGAGGCCGCGGAGGGCACCTTCGAGATGCTCGTGCGACGGGCGACGCCCGGGTACATCGTTCCTTTCGAGCTGCTCGAATACACGGTCGTCGTCGAGCGGCGAGTGGAGGGCGCCTCGCGCGCGCGCGCGACGGTGGAGATGCGTGTAGGAGGGACGAGCGTTCGCACGGTCGCCGAGGGCGATGGGCCCGTGCACGCGCTCGACTCCGCCGTCCGACTCGCGCTCGCGCCGCACATCCCCGCGGTGCTCGAGACAAAGCTCGTGGACTACAAGGTCCGCATCATCGATGAGCATCTCGGAACTGCGGCCACCACGCGCGTACTCATGGAGACCGCATTCGGCACCGAGCGGTTCAGCACCATCGGCGCCGCCGCGAACATTCTCGACGCGAGCTGGGACGCCATTCGCGATTCGCTCGAGCTCGCCGTCGCCCGCGCCGGCGATGCAACATCTCACAGCGCTCCGCACAGCATGGACACGCGGCGCGCATCTCAGGAAATCGTCACGTCATGATGCAAACGACGCCACGCACGCTCTTCGCGAAGCTCTGGGACGATCATCTCATCCAGCCCGAATCGGAGTCGACGCCGGCCGTGCTCTACGTCGACCTTCATCTCGTCCATGAGGTGACGTCGCCGCAGGCGTTCTCCGTCCTGCGCGAACGCGGCCTCCGCGTGCGCCGCACCGATCGCACGCTCGCGACGATGGATCACTCGACGCCGACCACACCGCGCGGCCTCGATGGCCGCATCCCGGTCGTCGACGTGCAGGCGCGAGCGCAACTCGCCCAGCTCGAGCAGAATTGCGCGGACTACGGCGTTCCGCTCTTCACCCTCGGCAGCGAGCACCAGGGAATCGTTCACGTGATAGGCCCCGAGCTCGGTTTTACGCAGCCGGGAATGACGATCGTCTGCGGCGACAGCCACACGAGTACCCACGGCGCATTCGGCGCGCTCGCCTTCGGCATTGGGACATCGGAAGTCGCGCACGTGCTCGCGACGCAGTGCCTGCTGCAGCGACGCGCGCTCACGATGGAGGTTCGCATGGACGGCGTCCTCGCGCCCGGAGTTACCGCGAAGGATCTGATCCTTCGCCTCATCTCCGAGATCGGCGTTGGCGGCGCCACGGGACACATCCTCGAGTACACGGGCTCGGCCATCCGCGCGCTCTCGATGGAGGAGCGGATGACGGTGTGCAACATGTCGATCGAGGCCGGCGCACGTGCCGGGATGATCGCACCCGACGAGACCACCTTCGAATATCTCGCCGGCCGCCCGCACGCGCCGACAGGCGCCGACTGGGACGTGGCTCTCGCGCGCTGGCGCACCTTCACCGCCGACGAGGGCGCGTCGCACGACCGCACCGTCGTCCTCGACGCGAATTCGATCAAGCCGATGATCACCTACGGCACGAACCCCGGAATGGGAATCGCCGTCGACGCGCCAGTGCCGACTCCGTCGCAGCTGAGCGATGCGTCCGAGCGCCGTGCGCTCGAGAAGGCGCTCGCCTACATGGCGCTCGAGCCCGGCGAGATTCTCCTCGGCAAGCCGGTCGACGTCGTCTTCCTCGGCAGCTGCACCAACTCGCGCATCTCCGATCTCCGTCTCGCCGCGGCAGCGATGCGCGGCAAGCGCGTCGCCTCGACGGTTCGCATGCTCGTCGTCCCCGGCTCGCAGGAGGTCAAGAGGCAGGCGGAGGGGGAGGGGCTCGATGAGATTTTCCGCGCGGCCGGTGCCGAGTGGCGAGAGGCCGGATGCTCGATGTGCATCGCGATGAACGGCGACGAGCTCGCGCCCGGCCAGTACGCGGTGAGCACGAGCAATCGCAACTTCGAGGGAAGGCAGGGGAAGGGCGGGCGCACCTTCCTCGCGAGTCCGCTCACGGCGGCCGCGACCGCGATCGCCGGCAGGATCGCCGACGCGCGCACGATCGTCGGAGGGCGCTGAGCATGGAACCCTTCGTCACGCTACACTCCACCGGCGTCGTGCTCCCGCTCGAGAACGTCGACACCGATCAGATCATCCCTGCGCGCTTCCTCAAGACGACCGACAGACTTGGTCTCGGAACCAATCTCTTCGCCGACTGGCGCTACGATGCCGCGGGCGCAGCGAAGCCGGAGTTCGTGCTCAATCGTCCGGAGGCGAAGACAGCGCAACTTCTCGTCGCGGGAAAGAATTTCGGATGCGGCTCCTCGCGCGAGCATGCGCCGTGGGCTCTGCTCGGCTACGGCTTTCGCGCCGTCGTCAGCAGCGAGTTTGCGGATATCTTCCGGAACAACGCGCTCGGCAACGGGCTCCTGCCAATCGCGCTGCCGGAGCCGGCGGTGGATCGGATCTCGGCGCTCATCGCGCGCGAGCCAGCCGCGCGCTTCACGATCGATCTCGTCGCCCAGAGCTTCGCGCTCCCCGGCGGTGAGCGCTTCGACTTTCACGTCGATCCGTTCGCGCGCCATTGCATGCTCGAGGGAGTCGACCAGCTCGGCTATCTCGCGAACAAGGAGCCCGAGATCGCCGCCTTCGAGCGCACGCGTGCGGGAGTGAGCTGAGATGCGCGCACGAATTGCACTTCTCCCGGGCGACGGCATTGGCCCCGAGGTTCTCGCGCAGGGCGTGCGCGTGTTGCACGCGGTCGCCGAGCGATGGGGGCACAGCTTCGACACCACCTCTGCGCTGATCGGCGGCGCGGCCATCGATGCCACAGGGACCGCGCTTCCCGACGAAACGACGGAGCTCTGTCGCGCGAGCGACGCGGTGCTCCTCGGCGCGGTGGGCGGGCCAAAGTGGGACGATCCGCGCGCTAAGGTGCGCCCGGAGCAGGGACTGCTCGGCATACGGCAAGCGCTCGGGCTCTTCGCCAACGTGCGACCCGTCACCGTGCACGAGAAGCTCGCGTCATCGTCGCCGCTCAAGGCCGAGAAGCTCGCGGGGGTCGATCTCGTCGTGGTGCGCGAGCTCACCGGCGGCATCTATTTCGGCGATAAGTCACGCACGTCGCTGGGCGCCGATGGCGAGCGCGCCGTGGATGTGTGCACGTATTCGACGATGGAGATCGAGCGCGTCGTTCGCGTCGCAGGGAAGCTCGCGCTCGAGCGGCGCGGGCGGATCACATCGGTGGACAAGGCGAATGTTCTCGAGACGTCGCGGCTCTGGCGCGAGGTCACGAGCCGCGTGCTGGCCGAGGAATTCCCGTCGCTCGAGGTGGAGCATCTGCTCGTGGATGCGTGCGCGATGCATCTGCTGCAGCGCCCCGCATCGTTCGATGTGATCGTGACGGAGAACATGTTCGGCGACATCCTCACCGACGAGGCATCAGTGCTCGCGGGCTCGATCGGGCTCCTTCCCTCGGCCTCGCTCGGCGCGACCGTCGAGCGCGACGGGCGGCAGGCGACGCTCGGCATCTACGAGCCTATCCACGGATCCGCGCCGGACATCGCGGGGAAGGGACTCGCCAATCCCGTCGGTACGATCGCGAGCGTGGCGATGCTGCTCCGGCACTCGCTCGGCCTCGAGGAAGAGGCGGCGGCCGTCGAGAAGACCATCCACGATGCGCTCGCTGGCGGTGCCCTCACCGCTGATCTCGCCCCCAGGGAAGGGCGTGCGAAGAGCACGGCCGAGGTGGCGAATGCGGTCATCGATGGGCTGGCCAAAGGGAGAGTCGCGTCGCCGGTATGATGAGCGAAATGAAATAAATGTTGACAGCCGGAGCCGGAGGCTGTATCTAATTCGGACGGCCGCCGAACGGTATGCAATTGTGGTCGACCAGAATTGTCTTGAATTCAAGAGAATAAAAGCCGTGAATCTCTCGCTCGTTCTCATTTCGCTCGTCCTTATTCCCCTCCTTATCGTGGGGCTTATTGACGTGGGATCGAGGCGGCGAGCTTGAATCACTAAATGCCGATCTGCCTCTCCCACCAAAGCGGGAGAGGCGAAACACGAAGCCTCTTCCTGCACGGAAGGGGCTTTTTTGTTTTCCGCTCACCGGGATGGTCATGAGATCTGTAATGCGTTCGGACGTCATCAAGAAGGGGAATTCGCGCGCGCCGCATAGGAGCCTGCTCCGCGCGACGGGGCAGATTCGCGACGCGCGCGATTTCGAGAAGCCTTTCGTAGCCGTCTGCAACTCGTACTGCGACATCGTTCCGGGACATGTGCATCTGCAGGCGTTCGCGCGAGTCGTGAAGGATGCCATCCGCCAAGCCGGCGGAATTCCCTTCGAGTTCAACACGATCGCGGTCGATGACGGGATCGCGATGGGGCACGAGGGAATGCGCTACTCGCTCCCCTCGCGCGAGCTGATCGCCGACGCCGTGGAGACGATGATCGCGGCGCACTGCTTCGACGCCATGATCTGCATCCCCAACTGCGACAAGATCGTGCCAGGAATGCTCATGGGTGCGGCGCGCGCGAATCTTCCGACCGTGTTCATCTCGGGCGGCCCGATGCGCGCCGGCATGGATGCGAGCGGCAACAAGGTCGACCTGATCACGGTGTTCGAGGGCGTCGGCAAACAGGCCGCGGGTGAGATCAGCGAGGCTCGGCTGCTCGAGCTCGAGGAGGTCGCCTGCCCGACCTGCGGCAGCTGTAGCGGCATGTTCACGGCGAACTCGATGAACTGTCTCTGCGAGGCGCTCGGCGTCGCTTTGCCGGGAAACGGGACCATTCTCGCCACCGACCCGCGGCGCGAGGAGCTCGCGCGCTGTGCCGCGCGGCAGGTGATGTCGCTGCTCGCGGACAACGTGCGCTTCGGTGACATCGTCACTCCCGACGCGATCGACAACGCAATGGCGCTCGACGTCGCGATGGGCGGCTCGACCAACACAGTGCTCCACGTGCTCGCACTCGCGCACGAAACGGGGCTCGAGTATCCGGTGTCCCGCTTCAACGAGGTGGCGGAGCGCGTGCCGCATCTGACGAAGATCAGTCCGGCGTGGGATGGCGATCGCCAGTGGCACATCGAAGATGTCGACGCGGCGGGCGGCGTGCAGGCGATTCTCGCCGAGCTCGCGCTCAAGCCGGGAACGCTGCGACTCGATGCACGCACCGTGACTGGCAAGACGCTCGGCCAGAATCTCGAGGGGATGATCAATCGCAATCGCGACTGCATTCGCCCCGTCGCGAATCCGCACGCGGCGCGCGGCGCGCTCGCGGTGCTCTTCGGATCGCTGGCCCCCGAGGGATCGGTGATCAAGGTGGGAGCCGTCGACGCACATCAGATGGTCTTCCGCGGGCCCGCGCGCGTGTTCGAGTGCGAGGAGGACGCGGTGAACGCGGTGTGCGCGGGCGATCTCGAGCCCGGATGCGTCGTGGTCGTGCGCAACGAGGGGCCGCGCGGCGGCCCTGGGATGCGCGAGATGCTGCAGCTCACCTCGATGCTCAAGGGGATGCCGCTCGGCGCCGACATCGCGCTGATAACCGATGGCCGATTCTCGGGGGGCTCGCGCGGGCTGTGCATTGGGCACGTTGCCCCGGAGGCGGCAGAGGGCGGCGCGATCGGGCTCGTCGCGGACGGCGACATGATCTCGATCGATCTCGGCGCACGCAAAATGGATCTCGAAGTGGACGAGGACGAGATGGCGGTGCGGCGCGCGGGGTGGGAGCCGCCCGCGGCGAAGTACCAGCGCGGGTGGCTCTCGCGCTACACGCGCATGGTGACGAACGCGAGTCGCGGGGCGGTGCTCGCATGACACTCACCCCTCGCACCGCCGCAGCGAAGGATCCCGGTGCCGACGGCTCGCGCACCGGCGCGCAGATCATCTGCGAAGCGCTCGTGCGCGAAGGCGTCGAGATCATGTTCGGAATTCCGGGCGGCGCGATCATGCCGTTCTATCACGCGATGTGGGAATATCGCGACCAGATTCGCCACGTCCTCTGCCGCCATGAGCAGGGCGCGGGGCACGCAGCCGAGGGCTACGCGCGCACGACCGGACGCGTGGGCGTGTGCATCGCGACGAGCGGCCCGGGCGCGACCAACCTCGTCACGCCGATCGCCGATGCGTGGATGGACTCGACGCCGATGATCGCGATCACCGGGCAGGTGTCGAGCGCAGCACTGGGCACGGATGCATTTCAGGAGACGGACATCACCGGCATCACCGTTCCGATCACGAAGCACAACTATCTCGTTCAGAACGTCGAGGATATCGCGTATGTCGTCAAAGAAGCGTTCTACCTCGCGCGAAGCGGTCGCCCCGGTCCCGTCCTCATCGACGTCACCAAGGATGCGCAACAGGCGAGGACCATCCCGCGATGGGATCGACCCCTCCGCCTGCCACGCCACAAGAGTGTCTGCGAGCTCGATCGCGGAGCGGTCGAGCGCGCGACCGCGCTCCTCTGCGGAGCGCAACGCCCGCTCATCATGGCGGGGAACGGCGTAGTTCAGTCGGGCGCCTCCGCGGAGCTGCGTGCGCTGGCCGAGCGCACGGGGATCCCGGTGATCACGACACTGCACGGCAAGGGCGCGTTTCCCGAGTCGCACGAGCTGAGCCTCGGCATGAGCGGGATGCACGGCTGGGTGCACGTGAACAAGGCCATCCAGGAGTGCGATGTGCTCTTCAACGTAGGCGGGCGCTTCGACGATCGCGTCACCGGCAAGGTGTCGACGTTCGCGCCGCGCGCGCAGATCATCCACGTCGACATCGATCCATCGGAGATCGGGAAGGTCGTGCCTACGTCGATCGGAATCCGCGCCGATGCTCGCGCGGCGCTCACGTGCATGCTCGAGACCGCGCCCGCGGGAAATAAGCTGGAGTGGCTGGACCGCATCCGCGCAAACCAGAAGCAGCACGAGCCGCACCAGGCGTATCGCCGCCGCCCGGAAACGCCTACGCTGATGCCGCACGATGTGTTTGCGTCGCTCGACCGCGCCTTTCACAGGCACACGGGCTACCGCGTCGTCACGGATGTGGGACAGCACCAGATGTGGGCGGCGCAGCTCATCGAATGGGGGCGTCCGCGCACACACATCACGAGCGGCGGTGCAGGCACGATGGGCTTCTCGATTCCCGCCGCACTCGGCGCCGCGCTCGCGTTCCCGAACGAGACGATCTGGGTGATCGTCGGCGACGGTGGCTTTCAGATGACCAATCAGGAGATCGCGACGATGGTGCAGGAGGACGTGCGCAACGTGAAGATCGCCGTCATCAACAACGGCTACCTCGGCATGGTGCGTCAGTGGCAGGAGCTGTTCGAGGGAGCGCGGTACAGCGGAACGAAGCTCTCCGGGCCGGACATCTCGCTGCTCGCCGAGGCATATGGCGTGCGCGGGATCAAGGTCGAGCGGCCGGAGGATGCGGACGAGGCGATCGAGAGCGCATGGGCGCACCATGGTCCGGTGGTGATCGACTTCCGCGTCGAGCGGGAAGCGAACGTCTTCCCAATCGTGCCGGCCGGCCAGAGCATCAGCAACATGATGGTCACAGCGACGGCGAACGCGTGAAAACGTCCGCGGGCTTCCCGCGCACGCACACGATCGTCGCGCTGCTGCAGGATCATCCGGGCGTGCTGCATCGCGCGGTGAGCCTGCTGCGTCGCCGCGGCTACAACATCGCCAGCCTCGCGGTAGGTCGATCGGAAACAGAGGGAGTGAGCAGAATGACGCTCGTCGTCGAGCAGGAGGACGTCGAGCAGGTGGTCAAACAGCTGAACAGACTCGTGGAGGTACTGCAGGTGGATGACGTGACGCACGATCCGACCATAGAGCGCGAGGTGATCCTCGTGAAGGTCGCGGCGGGAGGGAACATGCAGTCGATCGTGTCGGTGGCGCTCGGATACGGAGCGACGATCGCCGACGTGGGGATGGGAACGATGCTGCTGGAGCTGAGCGGATCGCCGGCGAAGGTCGAGGAATTTCTGCAGCGGCTCTCGCCGTTCGGAATCCTCGAGGCGACGCGCACGGGGCGGATCGCGATGGTGCGCGGGCGGGCCACGCACTCGGCGGCCGAGCTCATGTCCGATCTCATCGTCGCCGCACCGATCGCGCAGAGTCCCGAGCAGTGGCTGTCGCAGGCCGACGGTATCAACGGTACCAACTGACTATCACGTACGCGGAGAAGACATGACGCAGATGTACTACGACAGCGACGCCGATCTCAAGCAGCTCGCGGGGAAGACGGTGGCGATCATCGGTTTCGGCAGCCAGGGACACGCACACGCCCTCAACCTCAAGGACAGCGGAGTGAACGTCGTCATCGGGCTGTACGAAGGGTCGAAGAGCAAGGCGAAGGCCGAGGCGGCGGGGCTCGAGGTGCTGAGCGTCGCCGATGCGACGAAGAAATCGGATTTCGTCTTCATCCTCACCGGCGACACCTCGCAGAAGGAGATCTACGATCGCGACATCGCGCCGCATCTCACCGCCGGGAAGACGCTGATGTTCGCGCACGGATTCAACATCCGCTACGACCAGATCGTCGCGCCCGAGGGCGTCGACGTGAGCATGGTCGCGCCCAAGTCGCCGGGGCATCGCGTGCGCGAGGTCTATCAGCACGGCGGTGGCGTGCCGGCGCTCGTCGCGGTGCACGTCGATGCGAGTGGGCACGCCCTCGCCGATGCGCTCGCGTACGCCAAGGGCATAGGCTGCACGCGCGCGGGAGTGCTGCTCACGACCTTCGCGGAGGAGACCGAGACGGATCTCTTCGGCGAGCAGGCGGTGCTGTGCGGCGGCGTGTCGGCGCTCGTGAAGGCAGGCTTCGAGACGCTGGTGGAGGCCGGGTATCAGCCGGAGCTCGCGTATTTCGAGTGCATGCACGAGCTCAAGCTGATCGTCGATCTCTTCTATCAGGGTGGGCTCAACTACATGCGCTATTCGGTGAGTGACACGGCCGAGTATGGGGACTATGTGGCGGGGCCGCGGCTGGTGACGGAGCAGACGCGCGCGACGATGCGCGAGCTGCTCGAGGAGGTGCGCAACGGGAGCTTCGCGAAGAACTGGATCGACGAGAACAAGAACGGGCGTCCCGAGTTCGCGAAATTCCGCAAGAAGGACACGGAGCATCCGATCGAGAAGGTCGGGCGCGAGCTGCGTCGCAAGATGCCGTTCGTCGAGCCGCGTGAGCGAATACCGGGGCAGGGAGGCGCCTGATCGTGGAGGGTGCGGTTCGCATATTCGACACGACGCTTCGCGATGGCGAGCAATCGCCGGGGTGCACGATGTCGCGCGACGAGAAGCTGGCGATCGCGCGCCAGCTCGCGAGGCTCCAGGTCGACATCATCGAGGCGGGTTTTCCCGCGGCATCGCGCGGCGACTTCGATGCCGTAGCGGCGATCGCCGGTGAGATCGGCACGGCCGGGGGGCCGATCATCTGCGGGCTCGCGCGAGCGAATCGCGAGGACATCGACAGCTGCTGGCGGGCGATCGAGACGGCGTCGAAGCCGCGGATCCATACCTTCCTTGCGACATCCGACATCCATCTACAGTACAAGCTGCGGATGTCGCGCGAGCAGGTGCTCGAGGCCGTGCGCACGATGGTCGCATTTGCGCGCGAGCGGTGCGAGGACGTCGAGTTCTCACCGGAGGATGCGGGAAGGAGTGACCCCGCCTTCCTGCATCAGGTGCTGACGGCGGCGATCGAGGCGGGGGCAACGACGCTCAACATTCCGGACACCGTAGGCTATGTGATGCCCGACGAGTATTTCACGATGATCGCCGGGATTCTCGAGAAGGTGCCGGGCGCGCGAGAGATCGTGATCTCGACTCACTGCCACGACGATCTCGGTCTCGCGGTTGCCAACTCGCTCGCGGGCGTGCGCGCGGGCGCGAGGCAGGTGGAGTGCACGATCAACGGGATCGGAGAGCGAGCGGGGAATGCGTCGCTCGAGGAGGTCGTGATGGCGCTCCACACGCGCGCGCAGCACTTCGGTGTCGCGACGAACGTGCAGACCAAGCAGCTCGCGCGCACGTCGCGGCTGCTCGCGGCGATCATCGGCGTGCCGGTGCCGCCGAACAAGGCCATCGTCGGTGCGAACGCGTTCGCGCACGAGGCCGGGATCCACCAGGACGGTGTGCTCAAGAATCCGATGACCTACGAGATCATGCGTGCCGAGACCGTGGGACTCGACGGAAACGCGCTCGTACTCGGGAAACACTCGGGGAGACATGCGCTGCGCGCGCGGCTCGAGGGGATGGGGCACAATCTCACCGACGACGAGTTCCGCAACGTCTTCACGCGCTTCAAGGATATCGCGGACAGGAAGAAGCTCGTGGAAGAGCGCGATCTCGAGGCGCTGGTGGTTGGCGAAGTGCGGAGGCCGCAGCCGCTGTTCGTGCTGCGCCACGTGCAGGTGTCGTGTGGTACGGAGCTGATTCCGACGGCGACGGTGCGGCTCCTGGGTCCGGATGGCGAGGTGCGCACGGAGTCGGCGCAGGGCACGGGGCCCGTCGACGCAGTGTGCGCGGCGATCAATCGGATCGTCGGAGATCCTGGGGAGCTCGTCGAGTTCGACGTCACAGCGGTAACGGAGGGGATCTCGGCCGTCGGCGAGGTCACGATGCGGGTGCGCGAGCGCAGGGCGCGGGAGGCGCTGCACTCGACGGAGGCGCCAGACGTACAGATCGCCGACGTCGAACGGAACGAGCGCTTTCCGGTGTACAGCGGGAACGGCGTGCACGTCGATATCGTGGTGGCGGCGGCCGAGGCGTATCTGTCGGCGCTCAACAGGCTGTTCCACGCGCGGGCGGCAGCGTCGAGCGATGCGCCGGCACGTCGCGTTGCGGAGGCGTCGCCTCGCGCGGGCAGGCACGTGGAGGAAGAGGCGCGCACGGCGTAGCTGCGGGGCTCCACAGGGTCTCGATGCACAAACGCCCCGCGCTCAGAGAGCGCGGGGCGTTCATGCGTGGCTGGGGAGCTGCGGGAGCAGCTCCTCAGATCACGGGTCGCAGGTGATGATACCGTCGAGCGTCGTCGCAGCGGCCTGGCTACCAAAGCCGGCGTAGCACTTCTTGGTCGTCGCGCTGTGCTGCGACGTGCCCTTCCAACCCTTCGCATCCGCGAC
>JACCWE010000077.1 GCA_013697785.1 Gemmatimonadaceae bacterium
CTCGCGCGCCGCTCGCATTCAGATCAGCTCCAACCGCCGGCGACCGAGATCCTCTCGCCGTTACCCCATCCGGACTCACTCGAGGCCAGGAAGACCGCGACTCGTGCGATATCCTGCGGCTGGCCGATGCGGCCGAGCGGAGTATTCGATACGAGCTGCTTCTCGAAGTCGCTGCCGATCATTCCAAGCGTACGGGAGCCTTCGGTGTCGACGCCTCCCGGAGCAATCGTGTTCACGCGGATGTTGCGCGCGCCGAGCTCCTTCGCGAGGACCTTCGTGACTACATCGAGCGCACCCTTTGTCGCCGCGTAGACGACTGCGTTCGGCGGCGGGTTGTCGCTCACGACAGAGCTGACGTTGATGACGCTGCCGCCTTCGCCATTGAAATGCTTGAGCGCTTTTTGGGTCACGAGGATAGGACCTAGCACGTTGGTGTCGAACTCGCGATGGAATTCCGCTTCGGTCACCGTCTCGAGTGCATCGAACTGATAGACCGCGGCGTTGTTGACCAAAATGTCGAGCTTCCCGTACGCTTTCCTGGTCTCGGCGAACAGCCGCTGCACATCCGCCACTTTGGCGACGCTGCCCTGACCGGCGATCGCCTTGCCGCCCTTGCCGACGATCTCGTTCACCGCGTTGTCGGCGCCTTCCTTGCTCGACGAATAATTCACGACCACCGAGGCGCCAGCGGCGCCGAGCGCACGAAGATTCCAGCGACCTTCGCTACAGCGCTGCCGCGCCTCCCATGTGCTCCTCGGCGCCGAGCTGCAGTGCGCGCCGCACCGCTCCGCGCACAGACACGATCGCGGCCGCGTGCACCTTGCTCCCCGGCACCGCCGACTTGAGCCGGTGCTCAACGCGCCGGCGCAGCGCGCTCCCCGGCTCGAGCAGTCCACCGCCCAGCGCCACCTGCACCGCCGCGCGCTCATCCTGAAACAGCGAGCGTGCGAGCGTGCGCACGTGCAGCACGAGCTCCTCGGCCGCGAGCCCAAGCAGCGCATTCGCGCGAAGGTCGCCGGCTTCCGCGCTCGCGACCACCACAGGGGCGAGCGACGCGATCTGCGCCACGGTCGCCGTTGCCGCCCACGGAATCAGCGACTCCACTTCGTCGAGCTCCGCAGCGGTGAGGATCGCGCCGACCAGCGTCGTCTCGGGCTCGCGACCGTCCGTCGCAGCCGTCACCACCGACAGTGCGCGCCGCGCGATCCAATAGCCGCCCCCTTCGTCGCCGATGATCGGCCCCCATCCTCCCACGCGCTCGAGCGCGCCCGCGGGACCACGGCCGTGCGCAATCGACCCCGTTCCCGCGATGAGCACGATCCCAGCCTCATCGCCGAACGCATCCGCCATCGCGATCTCGGCGTCGGTCGTCACCAGCACATCATCCGCGAGCGATTCGGCGTGGAGCGCGTCGCTCAACGCGCGGCGCTCGTTCTCGCGCCCGACGCCGGCGACGCCCGCGCACAGCGCGCGCGGCGTTCCGAGCGTCGGGTCGAGCGTGAGCATTGCATCGCGCACGGCGGATGCGATGATCGACGCAGATCGCGCGATCTCGCCGGGCTTCACGGCGCCGCCCTCGCGTTCGGAGCTCGCGAGGATCTCTCCGGTCGCATCGGCGACTGCAACGCGCGTGCGCGAGCCACCAGCGTCGACGCCGATCACGAGTCCGATCACGCGAGCACCTCTGCCGCGTCCAGCGCCGGCATCGGATGTACGAATGAGGCGAGCATTCCAGTCGCCATCGTGATCGTCGTGCCGATCAGCACGTACCACGGCCATGCGATGCGCGCGACCGGCGCGAGCGCCGGCAGCAGGGATGGGAACGCCGCGCCGAGCGGCCTTGCGGAAACGACGATTGCCATTGCGAGAATTCCCACGCTCATGCCGATCAGCGCATCGCGCTGGATCGCGCGCCGCCAGAAAATTCCGAGAAAGAAGCCGCCGAGGAGTCCGCCGTACGTGAAGCTCGCGATCGAGAGCGCGACCACCACCACCGGCGTTCCCTGCGCACGAAACATGAGGGCGCCGCCCGTGAGAATGACACCCCACATCACCGCGAGTGCGCGGGAAATCTTCAGTGCGCGAGGATCGTCGGGGGAGAGCTTCGCGATCGGGAGATAGATGTCGTTCGTCGCCGCGGCGGCGAGCGAGTTGATCGCGCCCGAGTGCGTGCTCATGGTCGCCGCCACGATCGCCGCAACGATCAGCCCCAGTAGTCCCGATGGCATGTGCTCGACGATGTACGTCGGAAAGATGACATCGGTCGCGTCGAAGTGGCGTCCCTGGTAGAACGCCCAGAGCCCGAGCCCGATCACGAGAAAGAGTGTGAACTGCGCAAACACCGCGAAGCCGCTCCCGATGATCGCGCGCCGCGCATCGCGGAGCGAGCGCGCGCACAGCAATCGCTGCACGATGAGCTGGTCGGCGCCATGCGAGGCCATCGAGAGAAAGGCGCCCCCGAGCAGTCCGGCGAATAATGTGTATGGCCGGTCGACCCCCATGTACGTGTCGATCACGCGCAGCTTTCCGGCGTCGCCCGCGGTGTGGAAGATCGCGCTCCAGCCACCTGGCACCGCGCGCCCGAGCAGCACACACGCGACGACTCCCCCGAACACGTACACGCCCGCCTGCACGAGCTCCGTCCACACCACCGCCTTCATCCCGCCGCGATAGGTATAGATGATCGTGAGCAGGCCGAGAATGAGAACCGCGATAGGCGTCACGAGCGCGGGGTTCTTTACCGCGGGGCCGATGATCAAGGCGATCGGAATCGCCGTCGCGAACACGCGCACCGAGTCCGCGAGCGCTCGCGTCGCCATGAACACGATCGATGTGAACCGCCGCGTCGCGACTCCGAAGCGCCGCTCGAGCAGCGCGTAGGCCGTCACGAGCTGCCCGTTGTAGTAGCGCGGCAGCAGCGTATACGCGATCACCACTCGTCCGATCACGTATCCCGCGACGATCTGGAGAAAGGCGAGATCGCCTGCGTGCGGCGCGCCGCCGTAGCTCAGTCCCGGCGTCGAGATGAAAGTGAGCGCGCTCGTCTCCGTCGCCACGACCGAGAACAGCACCGCCCACCATGGTATCGAGCGCTCGGCCACGAAATAATCGTTCGAGCTGCGCTGCCGTCGTCCGACCCAGAGTCCGAGCGCCGTGGTTCCGCCGAGGTAGGCGAGCAGCACCGCGAGATCGAGCGCGCCGAAGGTGTGTCCAGTCATGCGGATGACAAGAAGCCCGCGACGGCATCAACCGTCGCGGGCCTCGACCAACCGTTCATCCGGCGCACCCTATGCGCCGGCGCTCGTACGTCAGCCTTTACGCGTTGAACGAGCTGCCGCAACCGCAGCCGCCCGTCGAGTTCGGGTTCGAGAAGGTGAAGCCCGACCCCTGCATCGAGGACACGTAATCGATCGTCACGCCATTGAGGTACTGAGCGGAGAAGGGGTCGACGAACACCTTGAACCCCTCCTGCTCGACGATGAGATCATCATCGGCCGCCTTCTCTTCGATGAGAAGGCCGTACTTGAAGCCGCTGCAGCCACCCGGCTGCACGCTCACGCGAAGTCCGCCGCCGGTTTCGGCAACGCCTTCCTGATCCATGAATCGCTTGACCTCGACCGCTGCCGTTGGCGTAACGGAGACGGTGACGGCGGGTTCCTGGGTGGTTGCCATGGCTACCTCGAAAATGTGTGACGGTGTAGAGCTGTAACTCACTGGAAAATATAATGGCTAGCTACCCGGGCTTCAACGGTCCGGGGCGAAGCGGTCTCCGGTGAATGACCGGGCAATCCATGCGAACGCAACCACGGCGATGACCACCAGCACTGCACCGGCCGCCCACTCGCCGAAAATAATCTTACCGATCCCGAACAGCGTTGCATACACCGCAATGACGCCGGCGAGCCAGTTCGCCCACGCCAAGCGACCACCGGGAATCTCCTCGCGGCCGTAGCCGAGCTTGTTCGAGATGTGCAGCCACCCCGGTCCGCCGGGGCGTACTCGCTTGTAGAACGCTTCGAGCACCGCCTCCGGTTCCGGCTTCGTCGCGAAGGTGACCGCGAGCCAGACCACCGTCGTAATGGCCACGGTTACGATCATGACCCACGCGTCCCCCTCGGGGCCGCCGGCCTTCACCACGCTCGGCACGAACGCCGGGCCGAAGTGCCCGAGCACGGCGAAGGACACGACGAACGACGTGATCATGGCCGATATCTCCGACCACGCGTTGATGCGCCACCAGTACCAGCGGAGAATCAGAACGAGTCCGGTGCCGGCGCCGAGGGCGAGCAGCAACCTCCACATGTCGCCGACCGAGGAGATCTGCCACGTCACGATCACCGATAATCCGAACAGGATGATCGTCGCCATTCGGGAGACGTTCACGTAGTGTTTCTCCGTCTCGTTCTTTTTCAGAAAGCGCTTGTAGAAGTCGTTGACGAGATAGGACGCGCCCCAGTTGAGCTGAGTTCCGACCGTCGACATGTACGCAGCCGCGAAGCCCGCGAGCATGAAGCCGCGCCATGGCGTCGGCAGCAGGTCGACGAAGGCGTGGACGTACCCCGATTCCTTGTCCTGCAGGTTCGGATAGAGGATGATCGTCGCGAGCCCAGTGATGATCCACGGCCATGGGCGGAGCGCGTAATGCGCGATTTGGAAGAAGAGCGTGGCGAGCACGCCATCGCGCTCCGTGCGCGCAGAGAAAATTCTTTGTGCGATGTAGCCGCCGCCGCCCGGTTCGGCACCTGGGTACCACGCAGCCCACCATTGCATGAAGAAGAAGACGCCGAGCGCGGTGAGCGGCATCCACGGATAGGCGGAGAGATGCCCGTTCTGTACCGAGACGGGGAGCACCGAGAGTCCGGCCGACTCGCTCCCGAAGTGCGCCGCGACGCCCGCCTTGAGCGCGGTCATGCCACCCACGGCGCGCACCGCGAACACCGCGAGCACGATCACCGCCGTCATCTTGATCACGAACTGCACGAGGTCGGTCCAGAGCACGGCCCACAGCCCCGCCGCCACGGCGTAGAACATCGTCACGACGAAACAGATACCGACGGCCACATAAGGATTTACGCCGAGCGAGATCGTGAGGATCTTGATCATCGCGCGGGTGACCCAGCCGAGGACGATGAGATTGATCGGGATTGCGAGATAGAGCGCGCGGAAGCCGCGCAGTACGGCGGCGGGCTTCCCGCTGTACCGGATCTCGGCGAACTCGACGTCCGTCATCACTCCTGCGCGGCGCCAGAGCCGCGCGAAGAAGAAGACGGTGAGCATCCCGCTCATCAGAAAGTCCCACCAGAGCCAGTTCCCGGCGACGCCATTGGCGACGACGAGCCCGGTAACGACCAGCGGGGTGTCGGCGGCGAACGTGGTGGCGACCATCGAGGCGCCGGCGAGCCACCACGGAACGTCGCGGCCCGAGAGGAAGTATTCACTCAGGCTCTCGCCGCCCCGCTTCGTGAAGTAGAAGCCGATGCCGGTGGAGAGCGTGAAGTATGCGGCGACGATCGCCCAGTCGATCGCTGTGAGCTTCATGCGGCTCCGTGCGCGCGGGTGCGAGGGCGGTATCGGTGGGCTGTGCTCGGTGTATCTTGTGGCGTCATCGGCTCAAATCGGAGAGGGAATGCATCGATATACGAGAAAGGGCGCGCTCGCGACACTGGCAGTTGCCTTCGCGTGCATGGGAAGCGGTCACGCGCGACAGGGTGCGGGACATGCGAAGCCGGGGATCACCGTGCTGCTCACGGACAGTGCGGCGCTCATCGACGGCAAGCGTCTCGGGCTCCTGACGAACCAGACCGGCGTCGATGAAAAGGGCGTGAGCGACATCGATCTCCTCGCGCGGCGCGGGACGACGAAGGGGGCAAGCGGGCCGCAGCTCGTCGCGCTCTTCTCTCCGGAGCACGGCATTCGCGGAACCGAGGACCGAACGAATCTGTCGAACGGGAAGGACGCGCGCACCGGGATCCCGATCTATTCGCTCTACGGCGCGACGACGCTCGCTCCGCCGGACTCCGTACTCAAGACGATCGATGTGCTTCTCATCGACATGCAGGACATCGGTGCGCGTCCGTGGACCTTCGTCGCCACCATGGTCTACGCGATGCGCTCGGCCGCCCGGAACCATGTCCCCGTGCTCGTGCTCGATCGCCCGAACCCCATCACGGGCGAGCATGTCGAGGGGCCGATCCTCGACACTGCCTTCGCATATGCCGGAAGCCACAGCGCCGAGCGTGCGGCGACGCCAACGGCGATCTATCCGATTCCGACGCGTCATGGGCTCACGATGGGTGAGCTCGCGCGCTACTACAATGACGTCCTCGGATTGCACGCCGATCTCAAGGTGATTCCGGTACAGGGATGGCGTCGCGGAGATTGGTTCGACCAGACCAAGTTGCCGTGGATCAAGCCGTCGCCGAACATGCCGAACCTCACGAGCGCGACGCTCTATCCCGGCGTCGTGTGGCTCGAGGCGACGAACATCTCGGTCGGTCGCGGCACACCCGAGGCGTTCCAGCACGTCGGCGCGCCGTGGCTCGATGCGAAGAAGGCGGTCGAGCTTCTGAAGACGCATCCTGTTGCGGGCGTGCGCTTCGAGGAGGAGTCGTTCACGCCCGTGCATCCCGGCGATGAGAAGTACGATGGCAAACGAGTGCACGGCATCCACATCATCATCACCGATCGCGATCGTCTCAACACCGCGCGACTCGGCGCCGCGCTGCTCTACGTGATCATCCAGACGAACGGTGACTCGGTGCGCTTTCAGCAGAAGGGCTTCAATCAGCTCTACGGCACGCGCGGCGCGCGCGAGGCGTTTCAGGCTGGTGCGGATCCGGACTCGCTGATCGACGCGACGCTCGCACCGGCCGTCGCCTTCCAGCTCGCGACGAAGCGCTACCGGCTCTACAAGTAGCGGCTACGGGACGTGTCTTAGGAGAAGCTGCGCAGCGTCTTCGCGATCGTGTCGAAGACGGCCGCGATGTCGTCGAGCTGCGTGCCGGGGTTGACGATGCACGAGCGCAGCCAGGTTCGGCCGCGCAGCACGGTGCTCGAGAGAAAGGCCTCGCCGCCGAGTTGAACGGCGGCGAGGATGCGCTGATTGAGCGCGTCGGTGGCGTCGTCGTCGCCGGCGATGGATGCGGGCGTGGCGCGGAAGCAGACGATGCTCAGCCCCTGCGGCTCCCAGAGCTCGAAGTCGGGCGACGCGCGCACGCGCGCAGCGAGAGCGCGCGCCATCGCTATATCGTGCGCGATCAGCGAGGCGTAGCCCGACGTGCCGAAGTAGCGGAGCGCCATCCACACCTTCAGCGCCCGAAAGGGGCGCGTCTGCTCCGAGCCGAATTCGCTGAGCCACGGCGGCCCCTGCACGCCGTGCTTGTCGTCGTCGCTCCGGAGATATGGCGGCACGAGGCTGAAGGTGTCGCGCATCAGCTTTGCATCACGCACGAGGACGACGCCGGCATCGACCGGCACGTACATCCATTTGTGCGCGTCGATGCCTACGCTGTCGGCGCGTCCGATCGCCGCGAGCTCCGCACGATATTCAGCGGTCATGATCGCCGGCGCACCGTAGCCGCCGTCGACGTGCATCCAGACGCCGTGCTTCGCGCAGACGTCGGCGATTGCGGGGAGCGGATCGATCACGCCCGTGTTGACGGTGCCGGCACTCGCGATGACGGCAACGGGGAGCGCACCCGTCGCGATGTCCGCTGTGAGCATCGCATCGAGCGCCTCGACTCGCATCGAGAGCTCGCCGTCGCTCGGCACGACGCGCAGCTGCGCGCTGCCGATGCCGAGTAGCTCGATGGCCTTCTGGTGGCAGGAGTGTGCCTCGGCGGTCTCGTACACGAGCATCCGCACCGGCTTGCCGCTCGCGTCGACGATGTGTGCGCCGTCGCAGCGCATGTCCCAGCCGCGGCGCGTGGCGGCGGAGTGCCGCGCGACGCCGAGGCCGGTTATCGCGGCCGCGGAGCTTCCGCTCACGAGGAGTCCCATGCTCTCGGGCGGAAAGCCGAAAATCGACTTGAACCATTGGAGGACTTCGCGCTCGATCCAGACCGCAGCGTGATTGCCGCCGGCGACGCTCGGATTCATCGCGGCGGCGAGCGCCTGCGCGTACACGCCGATGACCGCGGGAGGTGAGTTCACCCACGCAGAGAAGCGCGGATGCCCGTTGCCGAACGGGTAGTTGCCGATTTCGCTCTCGAAGCGGCGCAGGATCGCATCGACGCGCTCGCCGCGCTCGGGCACCGGCTCCGCGAGCAGCCGCTCCGCGACATCTGTGGGCACCGGATGGAACACGGGCGATGCAGGGAGCGTTGTCAGGTACGTCGCGATCCAGTCCGCGACCTCGTGCCCGACACGTCGAATCTCCTCGGCGCTCCACGAGAAGTCGGCGGTCGGTTGATCGGCAGCAGAAGGCATGTGAGGAGAATATCATGATCGCGAGCGGCGGCGGCAATCCGCTGTGTGACTGCACGCCGAACGGCTCAGCACGTACCTTGCACGGGGAGCAGGGAACACCCGTCCCGCACACAGGAGTCGCAAATGCGAATGTTCACGATGGTTCTTCTTGCAGCATCGCTCGTCGCGTGCTCGCGAAAGGTCGAAGTCGGAAGTGCGCCGTCGCCGTCGAGTGGCATGGCGGTGAAGCTCACCAACAACGCCAGTCAGGCCGTGAACGCGTACGTGACGGCAGGCGGCGGCGATGTCTTCATCGGTCAGGTTGCCCCCAACAGCGTGAAGACGCTGGTGGTGTCTGGTGTGTCGTCGGGTAGCTCGGTGACGCTCAAGGCCAAGACCGCGGACGGCGCGCGCACGTATACAAAAGACAACGTGACGCTGAGCGAGAGCACGGACTGGACGGTCCCCTGAGAGGGGCGTAAGCGCGGGTTGCACCGTATGTTACGACGGGATAACTTAACGGGCCGGAGCCACCCTCTCCGGCTCGTCGCACGTGCGGAAGCTGCGATGCCAGCGGCATCGTGTGGGGACGGATGAAGATACTGCCGGATTGGCTGAAATCGGGATATCTGCGCCTCATCGAGCCGGTGGCGCGGGGGCTGGTTCGCTACGACGTTCAACCGAACACGATCACGACGGTCGGCACGCTCTGCACGATCGCCGGCGGCGTGTTGTACGGCCTCGGGCACATCAGAGCGGGCGGCTGGTTGCTCGGGTTGACGGCGCTTTTCGACGTGCTGGATGGGATGGTGGCGCGTCGGACCGAGCGAAGCTCCGTGTTCGGCGCGTTTTACGATTCGACGCTCGATCGGGTCGCGGATGGCTTCGTGCTCGGCGGTCTCGCCGTGTTTTTCGCGACGCGTCCGGAGTGGTGGGGAACGCCGATGGTCGGCGTGTCCGTGCTCGGATTGGTTGGATCGTTCGTGACCTCGTACACGAGAGCGCGAGCGGAAGGGTTGGGGATCGATGCACGGGTGGGAATCCTGCAGCGTCCCGAGCGCGTGGTGCTGCTGTCGGCACCGCAGGCGTTTTTCGGTTTGGCGTTTCATGGGCTCGTTCTGATCGCAATCATCGTTCTGTTGACCGTTACCGCGTGGATCACCGCGGCGCAGCGCGTCAGGGCCGTGTACCAGGGGCTGCAGACGCCCGAGGTGCCGGTACGCACGCTGCACGACACGACACGAGCGCGACCCTCGGGGGCACGCTCGCGGCGGCGGTTTATCGCGAAAGGAGAATAAGTCGTGCAGGGTACGACCTCGGGGAGCGGACGCCCCACGGGCGACAAGCCCGCAATTCGTCCGGCTGCCGGCCGCCTGGGTGTGTTGACCCCGGGACTGGGCGCTGTGGCAACCACGTTCATGGCCGGTGTCGAAAGCATCCGGAAGGGGCATTCGAAGCCGATCGGCTCACTCACGCAGATGGCGACGATCCGCCTTGGCAAGCGCACGGAACAGCGTTCGCCGCTGATCAAGGACTTCGTTCCGCTCGCCGGGCTGGACGACATCGTCTTCGGCGCGTGGGATCCGATTCCCGATGACGCGCTCACCGCCGCGCGGAAGGCCGGCGTGCTCGAGGAGAAGGATCTTCTCCCCGTCGCCGACTTCCTCTCGGCGATCAAGCCGATGCCGGCGGTCTTCGACAACAAGTACGTCACGCGCATCAACGGCACCAACGTGAAGACCGGCAAGACGAAGCGCGATCTGGCCGAGCAGCTGCGGCAGGACATTCGCGATTTCAAGACGAAGCACAAGCTCGATCGCGTCGTGATCGTGTGGTGCGCGTCCACCGAGATCTTCATCAAGCCTGGCCCGCAGCACGCCACGATCGAGCAGTTCGAGAAGGCGATGGAGCGGAATGACGATGCGATCGCGCCGTCGATGCTCTATGCCTATGCCGCGATCATGGAAGGCGTTCCGTACGCGAACGGCGCTCCGAATCTCGCCGTCGATACGCCCGCGCTCATTCAGCTCGCGAACGACAAGGGCGTGCCGATCATGGGCAAGGATTTCAAGACGGGGCAGACGTGGATGAAGACCGTGATCGCGCCGGGGCTCAAGGCGCGCATGCTCGGGCTCGCGGGATGGTATTCCACGAACATCCTCGGCAATCGCGACGGCGAGGTACTCGACGATCCCGCGTCGTTCAAGACGAAGGAAGAATCGAAGCTCAGCGTGCTCCACGACATCCTGCAGCCCGAGACGTACCCCGACCTGTACAAGGACTTCGCGCACGTGGTGCGGATCAACTACTACCCGCCGCGCGGTGACAACAAGGAAGGATGGGACAACATCGACATCGTCGGGTGGATGGGGTACCCGATGCAGATCAAGATCAACTTCCTCTGCCGCGACTCCATTCTCGCCGCGCCGATCGTCCTCGATCTTGCGCTGTTCATGGACTTCGCTCACCGCGCCGGGATGAAGGGAATCCAGGAATGGCTCTCCTTCTACTTCAAGAGCCCGATGGCGGCCGCGGGACTGCATCCGGAGCACGATCTGTTCATTCAGCAGACGAAGCTCAAGAATACGCTGCGCCACTACATGGGCGAGGATCAGATCACCCACCTCGGCGTGGAATACTACGCCTCGTGAGGATCGTCCGCGTGGCTCGTGTCGCTCTCACGCTCGCCCTCGGGTCGCTCGCCGCGGGGTCACTCGCCTCGTGCGGCCCCAAGGCGGCGGGTACGGCACCCACGGACTATCGTGCGTTCACCGCGCACTACGCCTTCAACATCACGAGCGAACCGTCGCCACCGTATGCGCGCGAGAAGACCGTCTTCAGGATTCGCGTGCGCGACAAGAACTCCTCGCAACCGATCGAAGGTGGCGAGGGACTGCTCTACGGCAACACGGAAGATGGCAGTGGCAAGGTCTGGGACAGCTTCACGCAGGGGCAGGCACCCGGCACCTACACGGCGACGGTGCACTTCGTCGTCGCCAACAACTGGGGGCTCGCGCTCCAGTTCCGAAAGGATTCGACGCAGACGCTCGAGAAAGTCGACACGTGGTATCAGCAGGTTCTTCCCGAACGAGCGGCCACTCACTGACCTGATGCAACACTTTTATCGAAGCCATCTCGGCATCGACGAGGTCCTCGCGCTCGCGGAGCAGTTCTTCCCGACGCTCGGTCTCGTCAACGCGCCGAAGACGCCGCGCACCCGAACCTTCTCGGGCGAGCTCGGCACCGTGCAAATCAGCGCGCGCCCCGAAGGCGGACACTATCTGTTCATCGAGGCGGTCACCGATCAGGCAGGCGAGAGCCGGCTCGATCGCAACGTGAAGCGCTTCTTCGTGCTCGTGCATCGGGTGGCCAATCCCGCGCACAAGCTCGCGGCGGCCTACTGATGGCCACCAGCACCACGTCGCGCGCGCCGTCGCGCCCTTCGGATGCGCTGACACTCGAGAGGAAGGTCGAGCTCTACTACTGGATGCGTCTCACGCGCTCGCTCGAGGAGCGGCTCGTGAACCTCTACCGCCAGACGAAGGTGGTGGGCGGACTCTTTCGCTCACTCGGGCAGGAGGCGGACGCGGTCGGCAGCGCGTTCGCGCTCGATCGCACGAAGGGCGACATCCTCAGCCCGCTCATTCGCAATCTCGGCTCGATGCTCGTGCAGGGCGCAGAGCCACTCGAGATCATCCGCCAGTACATGGCGAAGGGCGATTCCCCAACGCGCGGCCGCGAGCTCAACATCCATTTCGGCGATACGGTGCGCGGCTTCGTCGGACAGATCTCACATCTCGGTGACATGGTGCCGGTGATGGCGGGAGTGACCCTGTCGTTCAAGCTGCGCAACGAGAAGCGCGTCGGAATGGTCTACGTCGGCGATGGCGCGACTTCAACGGGTGCATTCCACGAGGGGATCAACTTTGCGGCGGTGCAGCGCTGCCCGCTCGTCGTGATCGTCGAGAACAACGGCTACGCCTACTCGACGCCGAACTCGAAGCAGAGCGCAGTGAAGGAGTTCAAGGACAAGGCGATGGCCTACGGCATTCCCGGCATTCGCGCCGACGGCAACGATGTGCTCGCGACGTACGATGTCACGCGCGATGCGGTCGACCGCGCGCGCCGCGGCGAGGGCGTCACGCTCATCGAGCTCATGACGTACCGCCGCAAGGGCCACGCTGAGCACGACAATCAGTCATACGTGCCCGACGGCGAGATCGAGCGCTGGGAAAAGCAGAACGATCCAATCAATCGCTACGTGCGCGTCTTGCTCGAGGAGCTGCAGGTGGAAAAGAAGGAGCTCGACGCGATCGATGCGCGCGTGATCTCGGAGATCGACGCCGCGACGGATCTCGCCGAGCAGTCGCCGGCGGCTGAGCCCACCGACGCACTGCATGGTGTGTACGCGGTGCCCGCCCAGGTCGAACCACTCTGGTATCGCGCCGGCGTTCGATCGGCCGTCGAGAAGAACGAGCGCGCAGCGGGATGGGGAACGTTCAATGGCTGAGATCACGTATCTCGAAGCGATTCGCGAAGCGCTCTTCGAAGAGATGGAGCGCGACAGCAACGTCTTCTGCATGGGCGAGGACATCGGCGCGTACGGCGGCGCATTCAAGGTCACCGAGGGGCTGATGGCGAAGTACGGCGATCAGCGTGTGATCGATACGCCGATCTCGGAGGCCGGATTCGTCGGCGCAGCGGCGGGCGCGTCGCACATGGGGATGCGGCCGGTGGTCGAGATGCAGTTCATCGACTTCATCTCGTGTGCGTACGACATGCTGACGAACTACATCGCGACCGCTCGCTACCGGGCCTTTCTTCCGTGCCCGCTGGTTGTGCGCGGCCCATCGGGCGGCTACGTGCGCGGCGGCCCGTTCCACTCGCAGAATCCGGAAGCCGCATTTCTGCACACGCCGGGGCTCAAGATCGTCTATCCCGCTACGGCGTCGGATGCGAAGGGACTCTTGAAGGCCGCGATCCGCGACGACGATCCGGTGCTCTTCTTCGAGCACAAGTATCTCTATCGGCGCATCAAGGAGGAGATGCCCGCCGGCGATCACGTGGTGGAGATCGGGAAGGCGCGCGTCGCGCGCGAGGGAAAGGATCTCTCGATCATCACCTACGCCGCGACGGTGTGGAAGGCGCTCGAAGCCGCGGAGCAGCTCGAGAAGGAGGACGGACTCTCCGTCGAGGTGATCGATCTCCGCACGCTGCTGCCGATGGACGATGAGGCAATCATTGCCACGGTGAAGAAGACCAACCGCGTGCTGATCGTGCACGAGGATACGCGAACGGGTGGTGTGGCCGGTGAGATCGCAGCGCGCATCAACGAACACGCGTTCGAGTGGCTGGATGCGCCGATCCTGCGCGTGACGGCCGCCGATGTGCCGCTTCCATTCGCGCCGCCGCTCGAGGACTACGTGCTGCCGCAGGTTGCGGACATCGTGTCGGTCGCGCGGAAGCTGGCCGCGTATTGAGCGTGGCCGCGCTGGAGGACGAGACGAGGCCGAGCCGGTGGCGCTACCTCGTGGCGCTCCCGTTTGCGCTGGTTGGCTACCTGTCGGGCGGGATGATCGGCGTGTTCGTGGCGAAGGCGGTGGGCGGGTTTCAGAAATGCACTCCGGCCGAGGGCTTCCCGGCGTGTAACTTTGAGCCGTACCTGCAGGCGGGTTCGCTGGTGGGGTTGTTGATCCTGCCGGGGGTTCTGGTGTGGCGGCTGTGGCAGAGCGACGCCGCGTATCGACATTCACAGCGAGGGTGATTCGTGGCTCGGATGGACGTAATCATGCCGCAGATGGGCGAGTCGATTGCCGAGGGTACGCTCTCGCGCTGGCTCAAGGCGGTTGGGGATGAGGTAAAGCGCGACGAGCCGATCTTCGAGATTTCCACGGACAAGGTGGATGCGGAGATTCCGGCGCCGGCTGCAGGCATCCTGGCCGAGATTCTGGTGGTGCAGGGGCAGACGGTCCCGGTGCAGACGGTGGTCGCGAGACTGGAGACCGACAAGGCTGCGTACGCGGCGGGGAAGGGTGCGCCGGCGGGTGCACCGGCGGCGGTGGCGCCGGTTGCGGTGGCGGCAGCGGCTGGGGGGCCCCCCCCGAAGAGCGAAGGTAGTGCGCCTACTCCCGCTCCCTCGCATCCATCGCCCTCCGCCCCACACAGTCCCGCCCCCTCGGGCAACGGCAACTCGTTCGAGGAGCGCGTCCGTACCCGCTCCTCTCCGCTCGTCCGCAAGATCGCCGCGGAGCACGGTCTGGAGATCACCGCAATGCAGGGCAGCGGGGTCGCCGGACGCGTCACGAAGAAGGACCTCGAGCCGTATCTCGCGGGCGGGGCCAAGCAGGGCTCCGCTCCATCGCGACCGCCCGTGCCGCCGTCGATGCACGCGCCCGCAGGTGCGAGCGCCGAGTCGCACGGTCCGGCGCCCGAGGCGTGGGCCGGTGATCTCGTCGAGCCCATGACGCCGATGCGCCAGCGGATAGCGCAGCACATGGTCCAGTCGCGCCGCACCGCCGCGCACGTCACCTCGTTCTTCGAGGTCGATCTCACACGCGTCTCGCGCATCCGCGCGAAGCAGCGCGCAGCGATCGAAGCGGCGACCGGCTACAAGCTGAGCTATCTCCCGTTCATCATCAGCGCGGTCGTCGACGGACTGAAAAAGTTCCCCGTCATGAACGCGGCAGTGAGCGGCAACAACATAATCTACCGCAAGCAGTACAACATCGGGATAGCCGTCGCGCTCGACTGGGGGCTCATCGTTCCCGTCATCAAGAAGGCCGATGATCTCTCGCTTTCGGGACTCACGCGCGCGCTCAATGATCTCGCCTTGCGCGCCCGCGCGAAGAAGCTCGATCCGCGCGAAGTGCAGGATGGCACCTTCACCATCACCAATCCCGGCATCTTCGGCTCTGTGATGGGCACGCCGATCATCAGCCAGCCCCAGGTCGCGATCCTCGGACTCGGCGCGATCGAGAAGCGCCCCAAGGTGATCACCGGCGCCGACGGCGAAGACACCATCGCGATTCGCACGTGCGCGTTCTTCTCCATCTCGTTCGATCATCGCATCATCGATGGCGCGGTTGCCGACGAGTTCCTGGCCTTCGTCAAGAAAACGCTCGAGAGCTTTCCAGAGTCGGGTAGCTGATCGTGCCTCGCTGGCTGACGTTGCAGCGCTCGATCGTCCCCGCCGGCGAGCGCAAGAAGTTCATGGAGCGTCTGCGCGCCCGGCGCGCCTACTATTCAGAGGCGAAGTGCGGCTTCTGGATTTTCGAGGAGAGCGGCCTTCCCGGCGCGCTCATCGAGTTCGTCGAAGCTCCGGATCGCGAGACGCTCGAGAGCGCGCTCGCCGGTGCGCCCGACCACATCGTGGACACGGGTCGAATCTACCGCGAAGTGGAGAGCAGCTGATGCCCGTGCGCACTGTGGAGATCGGCGGCCACACATGGGAGGTCTCCCCCTCCGGCCGCGTCACCCCGAACGACCGCGATGAGTTCTCCCTCGTCTTTGCGCGGCGCGACATCGTGCCGCCCGAGATTCGTGTGACGCGCTACTCGCCCGTCGGCGCGCGCTGGCGCGAGCAGTCGCTCGCCGAGCTCGGCGCCGAGGATCTCGCCCGACTCTTCGCGCAATCGCAGCCGGGGATCATGTCGCCCGAGCGAGGCTATCGCGCGTGAGCGGCGAAGGTGGCAATCCCGGCGCGCCACCGGCGCGATTCGTGGATCTTCACATGCACTCGACCGCGTCCGACGGCGTCGCCGCTCCCGCTGACGTCGTCGCCGCTGCGCACAACGCCGGCCTCTCCGCTATCGCGTTGACGGACCACGACACGGTCGACGGCATCGCGGAGGCGCAAGCCGCCGGCAACGCGATCGGTGTGCGAGTCGTCGCGGGAGTGGAGTTGAGCGCCGTCGATGATGGCGACGAAATTCACGTGCTCGGATTGCATCTCACGCATCCGGAGCACATCGCCGCTGCACTCACGGAGCTCAAGGAAGCGCGCCGCGATCGCGCGCGAATAACTGTCGAGAAGCTCAACTCACTCGGCATCCCGGTCACGCTCGACGCAGTGTTCGCCGCCGCCGGCGATGGCGCCGTCGGCCGCCCGCACATCGCGAAGGCGCTCGTCGCCGGCGGGTGGGCGCGCGACTTTCGCGATGCCTTCGACAAGTGGCTCGGCAACGGCCGACCCGCCTGCATCGAAAAGCGGACGGTGACATTCGAGGAGGCGGCGCGACTCATCCACGATGCGGGCGGCCTCGCGGTGTACGCGCATCCCGGCGGCGGCGCCTCGCGCGCCGATCTCGAAGAGCTCGCATCGCTCGGCCTCGACTCGGTCGAGGTGCGTCACCCGAGTCACACCGCCGACGAAATCGTGCGGCTCGGCGCGTTGACCGACGAGCTCGGACTCGTGCCGAGCGGCGGCTCCGACTGGCATGGCGCGCCGGAGGGTTATCGCGCGCTCGGCAGCATGAAGGTGAGCATCGACTGGCTCGCGCGGCAGGACGAGCGTGTACGTCGGCGCGCGGAGCAGCTCACGTGAGCAGCGAGCTCCCGGCGCTCGGCAGCAGGTCACCCGATTTCTCGGCGAAAGCGAGCGATGGGTCGACGGTGAGCTTGACCGAGCTCCTGAAGAACGGATCGGTCGCGCTCTTCTTCTATCCCGGCGACGACACGCCGGGGTGCAACCGTCAGCTCTCCGCAGTGCGCGACGATCTCGCGGACTTCCACGCTGCCGGGATTCAGCCCTTCGGCGTGAATCCCGCTGGCATGGAGAGCCACGCGAAGTACGCCCGGAAGTTCGACTTCAACTTTCCCCTGCTCGTCGATGCGGATCGTGCGATCGCAGCTGCATTCGGTGCGCTCAAGGACAACGGCACCGGCATTCAGCGCTCCGTGCTCGGCATCGGCCGCGACGGCACGATTTGCTTCGCCGTGCGCGGCGCTCCGCCGCCGGCCGAAGTGATCGCTGCCCTCGAGAAGTAGCGTGGAGCTCGCCGGACGAGTCGCGCTGGTCACCGGCGCGGGCCGGCGAGTGGGGCGCGCAATCGCGCTCGCCCTCGCGGCGAAGAAGATGCGTGTCGCCGTGCATTACAACTCTTCGTCCCGGGAAGCCGACGAGAGTGTGCGCCTCGCGCTCGCCGCCGGCGCAACGGACGCGTGGGCGATGTCCGCAGACCTGCGCGATCCCGTCGCGATAACGAAGCTCGTAGAGGATGTCGCCGCGCGCGGCGGCTCGCTCGACGTGCTCGTGAACTCGGCTGCGGAGATGAAGCGCACGCCGTTCGACTCGGTGACGCCGGAAGAGTGGGATGACATCATGTCGCTCAACATGCGGTCGCCGTTTTTCTGCTCGCAGGCTGCCGCGCGGCACATGGCGAAGGGTGGCGCGATCGTGAACATCGCCGACCTCGCGGCACTGGAGACCTGGCCGGAGTACATCCCGCACGGAATCTCGAAAGCGGGCGTGATGCAGATGACGCGCGCTCTCGCGAGGAAGCTCGCGCCGGCGATTCGCGTGAATGCCGTGGTCCCCGGCGCGGTGCTGTTGCCAGAGCACTGGACGAAAGAAGATGCGGAGAAGCTGATCCGCACGACTCCACTCGCGAGGCTCGGCGCCCCCGAGGATGTCGCGCACGCCGTGGTCTATCTGCTCGAGTCCGACTATGTCACCGGCGATGCACTGGTCGTCGACGGCGGCCGGCACCTGCGCTGAGCGCAGCGATGCCGCCGCTCGCTCCCGCTCAGCACTACGGCACCATCGTCATCGTCGGCGGTGGCTGCTACGGCTCCTACTATTTGCGGCAGCTGGGCCGAGCGGCGCGTGCCGGCGCGCTCACGGCGGAGCGAATCGTGGTCGTCGATCGGGACGCGAGCTGCCGGGTGTCCTCGGAGTTCGACCACGACGAGCCATTCACAGTCGAGCTGAGCATCGCCGAGTGGACGCCGTTCTTCGACGACTATCTCGGCGCCGCTGCCGCTCGCGCTCCGGGCGCCGGAGCGAGTGCCCCCGACGCCATCGTGCCGTCACCGCTCATGCCGCATCTCATGTACGAATGGCTCGCGCGGCGCGCGCGTGAGCGCTGGCCCGCGCGCGCGGTTGAATCGCGTCCGCTCGAGGCGCCATCCGGTATTCCGTGGCAGCGCCGTGGCGAAGACGGGACGCAGTACGTGAGCTTCGCCGAGTGGATCTGTCCGGTGAATTGCATCGAGCCGGCGCTCTGTCCGGCGACGCGCGGGGAGCGCAGCTGGAGCATGCCTCCCGCCGTCCTGGCAGCCACCGAAGAGGCGCGTAGGAGCGGGCGGAACCTTGCGGGTCCCGTCATCTTTCATTGTCAGCACCGCGCGTACGGTGTGGGAATGTTCGACACGAGCGCCGTGGTGGCAGGCGATGTGCTCGTGCAGAGGGCGGCGGAAGCGGGGGCGGTAGAGGTGCTCGTCGGAACGGTATCGCATTGCCACGGCGCGCTCAGCGTGCTCGCGGTGGGCGCGTAAAATCGGCAGACTTTTGGCGAAAGGGGCTATCGTGGGACAGACGTACGAATACGACGTGGTGATCATCGGAGCGGGCCCCGCGGGGCTCACGGCCGGGCTGTACGCCGGCCGCTCGATGCTCAAGGCCGTGATGCTCGAGCGGCTCGGCGAGCCCGGAGGAGAGATCCTCAATACGGAGCTCGTCGAAGACTATCCCGGCTTCGAGTCCATCTTCGGGCGCGAGCTCGCCGAGAAGTTCGCGAGCCACGCTGCGAAGTTCGGAGCCGAGCTCAGAACCTTCGTCGTCGTCGAGCGCGTGGAGCGTGGCGAGGATGGGATCTTCACGACGACCACCGATGACGGCGATGTGTATCGCTCTCCCACCGTCATCCTCACCGCGGGCGGAACGCCGATCAAGCTCGGCGTTCCCGGCGAGGAGTTGTACGCGGGGAAGGGCGTGTCGTACTGCGCGATCTGCGATGGTGCGTTCTTCAAGGGCCACACGATCGCCGTGGTGGGCGGCGGCGATGCGGCACTCGAGGAAGCCGACTTTCTCACACGCTACGCCGAAAAGGTCTATCTGCTCCACCGGCGCGAAGGCTTCCGCGCATCGAAGCTCGTTCAGCGGCGCGTGTTCGACAATCCGAAGATCGAGATCGTGCGCAACGTCGTGGTCGAGGAGATCGTGGGCGATGATACGGGGCTCGTCACGAGCGTGCGACTGCGCAACACGGTCACCGAGGAGCGCTCGCCGCTTGCGGTGAGCGGCGCCTTCATCTTCATCGGCTTCCGTCCGAACACCGGCGTTCTCGTCGACCATGTGCAGCACGATGCCGGTGGCTACATCATCACCGACGCGAACATGGAGTCGGACGTTCCCGGCCTCTTCATCGCCGGCGACGTTCGCTCGCAGCTCACGCGCCAGGTGACCACCGCGGCCGGCGACGGCACAACCGCGGCGATCGCGGTGGAGAAGTACATCACCTCCTTCCGCCGCCACGAGCCGACGGAGATCATGAGCAACGGCGGCTACACCGTATGAAGGTCGAGACGCTGACCGTCGGTCCGCTCGAAGAGAACTGCTACCTCGTGATCGACGAGGCGACCGATCGCGCGGTGATCATCGATCCGGGCGACGACCCCGAGCGAATCCTCGAGGCGCTCGACGCGTCGGGCGCGACGCTCGAGAGCATCTGGCTGACGCACGCGCACTTCGATCACGTGGGTGGTCTCGCCGGAATACTCCGTGAGCATCCCGTTCCCGTGCACATGCATCCGCTCGACGCACCGCTGCACGCGCAGGCAGTGGACTCTGCGCTCCGCTACGGCATCCGCATCGAGACGCCGCCGGGCGCGAGCGATCATCTCGCCGAGGGAGATCGCATGGTGGTCGGCTCCGAGGAGCTGTCGGTGATGCACGTGCCGGGGCACGCGCCGGGCCACGTCATCTTCCACAACGCTGACGTCGTCTTTGGCGGGGACTGCCTGTTCGCGGGGTCGATTGGGCGAACGGATCTCGAGTACGGTGACCGCGCTGCGCTCGATGCTTCACTCGCCCGAATCGTCGCGCTGGGCGATGATCTCACCGTCTATCCGGGGCACGGTCGGGCGACGACTATCGGCCGTGAGCGCGCGACCAATCCCTTTCTGCTCGGCTCAGCGCGACTCGTTCGCGTGAAGCGGTGAGCGAGCGGACGACGGACGCCCTCCGGCTGCGCTCCGGATGGTCGACCCCTGTGGCCGCGTCGCTGCTCTCGGCCTGGCTCGGCGCAGCGCTTTACTTCACGGTCGTCGTCACGCGCGCGGCCTTCGCCGTGCTCCCATCGCGCACGGTTGCCGGTGCGCTCGTAGGGCAGACGCTTCCGGTGCTGTTCGATACGGGAATGGTCGTCGGAGTCATTCTCGTCATCGTCGCGCGCATCGCGATGAGCGGTGTCGTACGCTCGACGAGCCTCACGGGTGGAGTGGCCATTCTCGCGCTTTCCGCGCTCGCGCGCTTCGCGATCCTCACGCGCATCGAAGCCCTCCGCGCCTCAGTGCCAACGCCCATCGATTCGCTCGCAATCGCCGATCCCGCGCGACGGACATTCGGAGAGCTGCATGCGCTCTCCGTCGGCGCGCTCGGCCTCGCAATGCTCACCGGTATCGTGGTGGCCGTGGTGCTCGCTCACTCACTCTCGGTCGCCTCCCATGACTAGCGGCTCGCCTCGCGTCCCCCTTCCCGCACTGGAAGACGCCACGCCCGATGTGCACAAGCTCTTCGACGCCTTCATTCGCGAGCGGGGCAACGTTCCGAATCTCTTCCGCGCCGCGTCGCTTCGTCCTCCGATCGTGCTCACCTTGTTCGCGCATCTGCGCGCGGTCACCGGCCCGGGCGAAGTGCCGGTGCTGCTCAAGGAGCTACTGACTGTCAGGGTGTCTCAGATAAACGTGTGCGCGTACTGCCTTGCGTCGCACACGGCACTGTCGCGCAAGCACGGCGCGACGGACGAGCAGATCGCGTCGCTGGAAGCGGGGCGCTTCGATGTTTTCGAGCCAGGATGGCGCGCGGCACTGGCTTACGCGGACGCGATGACTCCGACCAACGGCGACGCGACGGACGAGATTTACGCCGAACTGGCCAGATGGTGGACACCGCCCCAAATTATCGAAATCACGGCTGTGATCGGATTCTTCAATTATTTCAATCGATTTGCTGAGGCGCTGCGCATTCCCGTCACGCGGTGATGCTCGCGCCAGGAGGAGTATCTATGAAGCGCTTCTTGTTCGTCGCAGTCGCCTCGCTACTGGTGCTCGGAGCCTGCAAGTCACTCGACAGCATCCCCTCGAGCATCCCGCTCGGCTTCGTCACGGTCCAGATGAGTGACGCACCCAGCACCCACCGGACCAGCCCGACGGCGTACTTCGTCGATGCGACGAACGTCAGCATTCCGAACAGCGGGCAGAACGCAGACACGTGCGCCGAGATCGGTTATCCGGGCTCGCAGGTCGTCTCGCCGCTCGCCCAGATCGATGCGGGAACTCCGCTCGTGTTCGCGACCACCCTCGACACGGCGCAGCTGACGCCGAGCGCCGCCGACGCGAACGGCTACATCTTCTACCGTCTGCCGACGGGGGACAGCCTCCGCATCGTGCCGGGAAGCACCAGCCGGATCACGATCCCGGGTGTGTCCAACGGTTTCCACGCGTTCAACTTCACCTTCACGAACGCGGATTCGCTCAAGATCCAGCCGCTTCAGGCGAGTCCGGACAGCGTCCACGATCTCCCCGTCACCTGGAATCCGCAGAACGGCGCGTCTGTCGTGTTGCAACTCGAGTTCGGCGCGACTCCGTCCTCGATCAACACGCAGATCTTCTGTCAGTTCACTGACAACGGATCGCACGCGGTACAGGCGAGCCTCGCGAACGCGTGGCGCACCGCGGCCGCCAGGCGTGTGCATGCGTATCGCTTCCTCACCACGTTCAACAATGACGGCACCGACGAGGTCGTCGTCGTTTCGACGTATGGCACCGATAACACGGTCATCCTTCCCTGATCGTGGCTTCGGCATCCGGCACCAGTAAATCCGGAAGTGAGCCGGCGACGCGCACCGAGAAGGATCCACTCGGTGCGCTAGCCGTTCCCTCCGGCGCGCTGTACGGCGCGCAGACGGTGCGCGCGACGCAGAACTTTCCGATCAGCGGCATGCGCCCGCTCCCGATGTTCGTGACCGCCGTGGTGTGGATCAAGAAGGCTGCGGCGCTCACGCACAAGCAGACCGGCCGCCTCGATGCGAAGCTCGCCGATGCCATCGTCGCCGCGGCGGATGAGATACTCGCCGGCCAGCATCGCGATCATTTCGTCGTGGATGTGTTCCAGGCGGGCGCCGGCACGTCGCACAACATGAACGTCAACGAGGTGCTGGCGAATCTCGCGAACGAGCGCCTCGGCACCGCGCGCGGCAGTTACGCGCCGATCCATCCGAACGATCACGTCAACATGGCGCAGTCCACCAACGACGTGATTCCCACCGCCATCCGGCTCGGGGCACTCGCGCTCGCGCGCGACCTCGGGGCGGTGTTCGGCGAGCTTCGCGACGCACTGCTCGCGAAGGGCGTGGAGTTCGACGATGTGCTCAAGAGCGGGCGCACGCATTTGCAGGACGCGATGCCGATCCGTCTCGGGCAGGAGCTCCGCGCGTACGGGGTGAGCATTGATCGTAACATCCAGCGCGTCGAGATGGCCGCGAGCTTCCTGCGCGATCTCGGCATTGGCGGGAGCGCGGTGGGCACAGGCGTCAACGTCGAACCGGAGTATCCCGCGCTCATGGTCGAGCATCTGCGTGCGATTTCCGGACTCGACGTGCGCGAGGGAAGCGACCGCATTCAGCTCATGCAGAGTATGGGTGATGCAGCCGGCTTCAGCGGCGCCCTGCGCACGCTCGCCGTCGACCTCGGCAAGATCGCGAGCGATCTGCGCCTCATGGCCTCGGGACCGCGCACAGGGCTCGATGAGATTCGCCTCCCTGCGGTGCAGCCGGGATCGTCGATCATGCCGGGGAAGGTCAATCCGTCCATCCCCGAAATGGTGAACCAAGTGTGTTTTCAGGTGATGGGCAACGATGTCTGCGTCGCGATCGCCGCCGAGCACGGACAGCTCGAGCTCAACGTCATGATGCCGGTGATCGCGCACAACATCTTTCTCTCCGAGATGATTCTCACGAACGCCGCGCGCTCGCTGTCGGAAAAGACGATCGCGGGGATCGAGGCGAACGTCGAGATGTGCGCCTATTGGGTCGAGCGCTCGGCCGCGCTCGCGACGGCGCTGGCTCCGCAGATCGGCTACGCGCGCGCGGCTGAGCTGAGCAAGCAATCGGTGATGGAGAACGTGCTCATTCGCGATCTCGTGAAGCGCGAGCACGTGCTGCCGGATGCGGAAGCCGAGGATGTGCTCGATTTGCGGAAGATGACCGAGATCGGTGTGCCGGGCGGCGCGCACGGCGGCGTCTCGGCCGGATAGTTGGCCGCGCGGTCAGCCTGCCGCTCGCGGCCTTGTTCCACTCGTGGGCCAACGGTAATCTCCAGGGCATGCGCATCACTACGTGGGCCGAGTATGGGTTGATCAGCGCGCTGCATCTTGCCCGTCGCACGGATGACGGGCCAGTCACCGGGCGCGATCTCGCCGCGCGCGAGAAGCTCCCCGCGGACTACGTCGAGCAGATCATGCTGCGGCTTCGCCGCGCCGAGATCGTTCGCAGCACGCGCGGTGCGCATGGCGGCTACATGCTCGCACGAAAGCCCGACGAAATCTCCGTGCGCGAGATCATCCAGGCGTCCGAGCTCTCGACCTTCGATCTCCACTGCGTCTCGCATCCGGTAAACAGCGAGCGATGCTCTGCCTCGGGCGAGTGCAGCATTCGTCCCGTGTGGATGCTCCTGCAGCAGAAGATCGACGACGTGCTCGAAGGCGTGCACCTTTCGGATCTGCTCTACGGAGAGCAGACCGTGCGCGGTCGCGTCGGCTTGCCGATTCTCACCGTCTAGAGCAGCGGCGACCCGTGATACGGTCGCTCAGGGCGTGGACGCTCGATCGTGAGCAGCGACGGCGCGCCGCAACGTACGTCACTGCGCTGTTCGTCGAGCCCTCCGAAGAGGACGTCGAGTGGTTGAGCGTGAACGGCACCGACTGCGATGCCGATCACGCGCGATGGGAGCTTCGTTATGCACGGCGCGCACTGGGACTGCTCGGTGCACAGCGTGACGCCCTCGACGATCGCACCGCATCACTCGTGGCCGCCGCGCTCGCACGCGAGCTCGCGAACGACCGCGCTGTTGCGCCGGGAAAGATCCGCGTGGCCGAGCGGCAGTTGAACGCGCGACTCACCGCGTACGGCGACGCGCTCAACAATCGCGAGGGCGAGGGGAGCGGCTGGCATCTCGGCCGCGCGCTGCTCGACTTCGCGGGGCATCGCGACGCCGCGCGCCCCGAGATCGTCGCGCACGCTGGCGATCTGCTCGCGCGCTACATGGGCGAGGCAAACGCCGCGCTTCGCAAGAATTTCGGAGCGGCGACGCTCCCCGGATGAACGAACGGGCGACCGCTTTCGCGGATCGCCCGTTGCTCTGCATGCCGAAGGGGGGACTCGAACCCCCACGGGCATACGCCCACTGCGCCCTGAACGCAGCGCGTCTACCAATTCCACCACTTCGGCGTGAGCGAAAAAGTTACGAGCACGATGAGGCAAAGTCAACGCGCACCGTTGCTTGGCGCATCGGTCACTTCTAAGTTGTGAAGGGCGGGATGCGAGCGCGTCCGGTGACCGCTCTCCCCGCCACGAGTCTCTATAGAGCGTCCCATGCCCACAGATGCCGAGCAGGACGGGCATAAGATCATTGCCCGAAACAAGCGCGCCCGTCACGACTATCAGATCATCGATGCGTGGGAGGCCGGCATTGTGCTCACGGGGACCGAGGTCAAGTCGCTCCGCGATGGAAAGGCAAACCTCACCGACAGTTACGGCATTCTGAACGATGGAGAAGTCTTTCTGCTCAATCTCCACATTTCGCCGTACGAGCAGGGGAACAGGTTCAACCATGAGCCGACGCGCACGCGCAAGCTGCTCATGCACCGCAAGGAGATCCGCAAGCTGATTGGTGCCGTCGAGCGCCAGGGGCTCACGCTGGTCCCGCTCGAGATGTACTTCAAGCGTGGAGTCGCGAAGGTGACGATCGCACTGGGCAAGGGAAAGAAGCTGCACGACAAGCGCGCGGACGAGAAAAAGCGCGAAGACCAGCGCGACATGGCGCGCGCGGTGCGCGCTCGATGATCGGAGCGGTTCTCGTCGCGCTGCAGCTGGCGTCGGCGACGCCGTCCGTTCTGTCAGTCCGCGCCGGCGAGAGCGAGAGCATCGTGCCACTCGTCGAGACCAACATTGGCGCAGCGATCTCGATCGAGCGGCTGGCGCCGCTGGTACCGCTCGCCATCGCGAATCTCGGCAATGGACGCTTCGCGGTGAGAGTCGCCGGCGTCGACATGGAGATCCGCGACCAGCTGCCCTTCGCGAAGGTGAGCGGGCAGATCGTACCGCTCGCGGCCGCGCCGTTCGTGGTCGAGGGACATCTCTATGTTCCCTTTCAGCTCGTCGCCGAGCTGCTGCCGCGCGTCGCGTCCGACCGGCTGCGCTACAATCCGGGACGCGCCGAGCTTCGCTTTACCGGCTCGCCCGCAAATTCGAGTGTCGCGCTGCTCCCCGCGGCCAGCGTCACCGAGAGACGCGCCGCACCGAGTCGTCCCGGCACTCGCACGCGAAAGCGACGCATCATCGTCGACGCCGGCCACGGCGGCCCCGATACCGGCATGCACGGTCCGATCGGCGGGCGCTGGACGATCTACGAGAAAAACATCACGCTCTCCGTCGCGCACAAGCTCGACACCGCTCTCCGGGCGCGCGGAATGAGCGTGACGATGACGCGCACGCGCGACACGCTGATCACACTGGGCGACCAGGGCAAGATCGCGAACGGGGCACACGGCGATGTCTTCGTCTCGATCCACGTGAACGCCGCGAATCTGGCCTGGCACAAGCCGGCCGAGGCACGCGGCTACGAGACGTACTTTCTCGCGGAGGCGAAGACGGAGGACGCGAAGCGCGTCGAGAAGATGGAGAACGAGTCGGTGCACTTCGAGGGCGGCCCGTCGAGCGGGAAGGACGATCCGCTCACCTTCATCACGATGGACATGGCGCAGAACGAGCACCTGCGCGAATCGAGCGAGCTCGCCGAAATCATCCAGCGTCGTCTCGGCGCCGTCGAGGAAGGACCGAGCCGCGGCGTGAAGCAGGCCGGCTTCATGGTGCTGGTGCGGGCGTACATGCCCGCCGTGCTCGTGGAGATCGGCTTCGGGACGAACGCCGAGGAAGCGCGCTTCCTCTCGAATCCGGTGAAGCAGCGCGCGATCGCCAATGCGATCGCCAACGGCGTGAACGAATATCTCGACAACTACGAGCGCAGGCTCGGCAGCACCACTCCGTGAGCGACGAGACGCTCGCGGTCGATGTCGCTGGGATCCACTTTCAGAATCCCGTGTTGCTTGCGTCGGGAACCGCAGCCTACGGACGCGAGATCGCCGGTGTGATCGATCTCGAGTCGCTGGGCGGGATCTTCACGAAGGCCGTGAGTCCGAGGCCGCGCAATGGCGCGCCGCCGCTCCGAGTGGTGGATACGCCGGGCGGGATGCTCAATGCAATCGGGTTGGCGAATCCGGGCGTGGCGGATGTGCGCGCGCACGATCTGCCGTGGCTCGCAGCGAATGTGTCGAGCGCGCGCGTGATCGTGAATGTGGTGGGCGACATGGTGGAGGATTACGCGACGGTGGTGAGCGAGCTCGCGAACGAGAAGGGAATCGATGGCTTCGAGCTGAACGTGAGCTGTCCGAACACGAAGGCGGGCGGGCTCGAGTTCGGGGCCGATCCGCGTGCGCTCGCCGAGGTCGTGCGCGGGGCGCGTGCGGCGACGAAGCGGCCGCTGTTCGTAAAGCTCAGTCCTGCGCTCGCGGACATCGCGAGCGCGGCGAAAATCGCGGTGGATGCCGGCGCGGATGCGATCTCGCTCGTGAACACGCTGCCGGGACTCGTCATCGATGTCGAGCGCCGGCGTCCGGCGCTCGGCTTCGGCACCGGCGGGTTGAGCGGCTCGGCGCTTCTTCCCGTCGGCGTGCGCGCCACGTGGATGGTGCGTCGCGCGGTCGAGGTCCCGATCGTGGGTGTAGGCGGCATCACGAAAGGGACGGATGCGGTGCAGTATCTGCTCGCCGGCGCGTCGCTCGTAGCGCTCGGCACCGCCGCGCTGCGGGATCCTCGCGCGCCCGAGCGCGTGGTGCGCGAGCTCGGCGCGTGGTGCCGCGCGCACGACGTGCGCGTGGTGCGCGAGCTCACGGGCACACTGGAGTGGGTATCGTGAAGCCACGCGCCATCGTCGCGCTCGACGTTCCGGATGCGGAGTCCGCCTCGGCGCTCCTCATGCGGCTCGGGGCGGAGGCGGATTTCGTGAAGGTCGGGAGCGAGCTATTCACTGCCGCCGGGCCGGAGCTGGTTGGGCGGATGCGAGCCGAGCGGCGGGATGTGTTCCTCGATCTCAAGTGGCACGACATACCGACGACCGTGCGCAACGCGGCGCGTGCGGCGGCAATGCTCGACGTGCGGCTCGTGACGGTCCACGCGTCCGGTGGGCGTGCGATGCTCGATGCGGCGGTCGAGGGGGCGGGCAGCACCTGCGGCGTGCTGGCGGTGACGGTGCTCACGTCGTTCGACGCGGCGTCACTCGGTGAGACGTGGGGGAGGCCGGTCGCGCAGGTCGAGGACGAAGTGCTGCGGCTGGCGGAGCTGGCGCGGGGTGCCGGCGCCCACGGCATCGTCTGCAGCGGCGCGGAGGCGGCGGCTGTTCGCGCGGTGTATGGCAACACCCTCCGGCTCCTGATCCCTGGGATCAGGCTTCCGGGAGGCGAGGCGCACGATCAGGCGCGGGTGGTGACGCCCGAGGGCGCGCTCGCCGCGGGGGCGAGCTATCTGGTGCTGGGGCGCGCGGTGACTGCTGCGCCGGATCCGGGCTCGGCGCTGGCGGCCGTTCGGCGCGCGATCGACTAGTAGCTGCGGGGTCCCAAAAACGGGCTTTTGCCACAGCTACTCAGTCCGGCACTTCCAGTGAGACGTTTGCGTTCATTACGCAGTGGGGCCGATCCGCGACATCCTCGCTTGCCTGTCATGGCTAAGTAGGGTATATTGCGAGACTTGGCCGGAAATTTTTACGTCACAACCGGAGTTTTTTTTGTGAAAGTCCGTAGCAGCGTGAAGCCCATTTGTGAGCACTGCAAGGTGGTCAAGCGTAACGGCGTGACCCGCATCATTTGCAAGCGCAACCCGAAGCACAAGCAGCGGCAGGGTTAACGAATGGCGCGAATTGCAGGCGTCGATCTCCCTCGGGACAAGAAGGTCGAGATCGGTCTCACGTACATATTCGGTATCGGCCGCGAGCTCGCGCGCCGTATCGTCGAGAGCACCGGCGTGAGTGCCGACCTCCGCATCAAGGATCTCAATGATGCGGACGTCAACCGGCTTCGTCAGGCGATCGAAAAGGACTATCGCGTCGAAGGCGCGCTGCGCACCGAAGTGGCGATGAACATCAAGCGACTGATGGACATCGGCTCGTACCGGGGCATTCGTCATCGCCGCGGTCTTCCCGTGCGTGGCCAGCGGACGCACACGAACGCGCGCACCAAGAAGGGTCCGCGTCGCGCGATCGCCGGCAAGAAGAAGATCACGAAGTAATCGGCGAAATGGCGCGAGATGCGCCCTTCCGCTCTTTCTCCAGCTCTCCACACAGCGCATGGCAACTGCAAAAACCGGCTCGGCCAAGAAGTCGAAGCGCGTCGTCGATCCCGAGGGGATCGCCCACGTCAACGCGACCTTCAACAACACGATGATCACCATTACCGATATGCATGGTAATACGATCTCGTGGGCATCTTCGGGAAAGGCGGGCTTCAAGGGCAGCAAGAAGTCCACGCCGTTCGCCGCCACCGTCGCCGCCGAAGCATGCGCGCGCGAAGCGCTCGGCCTCGGCCTCAAGCGCGTGCACGTTCGCGTGCAGGGACCGGGGAGCGGACGCGAGTCTGCGATCCAGGCGCTTGCCGCCGCGGGCCTTCAGGTTCGCTCGATCAAGGATGTCACGCCGATTCCGCACAACGGTTGCCGCCCGCCGAAGCGTCGTCGCGTGTGATTCACGAGAGCCGGGCTCAGTCGCCCGGCTCTTTGCAGGTGTAGCCGCAGTCGCACCATCTGGGTCGGGACCCTAATTCCCATACGAGTTCACCACGCATTAGGGGCGGGGTGAAGCGTCGCCGGAACATTTCCGGTGAGACCGAAACGAGGATTTCAAATCATGGTTCAGGCAATCGATCTTACAGGGCTGGTTCGTCCGGCCCTTGTCGAGGCAACGAAGCGCGAAGACAATCAGAATGTGGCCGAGTTCCGGATGCAGCCGCTCGAGCGGGGCTTCGGATACACGCTGGGCAACGCCATGCGTCGCCTGCTGCTCTCGTCACTGCGCGGTTCCGGTGTGTGGGCATTCCGTATCGATGGCGTACTGCACGAGCATCAGACGATCCCGGGCGTCGTCGAAGACGTCCACCAGATCATCGGCAACCTGAAGTCACTCACGCTGCAGCTCGCGGACGACGTCGACGAGGCCGTTCTGCGCATCCGCAAGACGGAAGCGGGCCCCGTCACCGCTGGCGACATCGAGCAGTCTGGTGTCGTTCGCATTGGCGATCCGCGTCACCACCTGTTCACGCTGCAGGACGAGCGCGAGCTGAACGTCGAGCTGTATGTGAACAAGGGCCGCGGCTACGTCGAGGCCGATCAGCACCCGCTCGATCGCGGCCTCCCCGTCGATCTCGTTCGTGTGGACTCGATCTACAATCCCGTACGTCGTGCGAACTTCTCGGTGTCCGAGACGCGCGTCGGACAGCGCACCGATTACGACCGGTTGACGCTCACCGTCGAGACGAACGGAACGATCTCTCCCGAAGAGGCAGTGAGCTACGCGGCCGCGCTGGCGCAGACGCACTTCCAGTTCTTCGCCAACTTCGGCTCGCACGCGCAGGGCTCGGTCGCCTCCAATGGCGAGCACTCCGCGGATGGCCTCAGGCTGTCGCAGCTGTTCAAGACGCCAATCGACGAGCTGGAGCTGTCCGTCCGCTCTGTGAACTCGCTCAAGAATTCGGACATCCGCACCCTCGGCGATCTCGTTCGCCAGACGGAAGCGCAGATGCTCCAGGTGAAGAATTTCGGCAAGAAGTCGCTTCAGGAGATCGCTGATCTTCTCGAGCGTGAAGGTCTGAATTTCGGGATGCGCTACGATGACGGCGTTGAGGGCGTGCGTGTGTCCGATTGGGGAACGGCTCCCAGTCGCGCTGCCGCTGCCGCGCCAGACGACGAGGAGTAGACTGCAATGCGTCACAGAAAGGTTGGACGGCAGCTCCGTCGCACGAGCGAGCAGAAGCTCGCCCTCATGCGCAGTCTCGCGAAGGCGCTGATCGAGCGCGGTGCGATCGAGACGACGGAAGCGAAGGCCAAGGAGCTCCGCCCGTTCATCGAGAAGCTGATCACCAAGGCGAAGACCGGAACGCTGCATGCGCGGCGTCTCGCGGGTCGCCACGTCCAGCATCGTGAGACGGCCGACAAGCTCTTTCAGGAAGTCGGCGTCAAGTTCGCGACGCGCAATGGCGGCTATACGCGCATTCTCAAGGTCGGTCACCGCAAGGGTGATGGAGCCGAGATGGCGCGTATCGAGCTGATCGAGGGTTAGGCCATGTCCGGTAAAGAGTGCTACGTGTGCAAGAAGGGCGTGTCCTTCGGGAACAACGTCTCGCACGCGAACAACAAGCTGCGCCGCGTCTGGAAGCCGAATCTGCAGGTCGCGCGCATTCTGATCGACGACAAGATCACGAAGATCAAGGTCTGCACGCGCTGTCTCAGCGCGGGCAAGATTCAGCGCGCTCCGCGAGGGACCCGCGTCGCATGATCTTCCGACCGTTCAGTTTCGACGACAGGGAGCGCTTCGGCGGGCTCCCTGTTTTCGTGTCCGCCAACACGTGAGCCGATGAAGACCGCGCTGATCACCGGAATCACCGGCCAGGACGGCTCGTACCTCGCCGAGTTCCTGCTCGAGAAGGGCTACAAGGTGTACGGCGTCGTGCGCCGGAGCTCCACCACTCCGTACGAGCGCATCGCCCACCTCGTCGATCGCGTCGAGCTGCTCTCCGCCGATCTGCTCGACCAGCATTCGCTCGTCGATGCGATCGCGGCGTGCGCGCCGGACGAGATCTACAACCTCGCTGCGCAGAGCTTCGTGCAGACATCGTGGACGCAGCCGGTGCTCACGGGTGAGTTCACGGCGATGGGCGTGACGCGCGCGCTCGAGGCGTTCCGGAAGGCGGCGCCGAACGCGCGCTTCTACCAGGCCAGCTCGAGCGAGATGTTCGGACGCGTCGTCGAGACGCCGCAGACGGAGACGACGCCGTTCTACCCGCGGAGCCCGTACGGCGTCGCGAAAGTCTACGGCCACTGGATCACCGTCAACTATCGCGAGAGCTACGGTCTCTACGCGGTGTCGGGAATTCTCTTCAATCACGAAAGCCCTCGGCGCGGTCTCGAGTTCGTGACGCGCAAGGTCACGGACGCCGTCGCGCGCATCAAGCTCGGGCTCTCGAACCAGCTCGCCCTTGGAACGCTCGACGCGCGACGCGATTGGGGCTTCGCCGGCGACTACGTCGATGCGATGTGGCGCATGCTGCAGCTCGACGAGCCGCAGGACTTCGTGATCGGCACGGGACTCACGTGGACGGTTCAGCATCTCTGCGAGACGGCGTTTGCGGTCGTGGGGCTCGACTATCGCGACTATGTCGTGCAGGACCCGCGCTTCATGCGACCTGCGGAGGTCGATCTCCTCGTTGCCGATCCCGCGAAGGCGAAGCGGGTGATGGGGTGGGAGCCGAAGGTGTCCTTCCAGCAGTTGATCGAGATGATGGTCGAGGCGGATATGGTGCGCCACAGGGTTCGGGGCTGACGTGAAGGCGCTGGTGACCGGCGGTGCCGGCTTCGCCGGCCAATGGCTGTGTCGCGAGCTGCTGCATTCGGGTTGGGAAGTGTGGGGCGCGCGGCTCGATGACTCGCTGCCGCCCGGCGCGCTCGACGGCGACGCCGCACGGTCGGTGCGCTGGTGGCAGGGCGATCTGCGCGCGCCCGAGTCCGCGCACGCGATGCTCGATGCCGCGATGCCCGACGCCATCTTCCATCTCGCGGGCATGGCCCACGTCGTCACTGCGAACGCCGATCCCGCGGGAACGCTCGACGTCAACGTGATCGTCGCGTCGCGCATCCTCGGCGAGGTGCGCACGCGCCGCGGCGGAGGGACACTCGACCCCGCGGTCGTGATCGTCGGAAGCGGCGAGCAGTACGGGCGCCACTCCGCGTCCGAGATGCCGCTCGACGAAGTGGCGGCGCAGAACCCGATGGGGATCTACGCCGCCTCCAAGACCGCGCAGGAGGTGCTCGCGCTCGAGGCGCATCGCACCGGTGGAGTTCGCGTCATCTGCGCGCGATCATTCAATCACAGTGGCCCGGGGCAGTCGCCGAGCTTCGTGATCCCAGCGCTGGTGAAGCGCACCGTCGCGCTGCGCGGCACGTCGAAGCCGCTCGTGATGGGAAACACCGACACCGTCCGCGATTTCTCGCACGTCGAGGACGTCGCGCGCGCGTACGTCGCGCTGGCCGAGCATGGCATACCGGGCGACACGTACAACGTGGCGAGCGGCATCGGCACCGACATGGGGTCTCTCGCGCGACGCATCCTTGCCCTCGCTGGAGTAGACGCGAAATTGCAGTCGGACCCGGCGCTCGTTCGCCCCGCGGATGTCCCGGCGCTGGTGGGCAGCGCCGCGAAGCTGCGCGCGGCAACCGGCTGGGCCCCTCGCCACTCGCTCGACACCATTCTAGAAGAGCTCATTCGTGCCGCGTCGCACTGACATACAGAAAATACTGCTCATAGGCTCCGGCCCGATCGTCATCGGGCAGGGCGCCGAGTTCGACTATTCGGGCACACAGGCGGCCAAGGCGCTGCGCGAAGAGGGATACACGGTCGTGCTGGTGAACTCGAATCCGGCAACGATCATGACGGATCCGGAATTCGCCGACCGTACGTACGTCGAGCCTGTCACCGCCGATGTGGTGGAGCAGGTGATCGAGCGCGAGCGCCCCGACGCGCTGCTGCCCACGATGGGCGGGCAGACCGCGCTCAACGTCGCGCTGACGCTCGCGGACAGCGGCGTGCTCGAGAAGTACGGCGTCGAGCTCATTGGCGCGGATGCGCGCGCGATCAGACTGGCCGAGGATCGCGAGCTCTTCGCTGATGCGATGCGCCGCATCGGACAGCGCGTCGCGACGGGTGGCATCGCGCGCACGTGGGACGACGCGATCGCGCTCATCCCGATCGTCAGCTTCCCGGCGATCATCCGCCCATCGTTCACCCTCGGTGGCACGGGCGGTGGCGTCGCGTACAATCGTGAGGAGTACGAGGACATCGTGCGGCGCGGACTCGATCTTTCGCCCACGAGCCAGGTGCTCATCGAGCGCTCCCTTCTCGGCTGGAAGGAGTACGAGCTCGAGGTGATGCGCGATCACGCGGACAACGTCGTGATCGTCTGCTCGATCGAGAACATCGATCCGATGGGCGTGCACACAGGCGACTCGATCACCGTCGCGCCCGCGCTCACGCTGACTGATCGCGAGTATCAAACCATGCGCGATGCGGCCGTCGCGATCATTCGTGAGATCGGCGTCGAGGCGGGCGGCTGCAACATCCAGTTCGCCGTCAATCCGGTGGATGGCGA
>JACCWE010000125.1 GCA_013697785.1 Gemmatimonadaceae bacterium
CTCGCGACCCGGCCGCGATGATCGCCGCCGTCGCGCGCGAGGCGCGCGCGCGCCATCGCCCGATCGCCGCCTCGCTCATGAGTGGCGCCGCCGTCCGCGAGGCCGGAGGCGACCTCACCGTCGCGCGCGGGCTCGTCTACGTCGAGCCCGAATCGGGGCGGAACGCCGTGCGGCTGGGCCCCGATGCGCCCGCAGTCGACACCGCAGCGGCTCTCGCGATCGCGTCCCGTTATCCGCTCGCGCCACCGGCCCCCCAAATCGGCATCGACCCCGCTCCCGGAAGCTTTCTCGCCTACCTCCGATGCCCCGCGCAATACCTCGCGATCGCTCGCGGCGGAATCGCACTGGCGTCTCTTGATTCAGTTTGTAAGCTTCGGTAAATTCATAGCTTATGTCATTTCAAGACCTCGGCGCACGACTCGCGGAGGTGGCTGATCGGGTGGCTCGGGCGGTAGTACGCGGGGGGCATGGACAGCGGGTCACGCTGATCGCGGTCACCAAGACGCGCGGCCCGGATGCGGTGCAGGCTGCGTGGCAGGCAGGCGTCCAGAACGTCGGCGAAAACAAGGTCCAGGAAGCGCTCGGCAAGATGGCCGCGGTGGATGTGCCGGTTCGCTGGCATCTCATCGGCCACCTCCAGCGAAACAAGGTGCGTGACCTCGACCACTTCGCGCTCGTGCATTCGATCGATCGCGTTTCGATTGCCGATGCCGTGAGCACGTTTGGAATTACTCGAAAGCGCAGCGTCGACGCGCTGGTGCAGGTGAACGTCGCAGGCGAAGACACGAAGGGCGGATTCGCGCTGGCCGAGATGCCTGCGCAGTCCGAACAGTTCGTTGCGCGGGCGGGGCTCCGCATCACCGGTGTGATGACGATGGCACCTCTCAACGCCGATGAGCGTACGACGAGGATGGTCTTTCAGGGCGCGCGATCCGCGCGTGATTTGCTGGTGGGCGCCGGGCACCCTGCGTTCGATCTCTCCATGGGAATGTCGAACGACTACGAGCTCGCCGTCGAGGAAGGGGCAACCATGATCCGACTTGGCACCGTCCTGTTTGGAGAGAGAGGCCTATGAGCGATGAATCCTTCCACCTCACTCCGCTCGATATTCGGCGCTACGACTTCGGCGCGAAGTCGTTCCGTGGCTACGACGAGAAAAAGGTCGAGGACTTTCGGAATCAGGTCGCCGAGGAGCTCGAGCGGCTCACGCGCGTGAACCAGGAGCTCGACTCGAAAGCACGCGGCTTCCACGAGCAGCTCCGCGCGTTCCGCGACCGAGACAAGGCGCTCAACGAGGCGCTCGTTTCGGCGCAGCAGCTCCGCTCCGAGATCCGCGAGCAGGCAGAGCGCGAGGCGCAGCTCATTCTGCGCGAGGCACGAGCGGAGGGGGAGCGCCAGCTCGACTCCATCAGGAACGACACCCGCCAGCTCGAGGCCGACATCGTGGGGCTCGAGAAGTCGCGCCGCGCCTTCATCGGCCAGCTGCGCCAGATCGCGGAGCGCCAGCTCGCGGAGCTCGCTGCCGCCGAGGGCGCGTCGCGCGGCACGCCCGCGCCTCCAACCCCGGCGCCGAGGGCCAGCGAGGATGCCGACGGGGAGAGTCGCGTGCACATGAAGACTCCCGCCTGGCTGGAGTCGCTCGTCAAGGAATGACGAAGTATCGGTTCGACGATCCACTTCCGCACTTCACCGTCGCCCCGAACATCGCGCACACGCGCGCGCAGGCGTCCGCCGCCGCGCAAGTCGTGCGCGACCGCTTTGCGCACGTTCCCGATGTAGCGATCATTCTCGGCACCGGACTCGGCGCGCTTGGCCGCGCGATCGAGACGGACGTCGTCATCGACTACGCGGACCTCCCCGGCTTTCCGCTTTCGACCGTCGAGTCGCACGCAGGACGCCTGCTCTGCGGCACGCTTGGCGGCAGGAAGGTCGTCGCGATGCAGGGGCGCTTCCATTTGTACGAGGGATACACGGCGCAGCAGGTCGCCTTTCCGGTTCGCGTCATGCGCGAGCTCGGCGCGCACACGCTCATCGTTTCGAATGCGTGCGGCACACTGCATCCGCTCTGGAATGCCGGCGAGATCATGCTGATCGCGGACCACATCAATCTGCTCGGCACGAATCCATTGATCGGCGCGAACGACGAGGCGCTCGGTCCGCGCTTTCCGGACATGTCTGCGCCGTACGACGAATCGCTGCGTGCGCTCGCGCGCGCGGTCGCGCTCGAGCAGAAGATCGTGCTGCGCGAAGGCGTGTACGTTGCGATCACGGGGCCTGCGCTAGAGACGCGTGCAGAGTACCGCATGCTGCGCACGATCGGCGCGGATGTCGTGGGGATGTCGACGGTGCCCGAAGTGATCGCGGCGGTGCACGGCGGCATGCGTGTGCTCGGCCTCTCGATCATGACCGATCAGTGTTTGCCGGACTCGCTCAAGCCCGTGACACTCGCGGAAATCGTCGAAATGGCGGGGCGCGCCGAGCCGCAACTCACCGCGCTCGTGCGCGGTGTATTGGAGCGTCTATGACGGCCAGCGAAGTACCGACGAAGCAGTACGCGCTCCTCGCGCCGGATCTCGAGGCCGACAAGCTCGAGACCGATATGCTCGCGCGCTGGGAGGCCGAGGATCTCGTGACGCAGACGCTCGCGCGCGGCGACGAGGAATTCGTGTTCTTCGAGGGGCCGCCGACGGCGAACGGGCGCCCCGGCATCCATCATGTCTTCGCGCGCACGATCAAGGATCTCTTCTGCCGCCATCGCGCAATGAAGGGATATCACGTGGGGCGGAAGGCGGGCTGGGACACGCACGGCCTCCCCGTGGAGATCGAGATCGAGAAGCAGCTCGGCATCAGCGGCAAGCGCGATATCGAGGCGCTCGGCGTCGAGGCGTTCAACATGCTCTGTCGCGAGAGTGTGTGGAAGTACAAGGGCGAGTGGGAGCAGCTGAGCGCGCGCATCGGCTACTGGCTCGACTACAGCGATCCGTACATCACGTACTCGAACGACTACATCGAAAGTGTCTGGTGGTCGCTGGCCACGCTGTACAAGTCGAAGCTGCTCGTACGCGGCCACAAGATTCTGCCGTACTGCCCGCGCTGCGAAACGACGCTCTCGAGCCATGAGGTCGCGCAGGGTTATCAGGACGTGGAGGACCCGAGCATCTATCTCACGCTCGAGCTCACGACTCCAGAAGGCGTGCCCACCGGCGCCCGCATTCTCGTTTGGACGACCACACCGTGGACGCTCGTGTCGAACGTCGCGCTCGCGGTGCATCCAACGCTGCCGTACGTGGAGCTCAAGCGGCGCGAGCGCGATGATCCGACGGTGATTCTGGCCGAGGCGCGCGTGCGAGCGGTGCTCGGCGAGGATTTCGCGGATCGATGGGACGTGGTGCGCGCGTGGACGGGCCCCGACCTCTCGGAGCTCCGCTATCGCCGTCCGCTCGACTGGCTGCCGTACCCTGCGGGGACTGCGCACGAGGTGATCGTCGTCGAGGACTTCGTGTCGGCCGACGACGGAACAGGCGTCGTGCACATGGCCCCGGCGTTCGGCGCGGATGACTATCAGGCTGGAAAGCGGCACAATCTCGCCTTTCTGCAGCCGGTGAATGGGCGCGGCGAGTTTCCCGCATCGCTACCGGTCGTAGGCGGGCAGCACGTCAAGAAGGCGGACCCCGCCATCACCGTGGTGCTCGAGGAGCGGGGGGTGTTGTGGAAGGCGGGAACGCTCATCCACTCGTATCCGCACTGCTGGCGTTGCGGCACGCCGCTGCTCTACTATGCGCGCGGATCGTGGTTCGTGAGCACGACCTCGTTCAAGAATCGGATGATGGCGCGCAATGCGCGCGTGAACTGGAATCCGCCGGAAGTCGGCGCGGGCAGATTCGGGGAGTGGCTCGAGAACAACGTCGACTGGGCGCTGTCGCGCGATCGCTACTGGGGGACACCGCTTCCGATTTGGGTGTGCGAGAGCGATGCCGCGCACGCGGTTGCGATTGGGAGCTACGCCGAGCTCGCGGAGCGCACGGGGAAGGCGCTGCCTGCGGACTTCGATCCGCACAAGCCGTTCATCGATGCCTACACCTTCGCGTGCACCGAGAAGGGATGCGCCGGCACGATGAAGCGCGTGCCTGAGGTCATCGACACCTGGTACGACTCCGGATCGATGCCCTTCGCGCAGTGGCACTATCCGTTCGAGAACAGGGCTATGCTCGAGAAGCGCTATCCCGCTGGCTTCATCGCGGAGGGCGTGGATCAGACGCGCGGCTGGTTCTACTCGCTTCTCGCCATCGCGACGGGGCTCGGCGACGACCTGCCGAACAACGGAGACGATCAGGCGGCGCCGTATCGCGCCGTGGTCGTGAACGACATGGTGCTCGACGATAAGGGCGCCAAGATGTCGAAGCACATCGGCAACGTCGTGAGCCCGTGGGAAGTGGTGCCGCGGCACGGCGCTGATGCCGTGCGTCTCTTCCTCATCGCGTCGAGCCAGGTGTGGGTGCCGCGCCGCTTCGACGAGAGCATGATCCGCGAGCTCGCGGGGCGCTTCTTCCTCACGCTCAAGAACGTGTACAGCGGGATCTTCGCGCAGTACGCGAACTTCGGCTGGTCGCCGAGCGATGCCGATCCGGCGCCCGCGGATCGTCCCGTCGTCGATCGCTGGATGCTCTCGCGCCTCGCGACGGTCGAGCGCGAGATCGACGAGCGTCTTCAGGGCTTCGATGCGACGGCGGCGGCGCGCACGCTCATGGATTTCGTCGTCGACGACGTCTCGAATTGGTATGTGCGCCTCAATCGCGGCCGTTTCTACGACGTCGACACCGCCGACAGCCGCGCTGCCTTCGCGACGCTCCACGAGGTGCTTCTCGTCGTCACGCGCCTGCTCGCGCCCTTCGCACCATTCGTCAGCGACTGGATTCACAGGGAGCTCACGGGGACATCCGTGCATCTCGCACCATTTCGCCGTGCGCTGGGTACGAATGAAGGAGAAAACGAGGTGCTCGAGCGCGCGATGAGCCGGGTTCGGACGCTGGCCAAGCTCGGGCGCGCCGCTCGCGAGGAGAAGGAGATTAAGGTGCGTCAGCCGCTTTCCCGGCTGGTGTGTGTAGTGCCAGATTTCAAGGCTGGAGAGCTTGCGCAACTGCTGCCGCTTCTGGCCAGCGAGCTCAACGTGAAGACGGTGGAGTTCGCCGATAGCGGCAGCGCGTTGGCGACGCTGGTTGGGAAGGCGAATTTTCGGTCGCTCGGCAAGCGATTCGGCAAGCGGACACCCGAAGCGGCGAAGGCCGTCGAGGCGCTCGCGAGTGATGAGCTGCTGGCGTTCGAGCGTGGCGACACGGTGAACGTGACGGTCGACGGCGAGGCGTTCCCGCTTCTCGCCGAGGACGTGACGATCGTGCGACACGCATCGGGGAGTTTGCTCGTACGGGAAGAGAACGGGCTGTTCGCCGCGCTCGATCCGACGATCACACCGGAGTTGCGCCGCGAGGGTGCGGCGCGTGAGCTGGTGAGCAAGATCCAGCAGATGAGAAAGGCCGCGCGCTTTGCGGTGAGCGACAGGGTGCGAGTCGACCTCGGCGGCGGCCCGGAGCTCGCAGCTGTCGTGAAGGAGTACGAGTCGTACATCGCGGGCGAGGTGCTCGCGAACGAGATCACCCTGGCAGGTGGACTCGCAGAGACACATGACGCAGTGCAGACCATCGTGCTCGACGCCGAGACGGTTCGCATTGCCTTGACGAGAGTGAATTAGCGATGCCGTCCTCGACAGGCGCTAAGAAAGTGAAGCCGATGGCGAAGAAGACTCTGGCGCATTTCGAAAAGCGCCTGCTCGATGAGCGCAAGCGCGTGGTGAAGGAGCTCGGCAGCTACGGCGAGGCTTTCGGCACCACGCTGCAGAGCGCGGACGGAAATCTCAGCTCGTACTCGTTCCACATGGCGGATCAGGGCACGGATGCCATGGAGCGCGAGAAGGCGTTTCTCTTCGCGAGCTCCGAAGGGCGATTCCTCTGGCACATCGACGAGGCGCTGCGTCGCCTCTACCGGTCGCCGGCGACGTTCGGGCGCTGTCACAGCTGCGGCGAGGAGATCGATTTCGACCGCCTCGATGCACTTCCACATGCGCGCCTGTGCTTCACGTGCAAGCAGCGCGAAGAAGATGCAAAGAAATAGCAGCGAGTCGGCGACCTTCTGGTCGATCATTCTCGTCGTCGTCGTCGCGGATTTCGCGACGAAGGCGATGGCCGTTTCGATGCTCGTGCCGCAGCACGTGCCGCGTGAGGTGTTCGGCGAGTGGGCGCGGCTCACGCTCGTGCACAATCCCGGCGCCGCCTTCGGCGTGAGCGCGGGGCCGTACTCGCGGCAGATCTTCCTGCTGCTCACGGTCGTCGCGCTGTTCGTGCTGTCGAAGCTGTACCGCACCACGGCGCCGGGCGACAAGCTCCGCGTCATCGCGCTCGGGCTCGTGTGCGGCGGCGCGATCGGCAATCTGATCGACCGCGTACGCTCGCCCATCGGCGTCGTCGATTTTCTCGACGTCGGCTTTCGCGACTGGCGCTGGCCGACGTTCAACGTCGCCGACATGGCGGTGAGCATCGGCGCCTTCCTGCTCGCCTGGGCGCTGTGGGGCGAAGAGGATGTGGTGGAGCCGATCCCGAAATCGGTGACCGAGACTACGAGCGCGTGATGCCCGGACGCCGGGCGCCGAACGCATGACAGCACCGGCCACGCACGAACTCACACTCGAAGCCGACAGCGAGCTTCGACTCGACCTCCTCCTCGCGCGCGAGCTCGGCACTTCGCGCACGCAGGCCGCGACGCTGATCGCGAATGGCAACGTGACCGTGGGCGACAGGCGCGAGAAGGCGAGCTATCGGCCGGAGGCGGGCGACCACATTGTGGTCGTGCTCCCGGCACCGCAGTCGCGCGAGGTGCTCTCGGAAGACATCCCGCTCTCCGTCGTCTTCGAAGACGAGTACGTGATGGTCGTCGACAAGCCGGCCGGGATGGTCGTGCATCCGGCGCCGGGCCACTGGAGTGGGACGCTCGTGAACGCGCTCAAGGGGCGGGGTGGGGCACTCGCCGAGATCAATGGCGAGGAGCGCGCCGGAATCGTGCACCGCCTCGACAAGGAGACCTCGGGGCTCCTGCTCGTCGCCAAGACGGACGTCGCGCTCCGGAAGCTCGGCGCCGATCTGGCCGCGCGCCGAATCGTGCGCCGCTACGCCGCGCTCTCGTGGGGGCACATCAACGGCGATCGGCTCACGGTCGACAAGCCGGTGGCGCGCGATCCGCGAGACCGAAAGCGCATGGCAATCGTCACTAGCGGACGAGCAGCGAAGACAGATTTCGTGCGACTGGCCCGGTTCGAGTCTGTCGACTTGCTGCGTGCGCACCTCCACACCGGTCGCACGCATCAAATCCGCATTCATCTCGCATCGGTGGGACACCCTGTGGTGGGGGATGACATGTACGGTGGGGGCGGTGGGCGGAAGCTCGTCGAGCTTCCGGCGCACCGGCATTTCCTCCATGCGGCGTGGCTGATCTTCCCACATCCGGTCACCGGCGAATCCGTCGAGCTTCGCTCGCCTCTTCCGGCCGAACTGCAGCGATCTCTCGCTGCAGTCGCGGAGTCGGAGGCGCTGCTCATGCACACGGATCCGCTGGACGATCTTGGCTTCTACCGCCTCACTACCTGACACGTCCGACGTAGCGCCCCGCCAGCTGCTCCTCTTCAGGCTGGCGGACCGCATCGGTGGGATCGAGCTGGAGATCGTGCGGGAAATTCTCCCACCCTCTCCGGCTACGCGTCTCCCCGGAGCGCCGTCGTACGTCCGGGGGCTGATCAACGTCCGCGGCACGGTGATCACCGTGATCGACCTCGTCGCCCGCCTCTTCGACCGGCCTGCGCGTCCCGACGGGCCCGTAATGCTCGTAGAGCACCAGGGAAAGGTCGTTGGCGTGGCCGTGGACGAGGTAATCGAGGTCCAGCCTCTCCCTCCAGAGGGTTGGGCCACCCCAATTGGCGACCTTCTCCCCGGCGGAATCGTCTACGCCATGGGGGAGATCGACGCCCAAACCGTGCTCCTGCTCGACATCCGTGGATTGCTCACGCACCTGCTCGTTTAACGGAGGCTCAGGGTGAGTCATACAGTATTGATCTGCGACGACGCCGTCTTCATGCGCACGATGATCTCGGACATCCTCGAGGAGTCCGGCTACGAGATCGTCGGGCAGGCCGAGACGGGCGTGCAGGCGATCGAGCAGTACAAGAATCTGCGCCCCGACCTCGTGACGATGGACATCGTGATGCCCGACATGGGCGGCATCGACGCGGTGCGCGAGATCACGAGCTTCGACGCCAACGCGAAGATCCTGATGTGCAGCGCCATGGGACAGCAGGCGCTCGTCGTCGAGGCGATTCAGGCGGGAGCGAAGGACTTCGTGGTGAAGCCGTTCCAGCCGAGCCGCGTGCTGGAAGCGGTGCAGCGCGTGCTGGGTTGAGCGGTCCCGAGCTGAGCGAGGGACACTAACCGTGGATCTGGCGAAATACGCCGCGCTCTTTCAGTCCGAGAGCCGTGAGCAGCTCTCGACGATGAACGAGGAGCTGCTCGCTCTCGAGCGCGCGCCTACGGCTGCCGAGCCCGTGAGCGCGGTCTTTCGCGCGGTGCACTCGATGAAGGGCATGAGCGCGACGATGGGCTACGCGTCGGTGACGGCGCTCGCGCACGAGCTCGAGTCGCTGCTCGATCGCGTGCGCCACTCGGAGCTCACAGTCGATCGCTCGGTGACGGACACGCTCTTCGCCGCCGTCGATGCGCGCGAGCGCGCGGTGGAGATCGAGGTCGCGGGCGGCTCCGCGACGCTCGCGTCGGCGCCGGCACTCGCGCGACTGCAGGCGCTCGCGGGCGCGCGCGCGAACGGCGGCGGAGCGGCCACGCTGCTCCCGATGACGACGCAGGAGTACGCGGTCCCGGCGGACAGCGCCAACGGTGCGGGCCGCGCGCCGCGCACGATCCGCGTCGAGCTCCGCCGCCTCGACGGGCTCACCAATCTCTCGGGCGAGCTGCTCGTCGCGCGCGGGCGTCTCACCGACGTCGCGAACGAGATCGCGCACCCCGCGCTCGATGAGGCGCTGGCGCAGGCATCGCGGCTCATCTCCGATCTCCACCAGGAGATCATGGCGAGCCGCATGGTTCCGGTCGGCCAGGTGTTCGATCGTTTCCCCCGCCTCGTGCGCGACGCCGCGCACGCGCTCGGCAAGGAGATCGAGCTCACGCTCAATGGCCGCGAGATCGGGCTCGACCGCTCGATGCTCGATGAGATCGGCGAGCCGATGGTGCACCTGCTTCGGAACGCGGCCGATCACGGCATCGAGCAACCGGAGGTGCGCGAGCGCGCGGGGAAGGCGCGCGCAGGGCAGCTGACGCTCACCGTCACGCGCGAGCGGCAGATGGTCACGATGCGCGTGGAGGACGACGGCCGCGGGATAGATCGCGGGCAAGTCCTCGCCCGCGCGCGCGCGCAGGGGCTCGTCGACGCCACCGTCGAGTCGCTGAGCGACGAGGAGCTCGTGCGAATCATCGCCCGCCCGGGCTTCAGCACGGCTGAGAAGATCACCGATATTTCGGGGCGCGGGGTGGGGATCGATGTCGTCTTCACCCGTGTGCGCGAGCTCGGCGGCTCCGTCGAGATTCGCTCGCTCCAGGGGACGGGAACCACGGTCACGCTGCGAATGCCGGTGACGCTCGCCATCGTGCGTGCGCTCCTCGCGCGCGTGGATGGCGAGATGTACGCGGTGCCGATGACGCACGTGCGCGAGACGGTCGAGCTGCGCCAGGAGGCGAGGCGGCGCGTACAGGGACGCGAGGTGATGCTGCTGCGTGACGAAGTCGTTCCGCTGATGCACTTTCGTGAAGTGGTCGGGCTTTCGGAGGCGCGCTTCGTGAGTGCCGACGGCGCGACGCAGGTGATCGTGATCGAGAGCGACGGTCGGAGAACGGGGCTCGTCGTCGACGAGTTCGCAGGGCAGCAGGACATCGTCGTGAAGGGCTTCGACGGTGTGCGCGACGGGCTCGCGCTCTTCAGCGGCGCTACGATTCTGGCAGACGGCGCGCCCGCGCTGATCGTCGACGTAAGCAGTCTTCATTAGGGAGCGCGCGATGGCGGACTTGCTGCACCTCGACTCGATGGAGCTCGACGCGCTTCGTGAGACTGCGAATATCGGCGCGGGCCACGCCGCGACCGCGCTCTCGCAAATGACCGGCGACACGATCATGATCACGGTGCCGACGATCACGATCGCCGCGCTCGAGGACGTCCCATCGCGCATCCGCCCCGAGGAAGAGCCGATCGTGGCCGTGCTGATGCAGATGATGGGCGACCTCACCGGCCGCACGCTGCTGGTCTTTCCGCATCCCACCGCGGTGCGCCTCGCGCAGCTCATGCTCCGCCGCCCGACCGTCGCCAATGGCCCGTTCGGCGAGCTCGAACAGTCGGCGATCAAGGAAGCCGGGAATATTCTGAGCGGCGCCTATATCAACGCGCTCAGCGAATTCATGGGCCTCATGCTTCTGCCATCGCCGCCCAGCCTGGCGATCGACATGTCGACCGCCGTTCTGAACACCGCCTATCTTCAGTTCGGCACGGAGCGCGATATGGTCGTCGCCGTCGAGACGCAGTTCTATCTGCTGGGCGAGGGCGAGGAGCTTCGCGGCTTCTTCCTCCTGCTCCCGGATGCCGCTTCGCTGCAGGTCATACTTCGCGCCGTGAAAGTCCTGTGACGCGGAACGGCGCATCGACGACGCCCGTGTCCGAGCGCGACCGCGATATCCTGCGGTCGTTCGCCCGGCGCATCGACGGCTCCGATGCGGGCGCACACAACAATCTCGGCGTCCTCTATTACAACAAGGGGATGTACGAGGACGCGGTCAACGCGTTCGCGCGCGCGCTCGAGATCGATCCGAAGATGCAGGTCGCGCAGCGCAATCTCGAGGTCGCGTACTTTCACACGGGATACTACGATCGCCGCGTGACCGAGCTCCGGGACCGGCTCCGCGCGCACCCGGATGATCGCGACGCGCGGTGGGAGCTCGGCCGCGCCTACGCCGCGATCGGCGACGGGAAGGAGGCGGTCGCCGAGTTCAACGCGATCCTGCAGTACGTACCCAACGATATCGGCGCGATCGTGCAGCTCGGACTCGCCGAGAAGGCGAACGGCGATCTCGAGAAGGCGCAGTGCTGGCTCGATCGCGCGCTCGCGCTCGACGAGAAGAGCCCGCTCGTGCACCAGTACATCGGCGAGGTGCTGTACAACCGCGGGCTGAACGACCAGGCGCTCGAGGCGCTGCATCGCTCGATCGAGCTCTCTCCCGAGAATGCCGACGCGCACTACCTGATTGGCTTCGTCCTCGGCGATCTCGGCCGACACGAAGAGGCGCGCATGTCGACGAAGCGCGCGATCCAGCTCAATCCGTCGCTCTCCCGCGCGCAAGCCAACCTCTCGATCGATCGCTACAACAGCGCGCGCTACAACGAGCTGGTCCCGGAGCGGCAGGAGCGCCGCTCCTCCGCGCTCGAGCTCTCGACCAACGGCCATCTCGCGCATTACAACCTCGGCCTCGCCTTCCGCCAGAAAGGCTACTACGCCGAGGCGCTCAAGGAGTACAAGCTCGCGCTCGATCGCAACGAGGATGAGAATCTCGTGCGGCAGGCGATGGCCGAAGTGCATCTGCTGAAGAAGGATGCCTCGGCGGCCATCGAGCTGTACGATCAGATCCTTCTCGCGCAGAAGGATTCTCCGAAGCTCTGGTGCGAGCGCGGTGTGGCGCTCCATCAGCAGGGGCATCACGCGGCCGCTGCCGCGAGCTATCGGCATGCGCTCGAGATCGATCCGGCGTATGCCATCGCGCACAACAACCTCGGCGTCGCGCAGTATCACGCGGGGGAGACCGAGGGCGCCGTGGATTCGTTCCGCGCCGCGCTGTCGTCGCAGCCGAACTTCGTGAAGGCGTGGCTCAATCTCGCGCTCCTCCTCTTTCGTGGAAAGCGCCTGCAGCTCGGCCTCGAGTCGTATCGCCAGGTGCTCACGCTCGAGCCGGAACAGGCGGTGGCGTGGAACGGCGTCGGCCTCGTGCTCGCGGAGCTCAAGAAGTTCGAGGATGCGCGCAACGCCTTCGGCCGCTCGATCCACTCGCGCCCGGCGTTCGCGGAGGCGCACTACAATCTCGGCTTCACGCTCTCGAACCTCGGCGACTTCGAGGGTGCGCTCCGGGCGACGAAGCGCGCGCTCGAGCTCGACCCGTTCTACACGCCGCAGAAGTTCGAGCTCGCGATCGACGTCGAGTATGAGGATCCGGATCTCTCGATCGCGCCGGAGCTCGGCGGCGGTGAGCACACGGCGACGGGTGTCGAGAGCTTCGCATTCGACGCGGAGATTCTCGATTCGCTGTTCACGCAGCTCGCGCCCGAGCCGCCGGCGGAGCACGAGCCGGCGAAGGGACCCACGGTAGAAGTCATCGCCGAGCAGCACTTCGTGCTCGCACACGACTACCTCGCGAAGGGAATGCTCGATCGCGCGGCCGTCGAGGCGAATCGCTCGCTCGTGCGCGGCGCGCCCACGACAGAGGGCTTCGCGATCCTCGGCGACATTTTCATGCGACAGGGGCTTTTCGGCGAGGCCCTCGAGCGTTATCGGAGCGCCCGGCAGGTTGCGCCGCAGGACCCGAAGCTGCTCGCGGGCGAGACGCGCGCGCTGCTCGCGCTCGATCGCGTGGTCGAAGCGCGGGCGACCGCGGAGACGCTCCTCGGCGTTGATGGCGGCTCGGTGGAAGCGCTGCTGCTCAC
>JACCWE010000130.1 GCA_013697785.1 Gemmatimonadaceae bacterium
GAGCAGGCGTACCACGGCGGCGATCTGGACGAGCTTGCGGGGGCGGGACTTAGCGACAGCATCGTGCTGCCGCACGGGCCCGATACGCGAAACGCTGCGTAGTCGCGTGAGTTAGACGTCAAAAAGGCCGGGACGAAATATCGTCGCGGCCTTTTGACATCATGCGACGTCGTCTACTGCCGGCACACCCCCATGGGATCGGGCTTCGGCTTGTCGACGACGACGCGATGGTCGAGGTTCGCGACCGTGAGCGCGAGGTCGTGCACGTAACTCGCGATTCGCTGCATGTGCGAGTAGTCGATGTACTCCGGCTCGTCGGTGAGCTGGTGGTAGTCCTGGTGCAGTCCCGTGGTGAAGAAGATGATCGGGATGCCGTAGCGCGCGTACATGTAGTGATCGCTGCGGCAGTAGATGTTCTCGGGGTGCCCTGCGCGATCGAGGGAGTAGTCGAAGTGCAGCGGCGGATGCACCGTCACGATCTTGCGATTCACACTCTCGGCGAGATCGCCCAGCTCCGTCGAGAGGCGACGCGATCCGACGAGACTGAGAAAGTCCGCGCTGCCGCCGGTGAGATCCCATTTGTCGCCGCGGCCGATCATGTCGATGTTGAGCTGGGTGACGATCGAGTCGCGCGGTACTGTTGGATGATCGGTGAACCAGCGCGAGCCTAGGAGTCCGAGCTCTTCGCCCGTGTGCCAGACGAAGAGAATGGAGCGAAGGGGACGCGGGCGCTCGGTCGCGAACTTCTGCGCGATCTCGAGCACGGCGACAGTGCCTGAGCCATCATCGTCGGCACCGTTGAACACCGAGTCCATTCGCGGCGCGTGCATCTTGTGCAGCGAGTCGACGCTCACATGGACGAGCGCGAGCTGTTGCGGGCTCGGATCCGCGTTGTCGAGCGACTTGCCGCGCATTTCCCAAGACTGCTCGTTCGCGTCGCGCGTGGAGTCGTGATCGGCGGGCACGTCGCGCGTGCCGATGTGATCGCTGTGCGCGCCGATCGCGACGTACTCGCCGCGCACCTTCGGATCGGAGCCCGGCAGTACAGCGATGACGTTGCGTGTGGCGCGCGGCTCCTCGATGAACTTGACGGTGCCGTGAATGGTTTCGCCCGTCGCGCCGGAGGTGAGCGAGTCGAGAGGCTTGCCGCCGAGGAGGGTGCGGGCGGTGGATTGGGTGATGAGGAGGTGGAGGGGAGAGGCGCTCTCGGGGCCGGTGGCCCTCCCTGCGAGCGCGAGGCCGGGTTTGTGGATGCGCGCGAGATAATCGGGGGGCGCGATGTCGAGCGTCGGGATGGCGACGCCGGCGGCGCCGGCGAAGCGGCTGCTCGGTCGGATGTTGATGATGAAGAAGCGGCCGCCGTTGGACGAAGACGGCGCACCGAAGACGATGAACTTTCCGCGCGCCTGATCCGCCGTGATCCACGTGCTGGAGTCGGTAAAGACGCCGGCGTAAATCGTCTGCGCGCCGTCGATGCTGCGTGGTGTACCGCGGGCGATGATCGGAACGAAGTCGGAGTCGGGACGGAGCGCGGTGGTGCCGGCGCTGAGCGCGGCGCTCTGCTCGAAGTGGCGGCGGACGAGAGGCACATACTGGAAGTAGCCGCCGCTGTCTCCGGCAGGCTGAAGTCCCATCTTCTTCAATTCCGATGCGATATATGCCGTCGTCATCTGATGGCCTTCGCTTCCCGCCTGCCGTCCCTTCATCGAGTCGTCGGCTATCATGTAGAGACGCGTCATGAGATCACGCGTCGTGATCGCCGCGGTGGTCGACTCGGGTTTGTGCGTGAGCGGGAGGGTGGCTTGCGCGGAGAGTGCGTTCGAGGCGATGAGGAAGAGCAGAAGCAGGCGGACGGTACGCACGATTTGATCTCCTGACGATTGTCGACAGGCACGATGATACTCCGTGGGGCAGCGAAAGGCTGCAGCGGCAGAGATAAATTCAAGTCGAATCCGACGCACACACGACGCTCTGGCCAGGAGAGGGACCATGAATACGTTCGCGAGGCGAGTCTTCCTCGTCGCAGGCATTTACGGGCTCATCGTCCTGCTCCCGCTGTATTTCATGCGGCCGGCTGCGCTCGCGCGCCCTGAGGACTATTTCGGATTCATCGGCACCGCCGTCGCCTGGCAGCTCTGCTTCTTGGTCATCTCCCGCGACCCGCCGCGTCTGCGTCCGATCATGCTGCCGGCAATCGTGGAGAAGCTCGTGTTCAGCTTCCCGGTGTTGATTCTCGTCAGCCAGCACCGGATGGCTCCAACGGCCGCCGTCTTCGCAGCGATCGACCTTCTGCTCGGCGCGTTGTTCTACATCAGCTGGCGACACACGACGGGTGAGTTGCCCCCACTCAAATCCGCTATTTGAGGCACTTGTCGAGTCGGCCGAAAGCCAGCAGGGTATGCGTTTTCGCGCTGGTCCGGCTATTGGCGGGGACTCGCGTGTGGTTCCGCGACGTGGGGTGCGATTACGACCGAGTTTGGCGCCTACCAGCCCGAAACTATCGACTGCGGTGCCGGAATCCGGCTACGCAACGCGCTATCGATAACAATGAGGTCTGCGAAAAGTACGATGCAGGTCGGCAGCCCTTCGGCGCCCGCTCGAAACCGCGGTCCACTCTGTGCAATGCGTGGGTTAACTCGTGCCGGGATCGGCGTGTTTGAAACCCAAGAATGGAGGCGAACATGCTCTGGGCTCTCATTATCGGTCTGATCGTTGGCGCTCTTGCCAAGTTCATCATGCCGGGCCGCGATCCAGGCGGCATCATCATCACCATGATCATCGGCGTCGTAGGCTCGCTCATTGCCACGTATCTCGGCCGCGCCCTCGGCTGGTACCACGACGGTCAGAGCGCAGGTTTCATTATGTCGCTGGTCGGTGCGATACTCTTGCTCTGGATCTACCGCTTGGTGTCGGGACGGCGGGCCAGCACCTAGCAGGACGCGAAAGGACACTCCTTGCGTTTGAACCGTTACGATCAAATCAGCGCGCCGGCGGATACGAAAATTGCGGATCACTGCGCGGCCGTCTCGGACGTCGAACCAGCGATCGCGAAGTCGATTCGGTCGCCTGATTGCTTCGAGCTGTGCGTCCGCATCTGAAAAATAGTGCTCGAGCTGATACCGCGTGCGATGCCGGCATATGCCCCAGACCGCCATTCGATTGCGGACCCGCTCGCAATCATCCACCGCCGTCGATGTTTTACTGCGTCGCGGTGCATCTCGGAAAAAGGTAGTCCTGACGAGGAGCCACCCTCATATCTAGGAGTTGCGCCATGAAAGCATCGTCCAGTCTTTCCCTCATCCTCGTCGCGTGCATGCTCTCGGCATGCAGCGACAGCATCACGAGCCCCTCTCCCACGCCGCGCACGATTACCGTGTCTGCGACGGGTTCCTTCGGACCCTCGGGAACCGTATCGATCCTGAATGTCTCAGGCGCAAACTCGACCCTCACGGGGAACCTCATCGGATTCGACGCGAGCACCGACCACTCGGTTGCGATCGTGCTTGGAAGTTGCGCTTCGCCCGGGACTACGAGCATGACGCTGGCTAACATCGCCGCTAGCAGCTCCGGTCAGGCGACGATTCCTTCGACGTCCGTGCCCGATGCGATAGTGACCGCGGGATACGCAATCGTGTTTTACGCGACCGCGAGCAGCACCAGTGCGATCATCGCGTGTGGCGACTTGAGCTAACACGAGGAAGGTGGCCACGCCGTCCGGTGCTCGAGTGCCACCTCGCGCACTATGCGTCGGCCGACTGGAGTCGGCCGACTGGATGTGCCCGAGTTCCATCAGGAACGGGCAGCACATCACCGACATCGCTTCGGGATGATCTTCCGCCGCATCGCCAAAGATGCGCGGTTCGCCCGCCCGGCAGGACCCGAACACGGTTACTTTCCACACGCTCCGACACATGTTCACGAGCTGGCTCGGTCGCGAGCGGCGTCGACTTCTTCACGATTGCTATGCGCATGGGTCACTGCTCGATCGACGCGGTGGCGCGTGTTTACGATCACCTCTCCCCAACCTCAAGCACCGAGAGATGGCCCAGCTCGGGGCATGGCTCAGCTCGTTAGATTGGCGAACGAGGCACCATGATCCGCGCGCAACCCTAATCGGCCACAGGCTGCCCCAAGTAGCGCCCCCCGTACACCGATTTATGAGGCACTCCGTGGCTCCCCAGTTCATCTATGTAATGAAGGACCTGCGCAAAGTTGTCCCGCCCAGCCGGGAGATTTTGCGCGGCATCTATCTCTCCTTCTATCCCGGCGCGAAGATCGGCGTGCTCGGCACAAACGGCGCGGGAAAGTCGACGCTGCTCAGGATCATGGCCGGTGTCGACCAGGATTTTCAGGGCGAGGCGTGGGCGGCGAACAACACGCGCATAGGCTACCTCCCGCAGGAGCCGGTTCTCGATCCAACGAAGGATGTGAAGGGCAACGTCGAGCTCGCGGTGACGAAGAAGCGCGCGTTGTTGACGAAATTCGAGGCGATCTCGATGAAGTTCGCCGAGTCGATGACGGACGACGAGATGACGAAGCTGCTCGAGGAGCAGTCGAAGGTGCAGGAGCAGATCGACTCGCAGAATCTGTGGGAGCTCGATCGCAGCATCGAGATCGCGATGGATGCCCTGCGTCTTCCGCCGTCGGATGCGGATGTGAACAGGCTCTCGGGTGGCGAGAAGCGACGAGTCGCGCTCTGCCAGGTGCTGCTCGACCAGCCGGACATGCTGCTCCTCGACGAGCCGACGAACCATCTCGACGCCGAGAGCGTCGCGTGGCTCGAGCGCTATCTCGCAGAGTTCCCGGGAACGGTCGTCGCGATCACGCACGATCGATACTTCCTCGACAACGTAGCGAAGTGGATTCTCGAGCTCGATCGCGGCAGCGGAATTCCGTACGAGGGAAATTACAGCGCATGGCTGGAGCAGAAGCGCGTGCGGCTGCAGCAGGAAGAGAAGAGCGAGTCGGCGCGTCAGCGGTCGCTGCAGCGCGAGCTCGAGTGGGTGCGGCTCGCGCCGCGCGCTCGGCAGGCGAAGAGCAAGGCGCGCATTCAGAAGTACGAGGATCTCGTCGCGAGCGATACGTTCGAGAAGGTCTCGCAGAACGAGATCATCATTCCGCCACCGCCGCGGCTGGGAAACGACGTCGTGATCGCGAAGGACGTGAAGAAGAGCTTTGGCGACAAGTTGCTCTTCGAGAACCTGACCTTCTCGCTGCCGCGCGGCGGAATCGTCGGCGTGATCGGACCGAACGGCGCGGGAAAGACGACGATGTTCCGGATGATCACCGGCGAAGAGAAGCCGGATTCGGGAACGATGATCGTCGGCGATACGGTGCAGGTCGCGTACGTCGATCAGGGGCGCGAGCTGAATGGCGAGAACACCGTGTATCAGGAAGTGAGCGGTGGTCTCGACACGATCGCGGTGGGAAAGAAGGAGATCAATACGCGTGCGTATCTCGCGAGCTTCAACTTCCGCGGGAGCGATCAGCAGAAGAAGGTGAAGGATCTTTCGGGCGGAGAGCGCAACCGGCTGCATCTCTCGAAGCTGCTGAAGAGCGGCGGGAACCTGCTGCTACTCGATGAGCCGACGAACGATCTCGACGTCGACACGCTGCGCGCGCTCGAGGAGGCGCTCAACGACTTCGCGGGGTGCGCGGTGGTGATCTCACACGATCGCTGGTTCCTCGATCGCGTGGCGACGCACATGTTGGCGTTCGAAGGGGAGAGTGAGCTGGTGTGGTTCGAGGGGAACTACAAGGAGTACGAGGCGGATCTGCACAAGCGGAAGGGCGCGGAGGCGGACCAGCCGAAGAGGATCAAGTACAAGAAGTTGGTGCGGGGCTAACGCGCCGAGCGCATCACCAATTCGGGGGAAAGCTCCTTGTAGGGCTCGAAGGGAGCGAGCCCCAAACGCATCTGCATGCTGAACGCGATGCGATGCGCGAGCTCCTTCATGGTGCTCGCCGCCGGCCCGGCGAAGCGTGCGTCGACCGTGGACTCTAGCGTCGCTACCCATCGTGCGAAGTGCGGCGGAGTCAGCCCGAGCATCTGGAGATGCGGGCGAAACGCGTTGCCCGAATAGCTCCGCGTGTGGAAGAGGAGTGTCGACCAGAAGGCGACGATGCGCGGCATGTGCTCGCGCATGTCGAGCTCCTCGAAGTACGATGCCAGAAGCTCGTCGCGGCTCAGCGTGTCGTAAAACGCGAGCAGCAGCGGCTCGAGATCAGCGTCGCGCAGATCGCTCTCGCGCGTCGAGGTTGGTGTCGTCAAAGCTTCCTCCGTCGGGACCCTCGGAAGATAGCCGCGGGAATGGTATCATGACGGCTACGATGTAGGTCCTACCGATCGCGTGTCCCGCGCGGGAATGTTTCGCGATCATGCAATATCGCCTTCGCTTCGCGTTGCGAGCCGCGACTCTCGTCTCCGTGACTGGCATCTTCCCTCGCGCGACCGCTGCGCTAGCACCACCCTGCGTCGTCGTGGAAGCCGAACACCCGGCGCCCATCGCGCCCCTCCAGCGCTACCGTCCGGCGGACGGCACCTCCCGCTACGACATGACCGTGCAGCAGGGGCACGACTCCCTCGCCAAGTCCCTCGGCACCATGACCGTTACGCAGACGACGAGTAGCTGCGGCGCGAACGAGGTCGTCATGCGAGTGATCGTATACGACTACGGAAGCGCGGGCCGCGTCGTCGATACGACGCTGTCGGTCGCTGCTACGCTCGCGCCGATTCTCGAGCGCACGCGCAAGACGTCCGGCGACTTCGTGCTCGACTTCTCGGCCGGGCTGGTGCGCGGAAGCATGCCTGAGTATGGCGGCTATCGCCCCGACAGTGTCAACGTCGTTCAGCTCGATCCAGCGAAGTCGCCGCACTCCGAAGGCACGTGGGTCGTGCACTCACGTGACCGGCGGCTCGAGAGCACGTACCGCATCGGCGAGCGCTCGCGTCGCCTGCTCGCGATCGATGTGCATGCGGAATCTGCACGCTATCGCATCACGCTCTGCGAGGCGACGGCGAAGGAAAAGCGGATGTGGCGCGTGGGATCTACCCGCTCGCGCTTACCGGAACACGCCGAAGTGTCCGAGTAGCCACCACAGCAAAATGAAGATCAGGACGGTGCTGAAGCATCCGCCGCCGAGCTTCTTGGCGCCGTAGCCGGCAGCGAGTCCACGAAGAAGTCTGCTCATGTGTCGATCCCCAATGTGCGAGTGCGTCGGTGGTTCAGCCACCGCTGGCTCTCCTACGCACATTGCCGGCCAACGCACGCACTCGTAGCGTATCGATGCGCAAGGCACCTTCGTGCGCGATGCGCACGGCACGGTGACGGGGCTCGTCTTACACCAGAACGGACAGAATCTGAACGCGCCCAAGATCAGATAACCCTACCGCATCCCCACCACACGTCCATCCCGCTTCGCCCCGCCCAGATTCGCACGGATCACCTCCGCCAACACCCTGAGCGCCGCCGCGGTCGTCTCGCGATCGAAGGCGCCGTAGCCGAGTAGCAGCCCCTCGCGTCCCTCCGTCATCGATGTCGGCGCAGAGCGCGAGAGCGGCGTTACCACCAATCCCCGCTCCGCTGCCGCCCAACCAATCGCGCGCGAGTCCGCGCCGCGCGGCAGCAGCCCGAGCAAGCGCATTCCCGCGGGCGCGGGACGAATGTCGAGCAGGTCGCCCATGATCTCGGGTACCAGCTCGAGCAGATCCTTCTGTCGCTCGCGATACAGATCGCGCGTGCGCCTGATGTGCCGCGCGAAGTGTCCGCCGGCGATGAACTCGGCCAGCACGGCCTGCTCGCCATTCGTCGTATACAGATCGCTCGCGAGGCGCGCCTTCATCACCGGCTCCACCAGCGACGGCGGCAGCACGAGGTAGCCGACGCGAAGCCCCGGCGCGAGCGTCTTGCTGAAGCTGCCGATGTAGATCACACGCCCCGCGCGATCGAGCGAGTGCACCGCTGGGATGGGGTCGGTGTCGTAGCGGTACTCGCCGTTGTAGTCATCCTCGAGTATCCACGCATCCGCGCGCGCGGCCCAGTCGAGCAGCGCGAGCCTGCGCTCGAGCGTGAGCGCGACGCCGAGCGGCGCCTGATATGACGGGGTGACGAAGGCGAGCCGCGCCTGCGGTGCGCGCCGCTCTCCCTCCTGCACATCGAGTCCATACTCATCCACCGGGACGCGCACGATCTGCGCACCCGTCGCGCGAAACGCCGCACGCACGGGTCGCCATCCGGGATTCTCCACCCACGCCTGATCACCGGGATCGA
>JACCWE010000144.1 GCA_013697785.1 Gemmatimonadaceae bacterium
GGATAGCGCCACGACGACTGACGCGCGCGCTCGCGGCCCGCGGGCTCCCGGCGGGGGCGGCGTATCTCGTGATCGCGTCGCTCGAAGCCGTCCCCGATGCGCGCCGTCGCGCGCACGACGTGCTCGATGCGCAGCGCTGCCGAGGGGTCGCGGTCGGGAAGGGCACTGGCATGCGCGGACGCCTGCGCGCCCTTCCGGCGCTCGCGGGTCCGCTCATCGTCGGACTCGTCACCGAGAGCGAGGAGCGTGCGCTCGCGCTCGATGCGCGCGCCTTCGACGCGAGCGCAAAACGCACAGCGCTCGCCCCTATCGCGGACCCGGCTGGCGAGATGTGGATGCGGCGCGCGATCTGGCTCGCGCTGCTCGCGGCGATCGCGTGGCGACTCTGGGAGTTCGCACACACGCTCGTCATCGCGACGTGACGCGCTCGTGAGCACGCGCGAGCTCGCGCTCTCGATGCATCTGCGCTCAGTGTCCTACCATGGCGTCCAGGGCGCTGCGAGCGCCCACGACCGCATCGCGCTGGGCGACATCGATCTCGAGATCGCGCGCGGCGAAATCGTCGGCGTCGCTGGACACGTCGGCGCGGGAAAGAGCACGCTGGCCCTCGCCGCCGCAGGACTGCTCGGCCGCTCGGTCCCCGCAACGATCGACGGCACCATCGAGCATCCACTCGGCGGGCGACCTCCGGCAGCATTCGTCTTCGCGAATCCATCGACGCAGCTCACGGAGCTCGGCGAGACGGTCGAGGAGGAGGTCGCCGTCGGTCCGGAGAATCAGGCGTTGCCCTCGGATGTGATTCGCGAGCGCGTCGACGGCGCGCTCGCGCTCGCGGATGCGACTCGCCTCGCGCTCCGCTTCCCGCGCGAGCTCTCGGGCGGCGAGCAGCAGCGCGTGGCGCTCGCGTCGGCGCTCGCACTCGGCGCTCCTCTCCTCGTGCTCGACGAGCCGACGGCGCAACTCGACCCCGAGGCCGCAGCGGAATTCGCCAGCGCGCTACGCTCGCTGCGCGACCGCGGCGCGGCGATCCTCATCGTCGAGCAGAATCTCGAGCTGCTGGCATCGCTCGCTGATCGAGTGCTCGTGCTCGCAGACGGTGCGGTGCTCGCGAGCGGAGCGCCAAGTGAGGTGCTCGGGCGTGTTCCGCCGCTCGATCCGCGGCTCGGAGCTTTGCGCGCGAGCGCAGGCAGTATCGCACGCATGAATCGCGAACCGATCGCGCATCGCGATCCACTGCTCGTCATCGATGCACTTACCGCGGGTTACGACGACCGCGTGGTGTTGAGACATCTCTCGCTGACTCTCCGCGCTGGCGAAGTCGTCGCGTGGATCGGAAAAAATGGCGCAGGGAAGAGCACTCTTGCCCGAACCATCATGGGGCTGGTCGAGGCTCGCGACGGCAGCATCGGTGTAGCAGGATTGGAGCTGACGAAACTTCCCGTGCACGAGCGCGCTCGCGTCGTCGGACTCGTTTTCCAGGATCCGCGCCGCCAGCTGTTCTCCCGCACCGTGCTCGAAGAAGTGATGTTCGGACCGCGCACACTCGGCGCGACACGCTCCGCGGCGCTCTCGCAATCGCGGGAGGCACTCTCGGTAGTGGGTCTCGATGGGCGTGAGCATGAGCACCCCGGCGATCTTGCGCCGCAGCTGCAACGCCGCGTCGCGATCGCTTCGGCGCTTGCGTCCCGGCCGCTCTTTCTGATGCTGGACGAGCCCACCGCGGGGCAGGATGCGGAGGGTCGGGACTTCATCCGGGCGGCGCTCGAGCTGCAGCGAACAAGGGGTGCCGCAGCGGTCATTACGCACGACCTCAAATTCGCGCAAGACGCGTGTGATCATAATGTTACGATCATCCATGGTCATCTGTCGCATATCGGGACAATCTCCCCCGAAACAGACTCTTCCGGCCGCTAGAGAGGACTCGCTCAGGCATCGATGTCATACGCTCTGACCTTCGCCCGACACTTCGCCCGCCTCGTGCAAATGCTGCTCATCGAAGGAAGCGCTTTCGACAAGCAGCTGGCCACGTTGCGCTCGCTCGTGACGGTGTCGGAACAGGGGCCGGTGAAGTTGATATTGCACGACATGCAGCTTCTCTCCGCCAACGCCGAAGTCGTTCCGGCTCGTTTCGAAGGAGTCGACGGTCTCGTCGCGCAGCTCATCGGACATTCGATTCTCGAGATCGACGTTCAGCGCAACTCGACGCCGGCCGACCTTCTGCTCGTCGCGAGGCTGCTCTCGATCGCGCCGACACCTGGCAACGGCGGCGAGGTAGCGCTCTCGCGCGTACGTGCGCTCGATGCGCAAACGATCTCGCTCAAGGTCGACGTGCCCGTGCAGCTCAAGGCGCCCACGGCGCTTCCGAACTCGAAGATCGCCAATGCAGGCTCGGGCTTCGTGCGCGACAGCATGACGATGTTCATGCCGACTACGGGGCAGTTCGAAGCCGTGCAGGCTGCGGGCGCGGATGTCGGCGGCGGCGACGGCGAGGAGCTCGAGTCCGAGGACATCGTTCGCGAGCTGGATCCGGATGCGATGTTCGCCGCATTCTCCACGACCTCGACGCCGAAGAGCTCGATGGTGCGCCTCTTCGAGCAGCTCGACGGCGCGAAGGAAGCCACGGCGATCGGCGGTCAGCTCGACACGCTCGTGAAGCTCGCGGCCGATTCGTCGGGGAAGGATCGCATCGACATCGTGGCCGACGTCTTCTACGGGCTGGTGAAGCGCGAGGGCGACATCGAGGACAAGATGTCGAAGCGGCAGTACGCGCTGGCCGTGCGCCGGCTGTGCGTGCCGCGCGTGCTCAAGTGCATCGTCGAGCTGCTCCCGCGCCGTCGCGAGAACTACGAGCAGTACATGGCGATCTTCCTTCGCGCCGAGGAGGATGGTGTCGAGGCACTCGTCGAAGCGCTGATCTCGGCGCCCTCGATCACTGATCGCCGGGTGTACTACGACTCGCTGCTGCGACTCCGCACGGGTGTGCGTACGCTCGTCCACATGCTCGGCGATCCGCGCTGGTTCGTCGTACGCAACGCCATCGAGCTGCTCGGCGAAATGCGCGTGGCCGAGGCGGACACGGATCTCGAAAAGCTGCTCGAGCATCGCGACGATCGCGTGCGCACGGCAGCGGCGAGCGCGCTCGCGAAGCTCGGCCCTGGCGTCGCGGCGAAGGGACTGCGCGGCGCCCTGCGCGATGCGCCAGAAGAAGTACGCGAGCGCGCGGCCGAGGCGATGGCGCTGCAGCGCACCGGATCCGTGGACTCACTCGTGCGCGCCCTCGACAAGGAAGAGGACAATCGCGTGCAGATGGCGATGGTCACCGCGCTGGGTCAGCTCGGTACGCCGCACGCGGTCGAGAAGCTGATGGACATCGCACGCACGGAGAAAGGTCTTCTCAACAAGCGCCGCCCCACCCCGATGCGCGTCGCCGCAGTTCACGCGCTCGGCGAAGTGAAGACATCGAGCGCGCTCGCTGCTCTCCAGACGCTGCTGCGCGACAAGGAGAAGGCAGTCCGCGGCGCCGCGTCATGGGTGATGATGGGCCGCAAACGCGAGAGCGGAAAATTCCCGACCCCCGCCGACATGGCAAACGTCGATGAGGAATGAGGGTGTCTAAGCCAAGGCAGTCAGCTCTCTCCCCTCTCGGCGCTGAAAACTATTTCGGAGCCGCGAACGCCTTCCCCATGTACACGAACATCTCCGGCGTCGGGACTTCGCCGAGCTGCTCCTGAAGCCTCGGGCCCTCGTTCTGGTACATCGTCATCACCGCCTGAGCGATCTTCCGATCGCCGCCGGTGAACTCCTCGACGAGTGCCTTCCAGCGCTTCGCGATCGCTTGAATCTCCGGCGACGCCGGGTCGACGTTCGCGGCCATCGCGTTTCGCACCTTCGGAATGATCTCGTTCCATGAGTCGCGAACCTCGTGCATGTGCTCTTCGGTAATCGAGCTTCGCCGGTCGCGGAGCACCTCGAGCTGCTCCGCCGTGAAATATTTCTCCATTGCGGTGGTCACCTGAATTATTTGGCAGAGGTCATCGATCGATGCCGTCTCCACCGTGTCCAAATGCATTGCGAGCCCTTGGAGGCGCTCCGCCAGGCGGTTCTGCAAAGCGATGTGCTCGTGCAGCTTGGCGATGTGCAGCGCAATCACTTCAGGAGGCGACATCCCCGCTCCGTCGAGCAGCTGTCTCACCTCTTCCAGCGGAATTCCCATGAGCCGCAGCGACTGGACTTGCTGTAACCGCTCGACATCCGACTGGTTGTACAGTCGGTGGCCGGACTGCGTGCGCAGCGAAGGCTTGAGCACCCCGATCTCGTCGTAGTGGTGGAGCGCGCGCACCGACAATCCCGTCCGGCTCGCAAGCTCACCCACCTTCAGTGGTGGTTCTGTCATCGACTTCTTCTGCGAAGTGGGAATCGTGTTCTGGGCCACGAGGAGAGTCTAAACCCTCACGTAACGTGAGGTGCAATAGCGAATTTCAGGAAACGAAAATCGCCGAGCCAGGAGGCTCGGCGAATCGCTGAAACTACTCTACGCCTTCGACTTACCGCGCCGTAAAGTCCGTCTTCTCATCCACCCGCCTGCACGCCTCGGCGATGAGTGTCGCTGCCCGGTCGACATCTTCGAGGCTCACGAGCTCGTTCGGCGAGTGCATGTAGCGGTTCGGCACCGAGACGAGCGCGGTCGCGATGCCCTGCGCCGAAACGTGGATCGCGTCGGCATCGGTCGAGGTGTCGCGCCCGGCGGCGGCAAGGGTGTACGGAATCTTGAGATCCTCCGCAGCCCCACGCAGCGTCTTGAACACCACCGGACTGATGATCGACCCGCGCACGAGTACCGGCCCGCTCCCGATCGCGTGCTCGCCCAGCTCTTTTTTCTCGATGCCCGGGTGATCGGTGGCGAAGGTGACGTCGACGACGATCGCCATTTGCGCGCCGATGCACGACGCGCACACGCCCGCGCCGCCGCCGTGCCATGCGATCTCCTCCTGCGTCGTCGCGGCCGCAACGACCTTGGCCTTGCCCGGCGCCTCGTTATAGCGACGCAGCGCCTCCATCACGACGAAGGCGCCGATGCGATCGTCGACCGAGCGCGAGACGATGCGATTGTTCGGCATCAGGATGCTCTTCGAGTCGATGACTCCCGCGTCGCCGACGCTCAGCTGCTCGTTCGCCTCCGCGCGATTCGTGGCGCCGATATCGACCCAGAGATCCGTCATCTTCGACGCCTTGTCGCGATCCTCCGACTTCATCAAATGGATCGGCTTCTTGCCCACCACGCCGATCACATCGCCGTGCGTGCCGAGAAAACGAATGCGTTGCGCGACGAGCACCTGTGGATCCCAGCCGCCGATTCCCGAGATGTGGACGTAGCCATCCTCATCGATGTGCTGGATGATGACGCCGATCTCGTCGATGTGGCCGGCGAGCATGATGACCGGGCGCCCCTCGGGAACCACCGTCGCCATGCTGTTGCCGTGAACATCGGATTCCACCTTCGCGAACTTCCCGGCCTCTTCCCGCCAGACCCGCGCCGGCGCGGATTCGAAGCCGGACGGTCCTGGTGTATCGAGAAGACGCTTGAGGAAGGTGACCGACGAGTCGCTCAGCATGTGATGTGGGAATGGTGAGAGGGGGAGAACGATGAGTGCCTGGCAATAATAAGCCTCATCGTCAGCGTACCGTCATCGACGATTTAGGACATCACGCCGAGCGCAGCTCGACCGCTCGGCTTCGGGACGGACGCGGGAAAACGGTTGGATGGAATATTTCCGCCAGCGTTTCCACGCCATCGACCAGTCTCGGCCCGGGGCGCGTCAGGAAGGAGTTCGAGTCCATTGCCCAGACCCGGGTGTGAGCGAGCCAACTCCATTCCTTCTGCCCGCGCAGCGCCGTGCCCTCGCTCGCCGCGCGCTCTGCATTATAGCCGCACGGTGCGACAATTACCGTATCGGGTTTACTGGCAACGACTTCTGCCATCGTCACCACACGCGATCGCTCCTGCGCCTTCCCCAGCACCTCGATCCCGCCCGCACGCCGCACCATCTGCGGCACCCAATGACCGGAGTTGTAGATCGGGTCCGTCCACTCGATGATCGCCACCCGCGGCCGCGGAACCGAGGCCTGCACCAGGCGCTCGTGCACCTTCCTGAGTCGGTCCTCGAGCCGAGTCACCAGCGCCTCGGCGAGTTGCCATCGCTCGATTGCCGCGCCAACCCTTCGAATGTCGCTCAGCATCTCCTCGAGCGAATCCGCCGAAAGCGAAAGAACGACCGGCGGATTTCGCAGGCCTTCGGCGATGATGCGCACGTCCGCCTCGCGTATCGCGCAGACGTCGCAGATCCCCTGCGTGATGATGAGCTCGGGCTCCAACGTCGCGATCGCATCGGCATCGAGCAGGTAGAGCGAATCACCGAGCGTATCGGCGACGCGCACCATGCGATCGATCTCGGCGGGGGCAGCCTCCGGATCGATCGTCGATCGCGTGACGCGCGGCATCCCCGCGTGAAGAAGCTCGGATGGAAAATCGCTGTCGTGCGAGATGCCGACGAGCATGTCGGCGGCGCCGAGCTCGCAGATGATCTCGGTGGCCGCCGGGAGAAGCGAGATGACACGCATCAGTGCTCTCGTCCGCCGCCCGTGCGCCCGACACGATAGAGAGGAACCGTCAGGAAGATCACGTAGAGCACAATCGCCGCAGCGGCGCTGGCTCCGAGGAAGACGATGTTCTTCGAGAGATCGATCGCATCGGCCATCGTCTGCGTGTCACCCCTGATCTTCCAGATGGCGAGCACGGAGAGAAGAACGCCCATGATCGCGCCTCCGGCGATCAGCCCCGACGAGAAGAGCACCCCCGGTCCGGAGTCGGCTTTTGCCCCGACGCGATCTTCGGCCGGAAGCCGCTGCTCGACGAGCCAGCGCACCACGCCGCCCATGAACATCGTCGCGGACGTCGAGATCGGCAGATACACGCCGACGGCGACCGGGAGCGACGGAATGCCGAGGATCTCCATCGCGATCGCGAGGAAGGCGCCGATAAGGATGAGTCCCCACGGCAGCTTCTGCGTGAGGATGCCGTCGACGACGAGCGCCATGATCTGCGCCTTCGGCGAATCGAGCTTTTCCACGGTGCGTCCGCTGACGTCCTTCGGATACCGTCCGGCGATGCCGGGATCGACGAGATAGTGAATCGTGTGCTGCGCGTCGACGAGATATTTGCCGGCTGGCGCGCCGCCCTGCGTCTCGTAGAGATGCCCGACCTGATACTGCACTCCCGCGACCGTCTCGGTCGCGCCCTGATCGATCACCGAGACCGTCACGCCGGGATAGCTCTTCTCCACGATCGTCCGATGCGCCTGGTTGAGCAGCGCGATCATCCCGCCGATGAGCAGCGCCGAAGTGGTAACGCCGAAGAGAAGTCCGATCTGCTGACGCGCTGGTGTTGCGCCGACGATGTAGCCGGTCTTGAGATCCTGCGACGTCGCGCCCGCGACCGCTGCCGCGACGCACACCACGCCGCCGATCGTGAGTGCGAGCACGCGATGCTCGACGCCGGTCCAGCCGATCGCGAGAAAGATCAGCGCGGTGAGCAGCACGGTGGCGACGGTCATCCCCGAGATCGGATTCGACGATGCGCCGATCTGTCCGGTGATGCGACTCGAAACGGTGACGAACAGGAATGCGAAGCCCACGGCGAGAAGCGCCGCGAGCAGATTGATTCCGATCTGCGGGAGCGCGATCATCGCGATCGCGCAGCCGACGACGCCGATGAGCACGACCTTGATCGGGAGATCGCGATCGGTGCGTGCGCGCGCGACGCCGCTCGCGGCGTCCTCACCCGAGCGACGGAAGCCGCCGAGCATCGCGGCGAGGATCGTCGGCATCGAGCGAAGGAGGCTGATCAATCCGGCGGCGGTGACGGCGCCGGCGCCGATGTAGTAGACGTAGTTTGCGCGCACCGCGGTCGCGTCCATACCGCTGATGAGCTGTGTGCCCGGCGGGATGATGTCCGTGAGCCCGGCGCCAAAGAGCTTGATCGTCGGAATGAGCACGAAGTACGACAGGCAGCCTCCCGCGAAGAGAAAGCCCGCGATGCGCGGCCCGATGATATAGCCCACACCCGTGAGCTCCGGACTGATCTCCGCGCGGATCTCGCCGAATAGCTCGATCTTTCCCGATGGTGCGATGCGCTGGAAGACGTAGCGCGGCACCTCCTGCCAGAGATGCAGCCCACTCACGAGAAACTTGTAGAGCGCCGCCAGACCGAAGCCGAGGAACACAGTGCGCGCCTGCACGCCGCGCTCCTCGCCCACGATCAACACCTCCGCCGCCGCCGTTCCCTCGGGATACTTGAGCGTCTTGCGCTCCTTCACGATCAGCGCGTTGCGCAGCGGGATCATGAGGAAGACGCCGAGCAGTCCGCCAACGACGGCGACCGCCGCGACCTTCGTCCACGGGAGGTTATAGCCGAGGAGCAGGAGCGCAGGGAGAGTGAAGACGATTCCCGCGGCGACCGACTCGCCCGCGGAACCCGTGGTCTGCACCATGTTGTTCTGCAGAATCGTCGCAGGCGTCGCGCCGAATTTCAGCGAGATGTATCTGAAGATCGTGATCGAGAGAACGGAGATCGGAATCGATGCGCTAACCGTCAGCCCGACCTTGAGGGCGAGGTAGACGCTCGAGAGCGCGAAGACGAGTCCGAGCACGATGCCGAGCAGGATCGCGCCGACGGTGAGCTCGGGGAGATCCTTGCTCGTCGCGACGTATGGGACGTGTACATCGGATTCTGCCGAAAGCGGGATCTGGTCTGCCTCCGCATTGAGCGGCGGCTGGGTGGGAATCGACATGTGCTCCTCGTCGAGTGACGGGGGCAATATGGCCGGGCGACATCGGCCCGGGGAAGAGACACCCGGGCCTCTGTCCATGCCCTGCTAGCCGGGACGGACCTCGCCGGCCGCGCCGCGCGCGCGCCGCGCCCGCCACACGAGCCATCCAATCGTGCCGAGGATCAGGGCGAGCGGAAGCAGCGTACCCATCGCCGCGATGGCGCCGGCAATGAAGCGAATGAAATTATTCCACGCCTGCCGGAATGCGTCCGCGAGCATGCCGAAGGCTCCGGTCCCGGCGACGACCGGCGCCTTCTCGTGCACGGTTACCGAGAGTGTGCTCATGGCCGCGCGCGTGCGCAGATAGCGCATGCGACCTTCCTGACGCTCGATCTCCTCGCGCACGCGCGCGAGCTCGCGCTCCACGGCGAGCACGTCGCTGAGCTTTCCCGTGCGCGTGCCGAGGATGTCGATGAGTCGCTGTTCGAGCTTGTGGCCGTTCTCCGCGCGCGCCGCGACGTCGACGAACTCTTCACCGACATCCTCCGCGTTCACGCTCACCGATTCGAGCGACCCGATCGGCTGCAGGCCGCCGATCGCATCGTCGAAGTGCGACGCGGGCAGCTTGATCTCGAGCGTCGCTGACTGAAACTGATTGTCGCCCGACGAGATCGAGCTGTTGGCGACGAACCCTCCGACGCGGCTCGCGAGCGCGCGCACCGCGCGGATCCCACGCTGGAGGGAGTCGACCTGCACGCTGGCCTGTCCGGTGCGAATGATCATCGAGCTAATGACCGAATCGCTCACCGAGTGCGACGACGGCATCGCTGCCGACGAGGCGTCGGACGGCGCTGGAGCCGCCACCGGCATCACCATGCTCCCCGAGGCCCCCTCCGTTTTCGCCATGAGCGCGGGCGCATCTCTCCGCGCGTCGAGCGACTGCGACACCTCGTCGCGTGCACGCGATTCCTTCGCGCGCGGGGAATCGGTGCCGCAAGCGGTGATCAGTGCAGCAACGCACAGTAGATAAGGGGCACTCCGCATATCGTCCTCGATGTGAGCGGCGAGCCGTCATGGCTCGCACACACATGGGACGCCGGCCGACGGCGGAGTTGCACACGCCGACCGGAACGCCCGCCCGACCTAGCTCCCGGCGGTCGCGCCGAGCGACGTCACCGCACCGCGAAGATCGTTGAGCAGCGCCTCGGAGTTCTCGTGCCCCTCGTACACCACCTCTGCCGCGGCTCTGCGCATCCACTCCTGCTGGTCCGCCGAGACATCGTTGCGCGTGATCACCACCGTGCGCGTGTTCTCGAAGCGGTTGTCGCCGGAGACGAAGTCCATGATCCGACTGACCTCGCTCTCCGGCATCTCGACATCCAGAAAGAGCAGATCGGCCGGCTCCTTCTGCAGCGCGTCGATGCACGCCGCGGCGTTGTCGCACGAGCGCACGCGCACGCCAAGAGAGCGGAGGAGATCGGAGAGAAGCGTTCGCGCGTCGTAGTCCTCGTCGACGACGAGCGCGCTCTGCATCGTTTTCCTCTCCCGCAACCGCTCGAGCACGTCGATGAGGACGCGCCGGTCCACGGGCTTCACCAGATAATCGGTGACGCCGAGCGAGAAGCCGAGCGACCGTTCGGAGACGATCGACATGACGATCACGGGGGTTCGGCAGAGCTCCGGGTCCGCCTTGATCTCGCGGAGTACCTGCCAGCCGTCCTTCTCGGGCATCATGATGTCGAGCGTTATCGCGAACGGCTTGAGGATGCGGGCAAGCTCCATTCCGCGATCGCCGTTGAGAGCTCCGACCACACGGAAGTGCGCCGGGGCGAGCGAGTCGCGAAGGAGCGCGATCACCTCGGGATCGTCATCGATCGCGACGATGATCGGATCGTTCGAGAGCGCCCCATCGTCTGGAATCGCGCCGGCGTCGCCGACGAGCGCCTCGCCCACAGGACGAATAGGAAAGCGCATGCAGAAGGCGGTTCCCCGTCCCGTCTCGCTCTCTACCGACACGCTTCCGCCGAGCAGATCGACGGTGCGCTTGACGATCGCGAGGCCGAGCCCGATTCCCTGGTAGCGGCGCGTCGTCCCCGACTCCACCTGCTGGAAATCGTCGAAGATGACACTGAGAAATTCGGGCGCGATGCCGATTCCGGAATCGCGCACGTACGTCACGACGCTGTCATCGTCGCCCTCCTCCACGGAGAGCTCGACCTCGCCGCCCTCCGGTGTGAACTTCACGGCATTCGACGCGAGATTCAAAAGCACCTGCTTGTACTTCGCACGATCGAGACGCATGCGACGCTTGATGCGCCTGCGCACCGAAACGCGCAGATGCTTGTCGCGTGCGAACGAGGCGATCGCATCCTTCACTTCCTCGAGTACCGCGCTCGGATCGAATTCGTCGACGCGCAGCTCCGCTCGGCCGGATTCGATCTTCGCGAGGTCGAGCACGTCGTCGATGAGCAGCTGCAGGTCCTTCGCGCGGCGCACGATCGCCTGCACCGCGCGCTCCTGCTGCTCGCTGACGTTTCCGTACACGCCATCGCGGAGAAGCCCTGCGTAGCCCAGCACCGCGTTGAGCGGCGTGCGGAGCTCGTGCGACATGGTCGCGAGGAAGCGAGCTTTCGCCTGACTCGCCTCGACGAGCGCGCGCGCGCGATGCGCGAGCTGCTCGTTGGCCGCCAGCAGCTCCTGACTCACCCGCGCGTACTCATCCGTCTGCGCCTCGGCGCGCTCGTGCGCGCGGGAGACCGCGTCGCGCTGCTGGTCGAACTGGATGGGCTGGCCGACGAGCCACCGCGTACTTCCGTCGACAATGACGTAGAATGTGCGTGGCTTGGCGCTCGCCTCGGCGAACGCGAGTTGAACCACGGGACTCTCGGGCGCGGTATCACCGAGTATGACGTCGATGGCCGGCTTGGATCCCTCGGCGAGACACTCGGCAAGTCTTTGGTGCTCGAGCGAGCCGCTCAGGCCGACTTCGCGCTCGAGCGCTCCATTGCTTTCGCGGATCGTTCCATTCTCATCGACCTCGAGTACGGGGAAGGGAAGGCGGGATAGGAAGTGCACAGTGTCGCCAATGGCTCGGTTGAAATCGCGTATCTTGTTGCGAAATATGGAGTTCGCTCAATATCTGCTTCAATGCAAATCATGAGCCCACATCGCATGAAAAAACGATGGGCTGGCGTTAGCTTGCCCGCACCAGAAGCTGGCATTTTATTGCGAGTCCGGATGAAACGAGCGCTGCTGTTAATGGTGTCTTTCGCGGGCGCCGCAACTGCCTCGCCCGCCCAGAGCGGTCCCGCCGCTTCGGCGCCTATCTCGGCTGTCGGATACCGCATCGCGATCGACAGCGCGGATGCGGCGCAGAGGCGAATTCGCGTTGCGATGACGTTCACGGTGGCGTCGGCTGAACCGGTGCTGCTGTCGCTGCCGGCGTGGACGCCGGGGTCCTATGAGCTGAGCTACTGGGCGAAATACGTCTCGGCGTTCACGGCGACCGGCGGCGGCCAGCCACTCGCGTGGGACAAGGCCGACTACCAGACGTGGCGCGTTCGTCCCGCGGGTGCGGGAGCGATCTCGATCTCGTTCGAGTACCGAAATGACTCGCTCGACAACTCGAACTCATGGAGCCAGCCGGACTTCGCGCTCCTCAACGGCGCGAATCTCTTTCCATATGCGGCGGGACGACCGCTCGACTTCCCGAGCACCGTCGACCTCAGCGTTCCCTCGGGATGGCGCGTTGCGACGGGGATGACTTCCACCGGTCGCAACACCTTTACCGCGCCCAACTATCACGATCTGGCCGACATGCCGATCGTCGCCGGCCGTTTCGATTTCGACAGCACTCGCGCGGGCGACGGGTGGGTGCGCTTCGCAAGCTACCCCGCCGCGGTCGAGAGCGCGCCGCGGCGATCGGCGACGCTCGGCGATCTTGCGAAGATCATCGGCGTCGAGTCGGCGGTATTCGGCGAGACGCCGTGGAAGACATACACCGTAATGCAGATCGCCGACTCGGCATTCGCCGCGATCGTCGGACTCGAGCATCAGAATTCGCACGTCGATCTCACGAGCGTGTTCGCCATCGGAAGCCCGGTGCTCACCTCCGTGTACGCACACGAGATCTTCCACGCGTGGAATGTGAAGCGCCTTCGACCTTCGGATATGTGGCCCTACCAGTACGCGCACGAGCAGCCGACGACGTGGCTCTGGGTGAGCGAAGGAGTTACCGACTACTACGCTGACCTCGCGCTCGTGCGCAGCGGCGTGAGCGATAGCGCAGCGTTCTTCGCGACGACGGCCGGGAAAATCGGCGAGGTCGCCGCGCTCCCCGCGTTCGGGCTCGATGACGCATCCCTCTCGGCGTGGATCCATCCTACCGATGGAACGGCGGACGCCTACTATCCGAAAGGCTCTCTCGCGGGACTCATGCTCGACATCATGATCCGTGATGCGAGCGACAACCACCGTTCGCTCGACGACGTGATGCGCGGGCTCTATCGCGACGCGTACAAGGTGGGGAAGGGATTCACGGGTGACCAGTGGTGGAAGGCGGTCGAGAGCGCGGCCGGTGGCAAGTCGTTCTCGGATTTCAACGCGCGCTACGTGGACGGACGCGATCCATATCCGTGGTCAAGCGTGCTACCACTCGCGGGGATGCAGCTGCTCGCCGATTCCACGCGCGTTCCAGTGCTCGGTGTCACGATGGGGCAGGACGACAACGGGACGCGCGTCAAGGCTGTCGCGCCGGGATCGACGGCGGAGCAGGCGGGCGTGCAGCCGGGCGATGATCTCGTGCGAGTCGGCGACTTCGCGGTCGATGCGCCGGCGCTCGCGCAGCAGCTCCGCGCGCGCTACGGCGATGCGAAGAGCGCCATGATTCCGATCACCGTGATGCGCGGCGGGAGGCAGCTGTCACTCGTCGCGCCGCTGCTGTTCACCTGGCTGCGGCAGCTTCGTCTCGCGCCGCTTCCGGGCGCATCGCCCAAGGCCGTGCGAGTACGCAGCGGAATCCTGCACGGCACGACCGCGAAGTAGCGTCGCTCGGCGGGAGCGGCGGCATTGATCGCAGCGGAGACGCGAGCCAGCCTGGCTACGCGGGTTCCTGCGTCGGCAACTCCCGCATAATCGTCGCGAGCTGCGCCTCCCATTCGGGCATTCGGATTCCGAGCGCCCGTTCGAGCTTGCCCGGATCGAGGCGAGAGTTCGCCGGTCGGCGGGCGGCAGTGGGATATTCTGCCGTTGTGATCGCGCGAATGTGCCGGACCGTCTGGCACTCGCGCCGAGGATCGCGCGAGAGGATGGCCTTGGTCAGATCGTACCAGCTCGCGACCCCTCTCGCCGTCACGTTGTAGACGCCGCTCAGCCGTGAGGGAAAGCGAAGGCCCGTCGGGCCGTTTCCATACCCGAGAAGCTGCGCAGTGACATCGGCGATCAATCGGGCGGGCGTAGGAGCCCCGAACTGGTCGGCGACCACGGCCAGTTCGGTGCGCTCGTGCGCGAGACGCAGCATCGTGCGCAGGAAGTTGCGACCCCGCGCCGCGTACACCCAACTCGTTCGCAGCACGAGATAGGGGACACCGGCGCCGATCACCGCCTGGTCTCCCGCTAGCTTGCTGCTGCCATACACTCCGAGCGGAGCCGGCGCATCGTCTTCGAGGTACGCGGTCGTCTTCGTGCCGTCGAAGACGTAGTCGGTCGAGAAGTGCACCATCGCCGCCCCCGCGCGCGCCGCGGACTCGGCGAGTACGCGCGGCGCGGTGGCGTTGATCGCGAAGGCGGCGTCTCGCTCGGATTCGGCCACGTCCACCGCGGTGTAGGCGGCCGCATTCACGATCACCGCGGGCGCCACCGCCTCGACGATCTCGGCGATGCGCTCATGCCGGGCCAGGTCGAGATCAGAGCGGCACAGTGCGACGACGTGTCCGAGGGGAGCGAGGCTGCGACGCAGCTCAAATCCCACCTGGCCGGCGGCACCGGTGAGCAGGATAGTCGGCGGCCGTATGTCCGGGTCGCTCACGGGGACGCTTCGAAGCGCGGCAGGCGCTGGAGCGGAATCTGCTCGAGCGACGGCGCGCTGGCGTCGCGCGCCGAGAGCACTGGTTTTCCGACTGGCCACACGATGCGAATCGCGGGGTCGTCCCACCTCACGCACAGCTCGTCGCTCGGACTGTAAAGCGAAGTGCATTTGTACATGATCACGCGGACGCCCTCGTGACGGTGCTCGAGCAAGGCCAACCCGGTGAGACGTACTGCATAGGCGGCAACAACGAGCGGCGGAACATCGATGTCGTCAAAGCGATCTGCGCGATCATGGACGATATGGCGCCACGCGCGGAGGGACCGCACGAGGAGCTGATCACGTTCGTGCCGGATCGACCCGGCCACGACCTCCGCTACGCGATCGACTCTAACAAGATCACGCGTGAGCTGGGCTGGGCTCCGCGCGAGACGTTCGAGAGCGGGCTGCGCGCGACGGTTCGCTGGTACCTCGAGCACCGAGAATGGCGGGAGCGCGTTCGGTCGGGCGCGTATCGGGGCGAGCGCCTTGGACTCGGCGTCGGTGGAGGGGCGACGGCGCCCACCCTGGCGTCGGCATGACAGCGTGCAAGGGGATCATCCTCGCAGGCGGATCGGGGACGCGGCTGTACCCGATCACGCGGGTGCTGAGCAAGCAGCTCCTGCCGGTATACGACAAGCCGATGATCTACTATCCGCTGTCGGTTCTGATGCTCGCGGGCATCCGGGACGTGCTGGTCATCTCCACGCCGTCGGATCTGCCACGCTTCGAGCAGCTGCTCGGTGACGGATCCGAATGGGGGATGTGCTTCCAGTACGCGGTGCAGCCCGCGCCCGAGGGGCTGGCACAGGCATTCATTCTCGGACGACATTTCGTGGGCCGCGACAGCTCCGCACTCGCGCTCGGAGACAACATCTTCTACGGGCATGGCCTCAGCCAGATCGTACAGGACGCAGCAGCACAGACGGAGGGCGCGACGATCTTCGGCTACTGGGTCCGCGATCCAGGACGATACGGCGTGGCCGAGTTGGGGGCGGACGGCCGAGTGGCGAGCATCGAGGAGAATCCGGCGCATCCGCGTTCGAATTACGCGGTCACGGGTCTCTACTTCTACGACAACGACGTCCTCGACATCGCCGCGAGCCTGCAGCCCTCTGCGCGCGGAGAGCTGGAGATCACCGACGTGAACCGCACGTATCTCGAGCGCGGCCAGCTACGAATGTGCGTTCTTGGTCGAGGCATGGCCTGGCTCGACACGGGCACGCACGAGTCGCTGCAGGAAGCTTCGAACTTCATCGAGACGATCGAGAAGCGACAGGGGCTGAAGGTGTCGTGCCCGGAGGAGGTCGCATTCCGAATGGGCTTCATCGACGCGGAGCAGGTGAGACGTCTGGCGGCGCCGCTTGGGACGAGCGCCTATGGTGCGTACCTTCTGGATCTCGTCGATCGAGCGGACCACCTGTGAACGTCGTCGCGGGATCGCTGCCGGGCGTACTGATCTTCGAGCCACCCAGCTTTCCGGACACGCGCGGCATGTTCCGAGAGCTGTACCGCGCACCGCGCTATGCCGACGCCGGACTCACGGAGCCGTTCGTTCAGGACAATCTGTCTCGGTCGGTGCGGCACACGCTGCGCGGCCTGCACCTGCAAAACCCGGGGGCACACGGCAAGCTCGTGATGGTGCTCGAGGGCGCGGTGTACGACGTCGCGGTGGACGTCCGGCGTGAATCGCCAACGTTCGCCTGCTGGGAAGGGTTCGAGCTGAACGCGGAGAATGGTCGACAGGCCTACCTGCCGCCAGGATTCGCGCACGGCTTTCTCGTCCTGAGCGACAGCGCACTCGGTGGCGCCCGCGGCACGCGCCGTGGCGAGGCAGTCGCGCAGATAGCCGACGGTGTTGTAGTTGACGATCGCGACGGCGATCCGCGTCATGGCTTCGACGTTGGGAGAGAGCAGACGCTGGCGCGTCCGGCGAGCACGCTGTCGTAGGCGGCGAGCAGCTTGCGCGCGAACGCGGCCCGCGAGAAGTCGCGCGCCGCACGGGCACTTGCTTCCAGCGCTCGCCCGGCGAATGCAGCCGGATCGTTGAGGACTGCGCCAAGTGCCTCTCCCAGCGCCCCGGGAGTGGCCGCGCACAGCAGCGCGCTCGTCTGGTCGAGCACCTGCGTGTGGGTGTCGCGATCCGTGGCGACGATGGGCCGCCCCGACGCCATGTATGCGAAGATCTTGAGCGGGGTGTTGTCACCTTCGCTTCGGGGTGAGACGAGGACGTCGGCCAACGCCGTGAACGCCGACATGCTCTCGAGCGGTTGCCGGCCGGCGAAGCGTACGAAATCGCCGAGGCCGCACTGCGCGAGCGCCGACCGCGCACTGGCGATCTCGGCCGCCGTGCCGCCGACGAGCAGCACGCGCGCGGAGGGAGCGAGCGCGGCGAGGGTCGGCAGTGCGCCGAAGAGCAGATCGAGCCCCTGATAGGGCGCGAAATTGCCGGTGTAGACGACGAGTGGCGCGCCATCGGGATTCCATTGGCGGCGCAGCGCCGCCACGCTGGCGGCGTCGGCGGGACGATCCGTCCCTTCGGGGGGGCAGTCCTCGATCTGCGCGACCGGCACGTCCGGGGCGCGGGCTGCCACCATCTCCGTGAGGGCGCGGCACACCGTGATGACCAGCCGGGCGCGGCGCAGGGCGGCACGCTCGGCCACTCGCACCAGCGACACCGCGCCGGGAACGTGGCGGAGTCCACGGTCAGCGAGTTGCTCGGAGAGGCACGAATCCACGTCGCCGATCACCGGGATGCCGCGCGCGAGGGCGAGCGGCATGGCGAAGAAGATCGACTCCTCCACGGCATGCACGACGTCGAACCGCTGTTTCGCGAGCAGGCGTGTCACGAGCGCCGCGAGCGCGGCGTCGTGCGCGATCTTGCGCAGCGAGAAGCCGATCGGCACCTCGTCGGCCCCCGGAATGCGAGCGGCCCGATGGTAAGTGAGTCCGGGAACCGGCACCGTTTCGCCCACGGCGAACGTCGCCAGGTGGACCTCGTGGCCGGCAGCACAGAGCGTCTGCACCATGGCCAGCACATTCAGGGGCGTTCCCCGCGATTCAAAGAACGGCTGCGGGGCCACGAGCAGGATTCGCGCGGACCGCGCGGAGCCCGGCGTAGCCCGGAGACAGGACTCATCGATCGCGGTTGCCGGCATGCAGACGAAGACAGGGTGGAGACGCAGGGACTGCGGCGCGAGGGGAACGCCGCGTTTACGGCGAATGCTGCCGCACGCCGGTCATCCGCGTCTTGCCGGGTTGGATTGGAAATTTTCGTGCCCGCGTCGATCCCAGCGCGGCCCACGGGACATAGGCCTCACTATCCCCAGCGTCGGACAGTCCCACTAGTGCGTGATCGGCTCTGTCTGGCGGTACCAGTTCACCATCGATGAGTCGCGTGCCGCCGGCACCGCGGCGCGGATGCGCATCATCTGCTCGATCTCGGTCACCTCGCGCGGCCCGCGGGAGATCCACTCGACGCCGCTCTCCGTCGCGAAGTAGTCATCCTCGATGCGCACGCCGATGTTCGCGTAGCGCTGAACGACGGGGCGCAGCTTCGCGATGATCGCGCGATTCCGCGGCGTGTCCGGGAGATTGTCGAGCACCGTCGCGCGAACGTAAATCCCAGGCTCGATCGTAAAGGTGTTACCCGGGGCGATCCTGTACGACGTAGGGTCGTGCACCTCGAGTCCGATGGCGTGGCCGAGGGCGTGGAAGTAGAAGAGTGAGAGCTGCGAGCAGCGGCGTGCGATGTTGCGCTGACATCCCGGTGCACCGTTGTCGAAGGTGGCGTCCGGCGACTCGATGAGGCCGAGCTTCGCGAGCCCTTCGCCGAGAACCTTGTTCGCCGCAGCGTCCATGTCGCTCGACGTCGCGCCGAGCTTCGCCGCCAGCTCGGCGGCGTGCTGCGCGTCGCGCACGAGCTGGTAAATGGCGCGCTGCTCCGGCGTGAAAGTGCCGCTCACGGGCACCGTGCGCGTGACGTCGGCGGCGTAGCCACGGTACGATGCGCCGATGTCCATCACCACGACGTCACCGGCCTGCATGTAGCCATCGTTGGCGGAGTAGTGGAGCGCAGTGGAGTTGGGTCCAGAGCCGACGGTCGTGGCGAAGGATGGACGGTCGGCGCCGTTCCGGCGAAAGGTGTAGTCGATCAGTGCCTGGATCTCGAATTCGTTGACGCCGGGGCGAATCGCGGAGATCGCGTCGTGCTGCGCGCGAACCGTGATGTCGATCGCCTTGCGCTCGAGCGCGAGCTCCGCGGCGCTGTGGCGCATGCGCAGGCGCGCGACGAGATCGTTGGCAGGAAGTACGCGCAGCTTCGGATGGTTCGCTCTCAGCGACGCTACGAACTGCGCATCGCGCGTCTCGAAGCCGTCGCCTCCCAAATTACCAATGACTGCCAGTCTGTCGCTGAGCGCGAGCAGCGAGTCGAGCGCCGGGACGAGTTGCTCCATGGAGCGCGAGGGGATTCCCGTCACGCGCCGCATTCCGTCGACACCGAGTCGCGCCCCGGTCCAGGCCTCGCGCGCAGGATCGCGCGGCTCGACGAACAGCATCGAGTACACCGTGCCCTTCCGCTTCACCATCACGAGCGCCGCGTCAGGCTCGGTGACTCCGGTGAGATAATAAAATGACGGCGCAGGGTAGAAGGTCAGGAAGTCTTCGGCCGGCTCCTCACCGCCGAGGGCGAGCAGTATTCCGTCGTCCATCGTGGCCGCGAGCGAATCGCGTCGAGCGGTGTATTCGGCGGCGGGTATCTGCGCCGCGAGCGGCGAGACGGCGAGCAACGAGAGGAGCACGAGCAGCGGACGTCGCACGGATACAGTCCTCGGCGGAAGACTACTGAAGGATATGATCTGACACCCGTTCACATCGCGTGAAACGGGTACTGGCGAGACTACGTATTGTCACTGATCATAGTTGCACCCACCAATCTCGCGGAGCCGTACCTTGACCGAGCCTGCGTCCGTTCCCGTCGCACCGACCGCGTCGCTCTGGGAAGATTTCATCGACATCTTCACGTCGCCATCGTTCGTCTTCAGACGCAGGGAGCATTCGGGGTTCGGCATGCCGCTGCTGGTGCTGACGGCCCTCTTCGGCGTTCTGATCTTCGGCACGAAGCCGCTCGTGCAGCCGGCGATCGATGCAGAGACGACCCGCGCGTTTGCGAAGGTGAAAAAGGCGCATCCGGAAATCACGGCCGAGCAGATGTCGAAGCAGCAGGCAATGGGAGACAAGCTCGGGCCGGTGTTCATCACGATCGCCATTCCGATCATGGCGATGCTCACAGGGCTCGTGCTCTGTCTCGCGGGGAAAATGTTCTCTTCGACGCAGACGCCGTCGCAGGGGATCATGGTCGCCACCTATGCATTCTTCACGAAGATACTCGGCCTGGTCGCGGCCGCGCTCATCGGCCTCGTCTCGAGTCCCGATCATCTCAACGGCATGGCGCGATTGACCGTCGGCGTGGGCGCGCTCTTCGATCCGGAAACGACGTCGCCGGTGCTCATGGCGCTCGTCACGCGACTCGATGTCTTCACGATCTGGGAGACGATCCTGCTCGCGATCGGGCTGCAGATCACGGGGAAGGTCTCGAAGTCGAACTCGTACATCGTGGCAGCGATCGTGTGGTTCATCGGCGCGCTGCCGGGGCTACTCGGCGCTCTGCGCAACTGAGCCGAATCGGCGGCGATCTACTTGAGCAGCAGCTTCGCGATCGTCTGGAGCTGCATGTTGGACGTGCCCTCGTAGATCGTGCCGATCTTCGCGTCGCGATAGAATTTTTCGACGGGATAGTCCTTCGTGTAGCCGTAGCCGCCGTGCAGCTCGACGCACAGCGACGTCACGCGCTCGCACACCTGTGAGGCGAAGAGCTTTGCCATTGCCGCCTCGCGCGTGAACTGCCCGCCCGCGTCCTTGATGCGCGCGACGTTGTAGACCAGAAGTCGCGCGGCCTCGAGCTCCGTCGCGGCCTGCGCGAGCTGGAACTGAATTCCCTGGAAGTCCGCGAGCCGCGTGGAGAACTGCTTGCGCTCCTTCACGTAGCCGAGCGTCGCCTCGAGCGCACCGCGCGCGATGCCGATCATCTGCGCGCCGATCCCGATGCGCCCTACGTTGAGCGTCTCGATCGCGATCTTGTATCCCTGTCCGACCTCGCCGAGGACGTTCGCGGCGGGGACGACGCACCCGTCGAAGATCAGCTCCGTCGTGCTCGACGCACGGATGCCGAGCTTGTCTTCCTTCTTGCCGACGGAGAAGCCCGGCGTATCGCGCTCGACAATGAACGCGGTGATTCCCTTGTAGCCGGCGTCGGGATTCGCGTTGACGAAGACCACGAAGAGTCCTGCGTCCGCGCCGTTGGTGATCCAGAGCTTGCGGCCCGTGAGCGCCCAGTCGTCGCCGTGCTTCTCCGCGCGCGTGGCGAGGCCGAATGCGTCCGAGCCCGAGCCGGCCTCCGAGAGCGCATAGGCGCCGATCGTTTTCGACGTGAGCCGCGCGAGATACTTCTCGCGCTGCGCATCGGTTCCGTAGCGCGAGATCGGGTAGTTCACGAGCGTGTTCTGCACGTCGACCATGATCGCCGCCGACGCATCGACTCGGCTGATCTCTTCGACGGCCAGCGTCACCATCATGAGCGAGCCGCCGGCACCGCCATACTTCTCGTCGACTTCGATCCCCATGAGCCCGAGCTCGAAGAGAGCGGGGACGAGCGAGGGATCGATGCGCGTGGCGCGCTCCATCTCCTGCACGCGCGGCCGAACTTCCTGCTCCGCAAACTCGTGCACGGCATCGCGAAATGCGCTCTCCTCTTCGGAGAGGACCGTCAATGGGCCGTGCATGCCGGAAGTGTCGGTAGTCATGGAGACAATCTTACTTCGGGGGACATCGGGGCGCAGCGTCACAGGGTTCAGGCGCGTGCCGGAACACAACCGTCAACAATTTGGTGAAACAATTGAACTGCCCTCATCCGTTTTTGTCGTAGTTCAATCGTTGACGCCTCTAACTCACCCCTACACCGCGAGCGTGCTGGCGAGGCGCAGCGTGGCCGGCGAGTTGTTCTCGGCGCAGCCTTCGCCGCAGTAGCGCTCGGGCGTGCCGGCGGGGCGCTCGCAGCGATGCGGGTCGACGGTCGCGACCGGCGACACGCCCGACTTCGCGAGCACCACGGCCGCGAGCTGCTCGTTCACGCCGAAGGCCGTCGTAACCTGTACCGGAACGTTCGGATATTCGGCAGAGATCTCGGTGACCATGCGCGGAATGTCGCGCGTGGAGTGTTTCCCCGGCGAGAGCATGTACGGGAAGGCGACGATCTCGGTTGCGCCCGCCGCGATGCACGCCGCGAAGCCGTCCGCGATGGTCGGGGATGCGAGCTCCATGTGCGCAACGCGCACCACGACTCCACTCCCCGCCATCCGCTGCACCAGCTCGCCCACGCACTCGAGCATGTGGTTCGCAGCTTCCTTCATCGATCCGTGATCGATGATCAGAATTCCCTTCATCTGTGCTCCTCGCCTCAGCCGTTGACCCGTGAATATAGCCGGATCCGTGCCGCGCGGATTCAGCTCTCGAACACCCGCACCGCCAGCTCCACCTTCCCGAACGGGGCCGACACCTGCGCCCCCTGCACAGCATCACGAACGCGCTGGAGCATCTCGCGGGCGATCGCAATCCCCTCGTTCACTGCGTGCTCCTTCGACTTCTCACTCGCCGACCGCATCCGTGCGAGCACGGCTTCCGGCACGACCACTCCCGGTACCTCGTTCGCCAGAAATTCGGCGTTGCGTGCCGAGACGAGCGGCCAGATCCCCGCGACGATCGGAATGCGCACGTGCGCGATCGAGTCCAGAAACCTCTCGAGCTGCGCGACGTCGAACACCGGCTGCGTGATCGCGTACTCCGCTCCCGCGTCGACCTTCCACTCGAAGCGCCGCAACTCGTATGACGGATCGATCGCCGCGGGATTCACGCCGACGCCTATCGTGAACGCCGTCTTGCTTCCGAGCGAGTTGCCGCCGGGATCGAGCCCCTTGTTGAGGCGGCTCACGAGATTGGTGAGACCGATCGAGTCGATATCGAACACCGCGGTCGCGTCGGGATACGGCCCCATCTTCGGCGGATCGCCGGTGATGATGAGCAGATTGCGGAGTCCCATCGCGGATGCGCCGAGCAGATCGCTCAGCATGCCGAGCAGATTTCGGTCGCGGCAACAATAGTGCGTGACGGTCTCCATCCCGATGCGCTGCTCGATCAGGAGGCTCGTCATGAGCGCGCCCATGCGGCTCTGCGCGCGCGGGCCGTCGGGGACGTTCACCGCATCGACGCCCGCAACTTTGAGCGCGGACACGCCCTCGAGCATCGATGTCGCATCGACGCCGCGCGGCGGCACGATCTCCACCGAGGTGACGAACTCGTGGCGCGCGATCTTCGCCGCCCACTTCGAGCGCAGCGCGAAAGGCATTTCCTCGACGCCGAGCGCTGCTGCGGGGGACTCGTTCCCCGAATCTTCGAGGCCGTGCGTGTGCGGCATCTGATAGCGCGCGCTCGGCTTGCGCTGATTGCGCGGAATGAGCGGGCGGATGCCGTCGACGAGCGCCTTGATGTGCTCGGGCGTCGTGCCGCAGCATCCGCCGATCAGCTTCGCGCCCGCCTGAATGAAGTGGCGCGCGTAGCTCGCCATGTACTCGGGGCTCGCCATGTACATCGTGCGCCCGGATACATCGCGCGGCATGCCGGCGTTCGGCTGCGCGCTCAGCTTCCGTTTGGTGACCGCTGCCATCCGCTCGATCGCCTCGAGAATCGCCTGCGGACCGACGGAGCAGTTGAGACCAATGACATCGGCGCCCCAGTCGTCGAGCGTGCGCGCGACATCTTCCGGCGTCGCGCCGAAGGGCGTGAGCCCATCCTGGCCGATCGTCATCTGCGCGATCACGGGGGTGGTGAGCGAGATCTCGCGCGCCGCCGCGAGTGCCTGCTCGATCTCGCCCAGGTCGCTGAACGTCTCGAGGAGGAAGCAGTCCGCGCCGCCCTCGAGCAGTGCGTGCATCTGCTCGCGGAAGTGGTCGCGCGCCTCCTCCCGACTCGTGGAACCGAACGGCTCGATGCGAACACCGAGCGGACCGACTGCGCCCGCAACGAGCACGTTGACTCCTGCAGCCTCGCGCGCGATTTCGGCCGCGCGCCTGTTGAACTCCGCGACGTGGCTCTCGAGCCCGTACTGCGCGAGCTTGAGGCGGTTCGCGCCGAAGGAGTTTGTCTCGAGCAGCTCTGCGCCGGCCTTCACGTACGCGCGATGCACGTCGAGCACGAGCTCAGGCGAGCGCACGTTGAGCTCATCGTAGCACTGATTGATGAACACGCCGCGCGAGTAGAGCATGGTTCCCATCGCGCCGTCGACGACCATGATGCGCTCGGGATTGGCGATCTCGCGCACGTCGGGGCGATCGGTGTTCATCTCGAGTCCGGGCGCTCCGGTCATGCGGCCTCCGTCTCCGCCGCCGCACCGCGCACGGCGTAGTACTTCGCCTGCGGATGGTGCACGACGATCGCCGCGGTCGACTGCTCGGGCGTCAGCTGGAACGCCGAAGTGAGCTCGATGCCGAGCGCCTCGGTTGCGGGGAGGAGCTTGAAGAGCTCTGCATGTCCTTCGAGATCGGGACACGCGGGATAACCCCACGAGTAGCGCTTCCCCTGGTCTGCCGGAATGCCGAGCTCGCGGCGAATGAGATGGTGCACCCAGTCGGCCGTCGCTTCGGCGGCTTCGACGCCGAGGCCGTGAAGGTAATAGCCCTCGGAGAACTCGCCCTTCTCCTGCAGCTGCTCGAAGCGGCGCGTCGCCTCGTCGCCGACGGTGACGATCTGGAACGCAGCGACATCGACGTCGCCGGACTCCACCGAGCGGAAGTAGTCCGCGAGACACAGGTGCTCGCGTCCCTCCTGGCGTGGGAAGGAAAAGCGCGAGATCTCGCGCAGCGATCCGCCGTCGCTCTGCATGGCGGCCGGATCGTACACTATGAGATCGTTGCCGCTCGACTGCACGGGGAAATAGCCGTACACCGTCTGTGGCGCGAGCCACTTTTCGCGCTCTGCGCTCTCGGAGAGTCGCGCGAGCGTCGGACGGAACTCCTCGCGCACAGCCTTCTCCCACGCGGGGCCGGAGCCGCGCCCGCCCCACTGAAGTCGGAAGAGCTCATCGATGTCGAGGAGCGCGAGCACTTCGGAGATGGGGATGTCACGCCGCACCTTCGCGCCCCAGAACGGAGGCTTTGGCACCGGATTGTTCGCGATCACGGCACTGCGCGCACCTGCGCTGTCGCCGTGCGAGATGTCCTTCCCGACCGCGGTGCGGAGAAACACGTCCTTGCGCGCGCTGTCGATGAGCTCGAGCAGCATCGGGCCTTTCTTGTCGGCGTCGATGAGCGACTCCATCGTGTCGAGCCCCTCGAATGCGTCCTTGCAATAGAAGACGCCTGGCGCATACGCCCGCTCGTTCTCGAGGAACATCGCGCGGCGGCCGAAACGGCGGTTGATTGCCGCGCCGCCGATCAGCACCGGGAAGTCGAGCCCGCGGCGGTCGAGCTCCTGCACGCAGATCGGCATCTGCTTCGATGTCGACACCAGCAGCGCCGACAGGCCGATCGCGGTGGCGCCGACCTCGATGGCCTTGTCGATGATGGTGTTCACCGGCACCTGCTTTCCGAGGTCGTACACGGTGTAGCCGTTGTTCGACAGGATCGTGTTGACGAGCGACTTCCCGATGTCGTGCACGTCGCCGTACACCGTCGCGAGCACGACCTTTCCCTTGGTGTACCCTTCCTTCCGCTCGAGGAACTTCTCGAGATGCGCCACCGCCTTCTTCATCACCTCGGCGCTCTGCAGCACGAACGGCAGAATGAGATCGCCCGCGCCGAAGCGATCGCCCACTTCCTTCATTGCCGGGAGCAGCACCTCGTTGAGCACTCGCACGGGATTCTCGCGCACGCCGGCCGCATCGAGCGCCGCCTCCACGCCGTCCTTCTTGCGATAGAGCACGTGCCAGCGCACGCGCTCGTCCGGCTCCATCGTGGTCGCATCCGCCGCACCGCTCGCAGCCTCTGCCGCTGCATTCGGACCCCGCGCTGCGAAATGCTCGATGAAGCGCTGCAGCGAATCGGGGCGGCGGTTGAACACCATGTCGTCGGCGAGCGCACGCTCATCCGCCGGGATCTCGACGTACGGCGTCACGTGCGCAGGATTCACGATCGCCATGTCGAGCCCGGCGCTCACGCAGTGATGCAGGAACACCGAGTTGAGCACCGCGCGCGCGTTCTGATCGAGCCCGAAGCTCACGTTGCTCACGCCAAGGCTCGTGAAGACGCCGGGGAGCTCGCGCTTGATCAGCTTGATCCCTTCTATCGTCTCGTGCGCCGACGGCAGCCACTCCGCCTCGCCAGTCGCGAGCGTGAAGGTGAGCGCGTCGAAGATGATGTCCTCGGGCTCGAGGCCGTACTCCTTCGTCGCTATGTCGTGGATGCGCCGCGCGATCTCGAGCTTGCGCTCCGCGGTCTTCGCCATCCCGACCTCGTCGATGGTGAGCGCGACCACGGCGGCACCGTTGGCCTTCACCACGGGGAGCACGCTGTCGATGCGCGTGCGGCCGTTCTCCATGTTGATGGAGTTCACGATCGCGCGTCCCGGGATGTGCTCGAGCGCGGCCTTGATGACGTCGAGCTCCGTCGAGTCGATCATGATCGGCGACTCGACGCTCATCGACAGCAGCCGCACCACCTCCGACATCTGAGCCGCCTCGTCCGCGCGCTCGGTGACCGCGACACACACGTCGAGCACGTGCGCTCCCGCCTCCACCTGCTCCCGTCCGACCTGCACGATCCCCTCGTAGTCCTCCGCCAGCAGCAGCCGCTTCACCTTGCGCGAGCCCTGCGCGTTGACGCGCTCGCCGATGAGGAGCGGCGGCGGATCCTGGTGCAGCGTGATCGCGCGCATCGCGGATGACACGCGCGGGATGTGCGTCTCCGGGCGTTCGAGCGGTGCCTCGTGCTTCGCCTCGACCGCCTTCACCGCTGCGACGATTTCCTTTAAATGCTCGGGCGTCGTACCGCAGCAGCCGCCGACGATGCGAACGCCGAAGTCGCGTACGAACTCCGCGAGCGCTGCCGCCATCGGTGCCGGCTCGAGCGGATACACCGCCTCGCCGAGCCCCGTATTGAGCGGCAGCCCCGCGTTCGGGATCACCGAGATGGGGAGTCGCGCGTGCTCGCCGAGATAGCGGATCGGCTCGCGCATGTGCTCGGGGCCCGTCGAGCAATTGAGGCCGATCACGTCGACGCCGAGCGACTCGAGTGTCGTCATCGCACTCGCGATGTCTGTGCCGAGGAGCATGCGGCCGCTCGTGTCGAGGGTGATCTGCGCCTGCAGCGCGACGCGGCGTCCGAGCTCCGCGAAGAGCCGCTCGATGCCGGCGATCGCGGCCTTTACCTCGAGGATGTCCTGCGAGGTCTCGATGAGTAGAACATCTACACCTCCCTCGACCAGCCCCTTCGCCTGCTGGTAGTAGTTCTCGGCGAGCTCTCCGAAGGAGATGTCGGAGAGCGTCGCATCGGCGCTCGACGGGAGCATCCCGGTGGGCCCCATCGAGCCCGCGACGAAGCGCGGCCACTCGGCTGTCGCGTACTTCGCGCATGCGGCGCGCGCGAGCTTCGCGGCGCCCGTATTGATCGCGTCGGTCCTGTCGCCGAGTCCCCATTCGGTGAGTCGGCGCGGTGTGCTTTGGAAGGTGCACGTCTCGACGACGTCGCATCCGACCGCGAGAAAGGTTTCGTGGATGGTCTGGATGACGTCGGGGCGGGTGAGCACGAGGTTGTCGTTGCACCCCTCGAGCGCCTGCCCGCCGTAGTCCGCGGCGGTGAGTCCCGCGCGCTGGATGTTCGTCCCCATCGCGCCGTCGTAGATGAGCACGCGGCGATCGAGGGCGTCCAGATAGGCAGAGGGGAAGCGTGGTTGTGGCATATCAGAGGCTGAAGACGCCGCCGGCGACCAGCGCGGCGTACAAAAGCAAAAAATGCCCAGTGCACGCGCGGGCACTGAGCCGGCGCTTTAGCGGAATGTTTTACGTGGCCGCAATTTGCCGTAAATCGCCACGAATCAATTATGGAGCAAGCTAGCAACGAGACAGACGCGCAACAAGCGCAATCGCAGGTGGGTGGTGGACGAGCTTCAGCGGAAGAGCGAACGCATCACGCCAATCTGCACCACGTAAATGACGAAGTAGGCGGCGAGCGGCGAGAAGTCCATCATACCGAAGGACGGGAGCGCTCGCGCGATCGGCTTCACGATCCAATCCGTGAGCGTGTACGCGAGCCGCGCCCACCACGAGTAGCGCATCCCGATCCACGACACGACGACGCGCACGATGAGCGCGATCTTGAGCAGCTCGAAGGCCGAATCGAGCACCAGAGCGACGATTCCCATTCCGCCTTCGCTCGCCGCAAAGGCGACGGAGGCGATCGCGGTGCGAATCCACTGCAGGAAGACGATGAGGAAGACGCAGATGACGACGACGGCGGCCAGCGCCCACCACGGCGCCTGGCTCGGAATGCCGCCCGCTCGCACCACCTTCGCCTCGATCGGCGCGATCATCGGATCGATCACGCGCCGGCAGAAGCGAGCGACGGTGGAGAACGGGTTGATGCGCCGCGTGCGCACCGACCAGTCGAGCACTGCTACGATGAGAAAGATGCCGCCGGCCACGAGCAGCGCGATGCGCAGCACGTAGATGGCGAGATCGAAAAACGGCATGATGGTAGTCACGCGCGGTAAGCTGAGCCGGCAGTCGCACGCGAGCAAGAGCCGCGCGTGCCACTGACTTCGAGCATCATGGCGTCAGCGACATCCCCAGATTCTTCGCGACGAATGCAAGCTCGTCGGTCGCGGCGTCGATCTGCTTCGACGTCGGCTTGCCGCCACCGTGGCCTGCCTTCGTATCGATGCGGATGAGCACCGGCGAAGGCCCGGACTGCGCCGCCTGCAGTGTCGCTGCGTACTTGAACGAGTGCCCCGGCACGACTCGATCATCGTGGTCCGCGGTCTCGACAAGCGTCGCCGGATACGAGGTGCCCGGCTTGATGTTGTGCAGCGGCGAATAGGCGAAGAGCGTCTTGAACTGCGTCGAGTCATCGGATGTGCCGTACTCGGGCGCCCACGCTCCGCCGATCGTGAACTTCTGATAGCGGAGCATGTCCATCACCCCAACGGCGGGAAGCGCGACCGCGGCGAGATCCGGGCGCTGCGTCTCCACTGCACCGACGAGCAGCCCACCGTTCGAGCCGCCGCGAATCGCGAGCTTCTTCGACGATGTGTACTTCTCCGCGATGAGGTACTCCGCGCTCGCGATGAAATCGTCGAAGACGTTCTGCTTCTTCGCGAGCATCCCCGACTCGTGCCACGAACGGCCGTACTCACCGCCGCCGCGAATCACCGCCACCGCATACACGCCGCCCATCGAGATCCACTGCAGCATCGCTGGCGAGAAGGCCGGCGTCACGTTGATGTCGAAGCCGCCGTACGCGTAGAGGATCGTCGGATGCGAGCCGTCGAGCGTCATCCCCTTCTTTCCCGTCACGAAGATCGGGATCTTGGCGCCGTCCTTTCCCTTCGCGAAGAGCTGCCTGGTCTCGTAGCTCGTGCTGTCGACGGGAACCTTGGACACGAGAAAGGGCGTCTGCACGCGCTTCTCGATGTCGTAGCGGTAGATCGAGGCAGGCTGCAGATACGACACGTACGAGTAGAACATCTCCCACTCGTTCGGCTTCCCGGACATTGCGGCGATGGTGCCGATGCCGGGCAGCTTGATCGTCGCGACCAGGTTGCCGCGGAGTGCATACAGCTGCAGCACCGAGTGCGCATCCTTGAGCACGTTCACCACGAAATGTCCGCCGATCAGCTCGACGTCCTGCATCTTGTCGGAGCCTTCGGGGATGAGCGCGCGCCAGTACTTTCGCGCGGGCTTGTTGATGTCGACGGCGACGACGCGGCCGAGCGGCGCGTCCTGGCTGGTCTGGAGAAAGAAGACGTCGCCCGCGTTGTCGATGACTCGATTCTGCGACTCCTCGTCGTCGATCAGCGTGACGAGCGGATTGTCGATCTTCGGCTTCCCCGGATTGAGCATGTCGATGAAGAAGATCCGGTTGTTCGGATTCGTCCCATCGGAGATGTAAATGATGAGGTACTCGCCATCATCGCTCACCGTCGCGTTGATTCCCCACTGCGGATGATCGGGACGCGCGAGAATGAGCTGATCCTTCGCCTGTGGCTCGCCCACGCGATGGTAGTAGAGCTTCTGTCCGGTGTTCTTCGCGAGCATCGCGTTCCCGCCTTTCGGCTCGTCGAAACGCGAGTAGAAGAATCCCTTGTGATCCTTCGTCCACGCGATGCCGGAGAACTTCACCCACTTGAGCGTGTCCGAGAGATCGCTGCCCTTCTCGAGATCGCGCACTCGGATCTCCTCCCAATCCGATCCGGCAGCCGCCACAGCATACGCGAGATACTTCCCGTTCTCCGTCACATCCCACGGGCCGAGCGCGACGGTGCCGTCGGTGGAGAGCGTGTTCGGATCGAGCACCAGCTTGCGCTCGCCCTTGAGCCCGCGCTGCACGTAGATCACCGACTGATTCTGCAGCCCGCTGTTCTCGGTGATGAAGTACTGCTTGCCGCGCTTGATCGGCACCGCGTACTTCGGATAGTTCCAGACGCGAGTGAGCTGGTCCTTGATCGACGCGCGCTCGGGAATCGCGTTCAGATACTGGAACGTCAGCGCATTCTCGGCCTCGATCCACTGCTTCGTCTCGGGAGAGTCCGTGTCCTCCAGCCAGCGGTACGGATCGGCGACCGACTTTCCGAAGTAGTCGTCGCTCTGATCGCTCTTGCGCGCGATCGGATAGTGGAGCGTCGACTGGGCGACGAGCTGGCTCGAGTCAGTGGACATCGCGAGGGCGCAGAGCGCGAACGCGCTCACGAGCGGAAGGACGCGCATTGGAAGTTGGAAAGGGAAACGATGCATGCACGCCCGGCGCTCAGCGTGCGCTCGACAACGACAATGTAACCCCACTACTATGGCCGAAGTTCACGCCGGCCTGCTCGAGCGAACGTCGCCGAACCGATGGCAATGCCGATTGTCGCCCCCGCCGCGAGCGCGAGCCACTCCCACCACGGCGTCGGATGCGCAGCCGCGAGATATGGAATCGCCAGCAGCGCGAGCGCCAACGACGCCGCCACCGCCAGCAACGCTCGTCGCCCCGCGCGCGTCGCCCAATGGAGAGCTGGCGTCACGAGCCCCGCGAGCCAGAGCGCCGTGAGCCAGGGCGCCTCCGCTCCGTATTCGTAGTCGAAGGGGAGGAAGTAGCTCCAGCCCAGCCCTGCGTCCAAAGGCAGCGTTCGCTCGCGGACCACGCCATGGTTTTCGGCGCGGATCCAGAGCTGCCGGTGAACCACCCCGCCAGCGACGTGCATCGTGTCGGGCTCGAGAGGGCGGTGCCGCGGGAAGACGCTGTCGAGCCGGATGATCGGCGTCCGGACACGCACGTCGGCGGTTCGCATGCGGAGTGAGAAGACGAGGCTTCCTCGTCGCTGTCCGAGCATGAAAATCTGCTGCTTCCTGTAGTCGTAGATGCTCGAGATCGATGAGTACTGTCCGCTCAGCGCGGCGCCCACCACCGACCCCTCGACGACGACCGAATCCGAGCTGAGCCGGCTCCGCACGTCGTCGCTCGCGCCATTCATTGCATTTGGAGTCGGAAGGCCGCCCGCGGTCGCCGACAAAACCCTTCCGTTGAAATGATCCTGATGCAGCAGCTCCGGCGTCCACACGCCCCACGTCGTCGTGGCCGGAAGCGCGATGTGAGTGAGCTCCGCGCTCAGCGTTAACACCGCGACCCATAGCAACGTCCAACCGATCGCGAGTCTCGTTGCCGCGGTGCGTGATGGAACCAGCACGACACGCCAGATGTCAGCACACAAAGTCCCGACGAAGCAACCAAACGAATTCGTGAAGAGATCGCCCAGGCTCGTGTCGCGCCCGGGGATGTACAGCTGCATCAGCTCGACGGTGATCGTCGTCACCAAACCGATGACGAACGCGCGCCGTCGACTCATCCCCGCGAGTCGCAATCCGATTCCGAACGGGATGAACAGAAAAACGTTCAGTACAGCATCGAGCACCGACTGCTCGCCGCAGAGCAGGCACCAGCTGGGCGGCGCTTTGGTGGCTGCGTACTGGGGTGTGAGCGTGAGCACAGCGATGAACAGAAATCCCGCGATTGCTACTGCACGACCGAACTTTCTTTGTGGTGTCAACGCAACAGTCCGTAGCGATCGAGTGGAGGAAAATGCGCATGAGAAGTCGTGCAAACGCACGCACAGCAACGGGATGTTATAACATCGAACGGATGCGCGGGGGATGCCGTAGGTGGCACCCTAACTGCAAGCCTATGTCGCAAGAATGACGGGAACAAACCTCTGCGCATATCGGCGCTCCGTATGAGCTTGCCGGTCCACTGCGCCACCGAGCACATATTCACGGTCGACGTGGAAGAATACTTCCAGGTCGGCGCGTTCGATCGCGTCGTGCAGCGAAAGGATTGGGACTCCCATCCAAGTCGTCTCGAGCACTCGATCGGAATTTTGCTCGAGCTGCTCGCGCGCCATCACGCCAACGCGACCTTCTTCACACTCGGCTGGATCGCGGAACGTCATCCGTTCCTGATGCGAAGGATCGTCGACGCAGGTCACGAGATCGCGTCGCACGGTCACTGGCATCGGCGCGTGGACACGATGACGCCGGAAGAGTTTCGCGAGGACGTCCGTGTATCGAAGGCCATCCTCGAGGAACATTCCGGCTCGCCCGTGTGGGGCTTTCGAGCGCCCAACTTCTCGATCTCTCCCGGCACTGAGTGGGCGTTCGACATCCTTCTCGAGGAAGGGTATCGCTACGATTCGAGCCTCTTCCCGATTCGTCGTCCGGGGTACGGGTATCCGAACGCACCGCCGATCCCGCATCTCATCCATCGTCCCGCCGGCACTCTCACCGAGCTTCCGCTCGCGACCACGCAGTGGCGCGGAATGCGCCTCCCCGCCGCCGGCGGCGCGTACATCCGTCACCTCCCGTTCCGCCTCATCCAGCGTGCCTTTCGCGAGCACGATGTGAGCGGCATCCCCGCGATGTTCTACATTCATCCGTGGGAGCTCGATCCCGATCAGCCCCGGATCCCGGTGCCGTGGCACACCCGCATGCGTCACTACTCCGGATTGCGTAAAACGCAGCCACTTCTCGAGCGGCTGCTCGGCGAGTTCCGTTTCCGGAGCGTGGCGCAGTGTCTCAAGCTTCCGATGTCCTTCGCGACGAGCACCAGGGCGGCCAGCGCCGTCGAGTGATCGAACGCGTCGAACGCTTTGCGGGTGTCGCTGCCGAGTGGGATGGCCTCGCGCGCAACGCTCCCGGATTCACTCACTTTCATCTGTACGGCTGGCGCGCGGTAGTGGAGCGCGTCTTCGGCCACGAGTGCATCTACCTCGCGGCCTACGACGATGCGGGTGCGCTCGCGGGCGTGCTTCCCCTCGTGCGCGTGAAGAGCATTCTCTTCGGGCACTTCCTCGTCTCGATGCCCTTCCTCAACTACGGCGGCCCACTCGGCACCAGTGAGGCGATCGTCGCGCTCGTCGCGCACGCATCGAAGATCGCGCGCGAGTCCGGTGTGAAGCTGCTCGAGCTTCGCAGTCGAATCGAGCTTCCGATCGAGATGCCGGTGTCGCACCGAAAGATCACCGTGATCCTCGAGCTTCCGAACAGCGAGCCCGCGCTGATGAAGCAGCTCGATGCGAAGCTGCGGAGCCAGGTGCGGCGCCCGCAGAAGGAAGGTGTCACCATGAAATTCGGCGCCGATCAGGTCGCGCCCTTCTTCGAGGTGTTCGCGCATCACATGCGCGACCTCGGCACTCCGACACAGTCGAGACTCCTCTTCGAGACGATCGCCGCCATCTTTCCCGACGACGCATGGTTCGGCTGCGCGTGGTACCAAGGTCGCCCCGTTGCCTGCGGCTGCGCCTTTCACTGGGGTGACGAGCTCGAGATGACGTGGGCCTCATCGCTCAACGAGCACAAGCGCATCGCGCCGAACATGCTCCTCTATTATCGCTTCATGGAGCGTGCGATCGAACGCGGTATTGCGAAATTCAACTTTGGCCGCACATCGCCGAACAGTGGCACGCACCGCTTCAAGACGCAGTGGGGCACGCACGACGAGCAGCTCTTCTGGTACGATAAGGCTGCGACCGCGGATGTGAAGACGCCGTCGCCGACCGACTCAGGCTATTCGTGGGGCCCGCGCATCTGGAAGATGCTTCCGACGCCGGTCGCGACGATGCTCGGGCCACGAATCGTGCGATACATCCCTTGAGCTGGCGGCATCAGCTTCCGGTGAGCTCGACGATCACCGCGGGCTCGCTCGTGCGCGCGATCGGCCCAGCGCTGCTCGGCGGCGCCGGCGCGCGCGACATCCTCCGCGGCGATCTTCAGCGCGCGTTCGGTGCGAACAATGTGGCGCTCACCGACAGCGGCACCTCCGCGCTCGTCCTCGCCCTTCGCGCGACGACGCGTCCCAATGGCGTCGTCGCACTCCCCGCCTACGCGTGCGTCGACATCGGCGCCGCGGCGATCTTCGCGCAGCTCCGCGTGCGCCTCTACGACATCGATCCCGTAACCCTTTCTCCCGATCTCGCATCCGTCTCGCGCGTGCTCGGCGCCGGCGTCGACGCGATCGTCGTCGCGCATCTCTATGGCTATCCGGCGAACGTCCCGGGCGTCGCGGCGCTCGCCGCTGCGCACGGCGTGAAGGTGATCGAGGATGCGGCGCAGGGCGCGTGGGGAAAGCTCCTCGAGACACGGCTCGGCGCCTTTGGTCCGCTGTCCGTGCTGAGCTTTGGGAGAGGGAAGGGAATGACGGGCGGCGGCGGTGGCGCGCTCCTTGGCATCGATGCGGAGGAGAGCGAGATCATCGAGCAGAGCATCGCGAGCCTCCGCGCGCCGAAAAGCGGCGTGCGCACGCTGGCGGTCACGGAGGCGCAATACCTCCTCGGCCGACCGTCGCTGTACTCGATTCCGTCGGCCATCCCTGGGCTTCATCTCGGCGAGACGATCTATCATGCGGCGCACGATCCGCGCGCGATCAGCGCCGCGAGCGCCTCGCTGGTGCGCGACGCGCTCGCGCGCGCGGACGCGGATCTCGCGGTGCGGCGCGCGCATGCGGAAGAGCTCGAGCGAGTGGTCGCGCGCACGACGGAGCTCAGCGCGATCCGTGCGATTCCGGGGAGCAAGGCTGGCTTCCTCCGACTCCCGGTTCGCATCGCGGACGCGCGCGCAGAGCGTCCGGCGCTCGGTGTCGTGCGCGGATATCCGAAGACACTGGCCGAGCTCACGGAGCTCCAGGGCTCGCTGCTTGGCGATGAGCAGCTGAGCGGGTCGCGCGAGCTGGCGCGCAGCCTGGTGACGCTCCCGACGCATGCGCTGGTCAGCGAGCGCGACCTTTCTGCGCTTTCGGTGTGGATTTCGGGGCGTTAACGAATCTCCGCCCGTACGAGAGTGGATTCCAGAAACGATGTGCGCGACTCGGCGAGTTGGAAAGGCACGTGAGGCGCATGACATGGATGACGCGCGGTCTGCCGGGGCGGGCAAATCGCGGGTGTCGCGAGACCTGCCCGTCCGGAGAGTTGACGAAAAAATGTGATCGCAGTAAGGTTGCGTTGTTCGACGCGCCAGCGTCGAACACGGAGCGAGTTTCCCAAACTCGCGCCATCGCGAAGAGACGGAATCGTCCTCTGCTGACGATCTCCCACCGCACCACCACCGAGCGGCGCGATCGCGGAGCCAACTGCCCGCGACAAAGGCAAAGCCGTCGAAAGGCGGCGACGCAAAGCCAACGAGGCTTCGGCGCCCAGTGAGTGCGCCATGCCGGTCGGGTTGCCGTTGACCGGAGACTCAACCAATGCGCGCATCACGCATCGCATTCGCCGCGATCTTCATCGCGGCCGCGGCCTGCACCGATTCCACCTCCCCCGCAGCCGACTCACTCACCTCCGCCCAGCTGACGAAGCCGCCGAGAAAATCCGGCGCGAGCGCCGCGGCCACCGTTCCCGCCTCGCTCTACAGTGGCTACTCGCCGACCTCGCCACACTGGTCGCACATCACGACGATGATGACCGACTTCTACTACTCCTGGACCACGACCGAGCGCGCGTGGGGGGGCGCGCACTACGATTTCGCGATGTCGGGCACGGGCTCCGCGTGGCGCGCCACGAATCCCTCCGTCGGTCACTATCCCTACGCGCTCTCGTGGACGACATTGACCACTTCGGGCAGCCTCGCCTCGTCGTACTACGCCGACATGAAGAGCTGGTTCTCTACGCGGCCGCAGTACGCGCTCGAGAAAGCATTTGTGCACAAAAAGGGAAGCGCCGGCGACTCGGCCAGCCGCATCCACTTCAGTCGTTGGGGCTCCAACAGATGGGCGATCAATCCCGCCGATGCCGGCGCGATCGCTTACAACGTGAGCCGCATTCAGCGCGTCGTCGGCTCCGAAAGTGGCGTCTTCTTCGATGAGGCGTCCACCGGCGACATCAACAATTGGCTGCCGCCGACGCGAGAGTTCACTACCGGCGCGACTTACTTCTCAGCGCTCACCAAGCTCGTTGCCGCGATGCGATCGGGAATCGGGGGCAAACGCATCCTCCTGAATCTCGCCGAGTACATGACGCCAGCGGATTCGGCAGCGGCGGTTGCGGCTGGCGGCGTGCACCTCGAGATGTTCAACAACTTCAAGCAGTCGTCGATGATCTCGCGTTGGGTCTGGGTGGGGCACCTGACCACCGCCGGCGTCTTCGTCGACTTCGTCAGCACGTATTCGACGCAGGACATGGCGGGGATGGCCACATCGTATCCGAAGGGTAACTCGACGACGAACGTTCAGCGCGCGAAGCTGTGGGAGCTCTCGAGCTACTACCTCGCAGTCGGAGCTACGCCGAAACTCTTCGCGCTTCAGCTCGAGAATCAATGGAACACGCCCTACTCGAAGCTGTGGACAAAGGCGCAGGAAGCGAACATCGGACACCCGCTCGCGATTCGCGTGCAGGTCGCGCGTGGCACCGATCCGCAGGGCAATCCATACGTCGTCTACAACCGTGATTTCGATCGCGCTCTCATCATTCTGCGTCTTCAGACTGGGTGGAACGCCCAGACGTACGGCGATGGCACTGCCATTCCGGTTGTGCTTCCGGGCGGAGAACGCTGGCTTCCGCTTAACGCCGATGGCACCGTCGGGGTCGCGATCACCTCGTTGAACCTGCGCAACAGCGAAGCTGCGATTCTGCTCAAGGGCAGCAAAATGTAGAATCCTCACGCACGCGCGCTTGCGCCGATTGATCCTTACCTTTCGCAATCGGTTGGATCAATCGGCTCGACGCATGCATTTGAGGGGGAGCTCGATCGCTTTTGTCTCAACTATCGATCGTATATGTGTGGGACGCTGACTATCCGTGGGATGTGCGCACGGAGAAGGTCTGTCTCGCGCTGACCGCCGCCGGTCATCGCGTGACAATCGTCGCGCGCAACCGGAAGTGGCAACCGGAGCGCGAGCAACTCGCGGAGGGAAGGGTGCATCGCATGCCCGCGTGGAAGCTCGCGGGTCCCGCACTTGATGGCGCGCTGGGCTTCCCCGCGTTCTTCAGTCCGCGCTGGTCGCGGCTCATTTGGAACGCAGTGCGAGAGTCCGGCGCTGATCTCATCATCGTCCGCGACCTTCCGCTCTGCCCGACGGCGATCAAGGCTGCGCGTAAATTCGGAATTCCCGTCGCGCTCGACATGGCTGAGAACTATCCGGCACTCATGCGCGACCGCAAGCTCGGCTCGCGCAACGCCACCATTGATTTCTTCGCGCGGAATCCAAGGCTTACCGAAAGAGTAGAACGCTATTGCGTCGATCGCGTCGACTGGACCTTCACCGTCGTCGAGGAGTCGTCGGTGCGCCTCGTCGCCGAGGGTGCGAATCCGCAAAAGATGAGTGTCGTCTCCAACACTCCGCCACGTGCACGCGCCGCTAATTCTGCGCAAAAAAGTGTAGCGCCGGGCAGTTGCACCGTCGCCTACCTCGGCCTCCTCGAGGTTGCGCGCGGGATCGGTGAGTTGATCGACGCGTTGGGAATTCTGCGCGCCGAGCACGGCGGCGCTTTTCGCGCGATCGTGATCGGCGGCGGCCGCGATGCCGATCTCTTCACCGCGCGCGCCCGCGCCGCCGGATTGCTCGACACGACGATCGCCTTCCTCGGCCTCCTCCCGCACGACGATGCGCTCGCCGCCCTCAGCGCGGCGGACATCGGCGTCATCCCGCACCACGCGACGGAGCTGTGGAATTCCACGATCCCCAACAAGCTCTTTGACTACATGGCCGCAGGGCTGCCGGTGATCAGCTCGGACACAATCCCCTGTGCGCGTATCATTCGAGAGACGCAATGCGGCGTGATTTTTCACTCGGGCGATGCTCGCTCGATGGCCGACGCGATCGCGAGAGCGTCGGCGCCGAGCGAGCTTTCGCGCATGTCGGCGGCGGGCAGGTCGGCGGTCCGCGAGCGCTACAATTGGGAGCATGACACGGCGACCCTACTCAGGTCTATTCAGACGTTTGCCGCCCGGAAGTAGGGCTTCGAGTGGTGTTGCGCTACCGCTACAGCGGACCTTTCCGTGACAGTTAGCGACGGCCAGCCCATGGCACTCAATTCGCGGACATCGACACCGATGTCCATGCCTGCCATGACTTTCCAGCGCCCGGCCACCGGGCGCCATCCTGTCGTCGCGTCGGCGCCGGCCAATGCGGAACCGCGCCCGGATCGCCTGATGCGCGCCGTCGCGCTCATGTTGTTCACGTATGTCTGGCGCATCCAGGACGCTTTCCCGATCCTCGGCAAACTCCAACTCGCGCTACTCGCGCTATTCGCAGCCGTGATTATGTTCGCAGGGGTTCGCCATCCTGCGCGCGCCGTCAACTCGATTAGGAACCAGACGACATCGAAGCTCATCGTCGCGTTCGTAATCATCATGCTGATCGGCGTGCCGTTCAGCCTCTGGCGAGGGCACAGCGCGGAATTTTTTCTCAAGAGCTACATGCCCAACGTCGTCTTCTATGTGCTCGTCGCCTCGACGGTGCGCACGATCCGCGACGTCGAGTGGTACGCGCTCATGAATCTGTACGGCGCCCTCGCGTTTGCGACCGTCGTGGCGATCTTCTTCCACGTGGGTGGCGACGGCCGGCTCGGCGGACTCATTTACTACGACGCCAACGACTTTGCGCTGGTGATGGTCTGCACGATCCCTTTCGCCTTCTACTTCCTCGGTAAGGGACAGCGCGGGTCGCGCCGCATCGCCGCGCTGATCGCGCTCGGGATGTTCCTCACCGCGATGGTGAAGAGCGGCTCGCGTGGTGGATTCATCGGGCTGATAGCGGTGATGCTCTACATCCTGCTTTTTTACAAGGCGATCCCTAGCCGCACGCGACTGCTGATCACGATCGCCGGCGTTGTGCTCTTCTTCGGCTTCGCGAGCGACAAGTATTGGACTATGATGGGGACGATTCTTCACCCGACGACGGACTACAACTACACGTCGAACGAGGGACGGGTCGAGGTGTGGAAGCGCGGCACCACGTACATGCTTCGCAATCCCGTCGTCGGCGTCGGCGTCGCCGCGTATCCGATGGCAGAAGGCGGATCGGATCTCGCGCTGAGCCTCCAGGCGCAGGGCGCCGGATTCAAGTGGTCGGTCGCGCACAACTCCTTTCTCGAGACGGGCGCCGAGCTCGGATTCCCGGGGCTCGTGGTGTTCGTGGCAATGCTCGTCGTCACAGGAGTGGCGCTGTCGAAGATCTCGAGGCGCGGAAGGTGGGCTCCGTGGGTGTCGATGCGGGAGATCTCGCTTGCGCAGATGCTAATGGCCTCCATTGTCGGTTTCGCCGTATCCGGCATCTTCGTCTCCGCCGAGTACTTCGCATATCTCTATTTTCTGCTTGCGCTATCGGTGGGGCTGATCAAGCTCGTGCGCATGCGCGCGATGGCGTTCCCCCCCGCGCGTCCGCAGATCAACGTGCGACTCGCACCTCGCGCACCGCCGGCGGAGGCGGACTTGGGCTCGGTGCGCAACACGATCGAAGCGAGTATCCACGGCGCTGCTCCCAAACGCTGACGATCTCTCGCTCGCGCGCTCGATGACACTCCGCGGCATCATGAAAAGCACGATCGAGTACGTCACGCTGTGGAGCGGCGTTACACGGGCGATGCGCGCAAGCAGACGCGGCGAGGCGCTCGTGCTCGCGTATCACAACATCGTTCCCGATGGCATCGAGCCATCCGGCGACCGCTCGCTGCATCTCCCCCGCGCGCGCTTCGCGGCGCAGCTCGACGCCCTCGCGCGCACCCACGACATCATGTCGCTCGAGCGCGCCCTCGCCAACGACTGGGGTGGGCGCCCCGCCGCCGTGATCACCTTCGATGACGCCTATCAGGGTGCAGTGACCGCCGGCATCGCCGAGCTCGCTGCGCGCGGCCTTCCCGCGACGATCTTTGTGGCGACCGCGTTCGTGAACGGCGGCGACTTCTGGTGGGATGCGCTCACAGCTCCCGGCGCGGAGGCTCCCGCCGCGACGCTGCGTGCGCGTGCACTCGACGAATGCGCGGGCGAGGACGCGTGCATCCGCGCGATGGCCGCGCGCGAAAAGCTCGCCACTCCCGGAACGCCGCCGCCTCACGCGCGCGGCGCGAGCGAGCGTGAGCTCGCCGCCGCCGTGGCGGTCAAGGGGATATCGCTCGGCTCGCACACACACGGGCACCCAAATCTGGCGAGACTTTCGGGCGACGCGCTACGCTCGGAGCTCGAAGTCCCGCTCGCGTGGCTGCGCGAGCGATTCGCCGATGTGCTGCCCGTGATCTCGTATCCGTACGGGCTCTCCTCGCCCGCGGTCGAGCACGCGGCCGCGCGTGCGGGGTACACCGCCGGCCTGCGCATCGATGGCGGCTGGCTTTCGCGCGTCGCGAGCAACGCATTCGCGCTCCCGCGCCTCAACGTTCCGTCCGGACTCTCCGATGCGGGCTTCGCGCTCCGCGCCGCGGGCGTGCTATCGCGATGACGCCGCGTCGCATCCTCGTCACCGACGGCACACAACGCAGCGCCCTCGCCGTCGTACGCTCGCTCGGCAAGATCGGTCACACCGTGTTCGTGTGCGCGCCGCGCGTACCGTCGCTCGCCGGCTCCTCCCGCTATTCGTTCGCCGAGTCCGAGGTACCGAGCGCACTCGTGTCGCCGGTGGACTTCGTGAACGAGGTAACGCTGCTCGTCGACCGCTGGCGCATCGACACGCTGATCCCGATCACGGAGGCGTCGCTGCTCGCGCTGCTCCCCGAGCGCGCGTCGGTTGGCGCCACGATACCCTTTCCCGATGAGAGTGTCTTTCGCGGTATCACGGACAAAGGCGCGGTACTCGCAGCGGCAAAGCAGCTCGGAATTGCAACGCCGAAGCAGGTGGTGGTGCGCGCGAAGAGCGACCTGGCTGCCGTCCACGCGGCACTGCTCGACTATCCCGTGGTGCTCAAGCCCTCGCGATCAGTGGGTGAGAATGACGGACAGCGTGTCGCGCTTGGCGTTATGCACGTTCCGGACGCGAAGTCGCTGAAGCCGGTGGTCGAGTCGCTCGACGCCGCCGCCTTCCCGCTTCTCGTGCAGCAGCGCATCGTGGGCCCGGGGACGGGGATCTTTCTGCTGGTGTGGAACGGAGTCGTGCGGGCCGCGTTCGCGCACAGGCGGATTCGCGAGAAGCCCGCATCCGGCGGCGTGAGTGTGTACTCGCAGAGCGTCGCCGCCGATCCGGAGCTCGTCGAGCGATCGCGGCAGCTGCTCGAACGCATGAAATGGAATGGCGTGGCGATGATCGAGTACAAGCTCGACGCGAGCACCGGCGTGCCGTATCTCATGGAGGTGAACGGACGCTTCTGGGGTTCGCTGCAGCTCGCCATCGATGCGGGCGTCGACTTTCCGGCACTGCTCGTCGCCGCGTCCTCCGGCCACCCGCTGCCGCCGGTCACCACTTACAGAATCGGTGCGCGCAGCCGCTGGTGGTGGGGCGACGTCGACCAGCTGCTCTCGCGCTGGCGCAAGAGCGACGCCGAGCTCGCGCTTCCGCCCGACGCGCCATCGAAGCTGCGCGCGACTCTCGAGTTTTTCTCACTCCTTCAGCCTCACAATAGGAGCGACGTCTTCCGCGTGCGCGATGTGAAGCCATTCGTGCGCGAGACACTCGACTGGTTCCAGCGCCGATGAGCAGCGCTGGCGGCGCGCCGCTTCGCATCGCGCTCATGATCGAATGCGATGGCCCGGGCGGCGCCGAGCTGATGATGCTGGACCTCGCGACGGAGCTGCGCTCGCGTGGACACGCCGTGTTGCCCGTGAATCTCGCGAACGGCACCGGCTGGCTCGGCGCTCGCTTCGAGGCGGCCGGCTTCGTGCCCGCGACCTTTGCGATTCGAAACCCCGTTGATTTTGCCGCGGTGCGTGCGCTCACGACGATCCTGCGCGACTTCCGCGCAGACGTCGTGCACAGCCACGAGTTCACGATGGCTGTCTACGGCGCTGCCGCCGCGCCGCGTGCCGGCGCACGACACGTGATCACGATGCACGGCGGCCTGTATTACGCCACGGCGATGCGCCGGCGGCTCGCGCTACGCTGGGCCGCGCGCCGGAGCAATGCGCTGGTCGGCGTCTCGCTCGCTACTGCTGCCGCGCTGGAACATACGCTCGGGCTTCCGCACGAGCGTGTCTTCGTGGTGCCCAACGGCATACCGCAGCGCAACGGCATTCGTGAGCGGGTTCGTCGCGAGCTCGCAATCCCGGATGATGAGCTGCTCATAGTGGCGGTGGGAAATCTGTATCCGGTAAAGGGACACGCCGTGCTCCTGGACGCGCTCGCGATGCTCGGCGACCGCGCGGGGTGGTATCTCGCGATCGCGGGGCGCGGCGGGGAGGAAGCACATCTTCGTGCGCAGTCCGCCACCGCGGGACTCGATGCACGCGTCCACATTCTTGGCTTCCGCGACGACGTCCCCGACATCCTCGCCGCCGGCGACGTCTTCGCGATGCCGTCGCTCTCGGAGGGACTTCCTCTCGCGCTCGTCGAGGCGATGTCGTTCGGCCTTCCCGTTGTCGTGTCGAATGTCGGGGGAATTCCGGAGGTCGTGACCAATGATGTCGAGGCACTACTCGTCCCGGCGTCGGATGCGATCTCGCTTTCACTCGCGCTGCGCGCGCTCCTCGATGATGCAGCGCTCCGCAAACGGCTCGGCGATGCCGGCCGCACGCGCGCCATACGCGACTACGCGATCGGCACGATGGCAGATCGCTACGAGCGCCTCTATCGCGGCGAGCCGCTCACATAGCCGTCGCCGCGGGTGTCAGCTTCGCAATGGCGTCGAGCAGCAGCCGCGCCTGCGCGGTGCGGCTGAAGCGATCATCCACCGCCACACGCGTAGGGCGCACGCCCGCGATGTGGTCGTGGTATCGCTTCGCAATTGCGGCAGCGACGGCATCCACTTGCGGCTCGACCACATCCGCCGACGATCCGCGCAGCAGCTGCGCGATTCCACTCGCCGGCTCGGCTATCGTCAGCAGCCATGAATTGAAGCGAATGTATTCGAACACCTTGGCGGGAATCGCGAGCATGTTGCTTCCCGGAAAAATCACGAGCATTGAAGCGCCCGCGAGAAACTCGAGCGCGGCCTGCTGCGGACGCGGCGGCTCGACAGTCACGTAGTCTGCGACTCCCTCCCGCGTCGCCATCCCGAGCAGCGGCACATGCTCCTCCGCTGCGAAGCGGCCAAGGATGTCGATGCCGAACTGCTGGGGCGTGAGCTTCTCCGTTGTGATCACCTGAGCGGCCGCGCGGAAGAGCAGCAGCGGATCGCGATCGAGATAGATCGTTCCCGCGTAGCCGATCGTGAAGCGGTCGGCGTGCCGGTGCGGCGGGAGCGGATCGTCATCCGATCCGTTCATCACGGTGATGATGCGGTCGCGCGCATCCGGATACTCCGCGGCGAGCGCGGTGTGCGCGGGCTGCGTATTCGCTACGATCAGCTTCGCCTGCTCGATGCACGCGCGTTCGCACGCCTCCGCCCGCGTGTACCAGAGCGGGCTCGCGGCGCTCTCGCGCAGCCAAGGCTGCAGGCTCCACGGGTCGCGCATGTCCATCACGAACGGAAGTCCGGTCGCGACCGACACGAGCCGCCCCGCCTCGTGGCTCATGTGCGGAGGTGCCGACGTGATCACCGCCTCGTGCACACCCCTTACGATGAGAGCTTGCGCGAGCTCCGATGCACGGCGCGCCCAGCGCATCCCATGCGTGAGCTCGAGCCACGCCCAGTACGTGCGAAGAACTTCGCGCGGCGTGCGCGGCGTTGCGCGAATCTCAGACCGATTCAGCGACTCGGGGCGCCCGCGCTGATCAGGCGTACCCTCTCCGCTATCGGGCTCGGCGGAGACGGGAGCGAGCCGCTTGTTCGGCCACACCGTTCGATACATGCGCCAGAGCACGTGCTCGACACGCTCCGATACGAGCTCCGGGTCGGCGATCCCGTACACTCGTACGCCGGCGGGGAGCGAGTCGAGACGCTTGGCATCGATCGCCGAAGGGCGGCAGGTGATTACGTCCAGTCCCCAGCCGCGCTCCGTCACCGAGTGCGCGAGCTTTTCCCATCGGCGCGCACCGATGGTGGTGTCGGGCGGGAAGTGATAGCTGACGAGAACGAGCCGCCGCGCGCTCTGCGCCGCTGTGCCCTGCTTCTCCCAGAAGGGTGTGGCTCCCGCGACATCGCTCACAGCGCGTGCTCTCTCACGATGGACACGAACGCGAGCGCACGCGCGCGATGCCTCCACGCGATCATTCCCGCATACACGGTGATGCCGACGAATACCTCGAGAGCCAAGCGAATCACCGGTGACAACGTGTGCGGTAGTGTGACGAGGAGAGCACCCACTGCCAGAGACATGATCGCAGTCGAGCTCACGGCGGGCCAGAGCGTCTTGAAATATGTGACCGCGGGCATCTCGAGCACGCGGAAAGCCAGCCGGTATTGCGGCGCGACGACGATCGGATAGGCTACGATCCACACCGTCGCCACACCGCCGACGCCCCACTGCGTTCCGACGACGAACAGCACCGGCATCACGCACGCGGCGATCACCGAATACCACATGCTCTGTCGCGAATTCCCCGTGTAGATGAGCACCTGTGGCGTAACCGTATCGATCGATCGGACCCCGCCGTACAGCGCGAGAAGGCGAAGCGGAACGATCGCGCCGAGCCACTGGGGCCCGAGCACGACGGGGACGAACTCACCTGCGATGAGTGCGAGCCCCGCAGCAGCGGGAAGGGTGATGAACGCCAGCCCTTCGACGACGCCGAGGAAGTAGCGGCGAAGCGCGACGATATCGTGCTGCACGGCGGAGAAGATCCCCGGCGTTACGCTCGAGACGAGGGAGCTGATGCGCTCCACCGGCATCGTCGCGATCTCCCATCCGAGCGTGTACGCACCCAGCGACTGCTTGCCGAGCACGCGCCCGACGACGGCGAAGTCGGCGGTGTTGTAGGTGTACCAGGCGAGACGCCCGACGACTATATGCCAGCCGACGTGCAGCGCGCCGCCGATCGTGTCGAAGGATGATGGCCAGGCGAGCTTGTGCGGCCGAAACCGGAGTGCGAGCAGGGCGCCGCACGCGCTGCCGACAAGGCTTCCGTACACGAGCGCCATGTAGCGGAAGCCACCGATGGCGAAGGCGAGCATCGTGATCATCTGCGCGAGATTCGTGAGCCCGTCGATCATCGCGAGGCGAGGATAGGCGAGATCTCGCGCGAGGAGCGAGCGAGGGAGCACACCGAGCGAGCCGAAGACGAAGTTGAGGCTGAGCACCGTGATGATCGTCGCGACCGCAGGCTCACCGTAGAAGCGCGCAATTATGGGAGAGACGACCACCGAAATGCCCGCGATCACGAGCCCGACGGCTACGCTGAATCCGCCCACGCGAGCGATCTGCTCCTCGGTGAGCTCGCGATGGCGGAGGATGGCAGCGGTGAGCCCGAACTCGTTGACGAGCGTGACGAGCCCCAGGTAGACGGCGGCCATCCCCATGAGACCGTAGTCGGATGGGGAGAGGATGCGCGCGACGACGAGCGTAGCGGCCCAGCTGAGAAGCTGGGTCGCCCACTTGGTTCCCCCCGTCCAGGCGATGCCCGACACCAGCGATTTGTCGAGTGACAGGCTGTCGGTTTGCGGAGGGGGGAGCATTACGCTTTCGTCGGCGATCGTCGGCTTGGCTTTATGGTACGGCTTGCGTTGGCGATCGATAGTCGATTCACCGCGCGTGGAGTACGCGTCCGCTATCGAGCATTAGCTGTGCCTTCCGTGGTATTGTCGGCGCTGGTTGCGCCATCCCCCGACGGGGCCGACATTTGCTCGCGAACTCTCCCTTCAACCCGACCGCACTGACCACACCTCTCACGATCCTGCACCTCCTGGCCCCCGCTCCGGTTGGGGGGCTCGAGACCGTCGTGTCGACGCTTGCCCAGGCGCAAAGCCGAGCGGGGCATAGAGTTATGGTTGCGCCAACGCTTTCGAATCCGGGCGAAGGTGCGGGTTTTCTGGCCTCGCTCTCGAAAACCGGCGTCGAGGTGATTCCTCTCGCGGTTTCCGGGCGTGGCTACCTCCGCGAGGGATCGCTCATCCGGAAGTTGGTCGCGCAGAAGCATGTAAGTGTAGTTCACACACATGGTTATCGGTCGGATCTAATCGGTGGACACGCGGGACACAGATCGAGAGTGCCGATAGTAACCACTGTTCACGGTTTTACCGGTGGCGGGATCAAAAATCGGACGTTCGAAGCACTCCAACGCCTCGCCTTTCGTCACTTCGACGCCGTCGTCGTCGTTTCCAAACCACAGGCTGATCTCCTAGTCGCGAGTAGCGTCCCCAAAAGTCGCATTCATTTGATTCCCAATGCGCTGTCGGGGCACCCCGCGCCGCTCGATCCCGCCGCCGCACGTGCCGCTCTTGGACTTCCGGCGGGTGGCCTCATCGCCGGCTGGGTCGGGCGCGTCTCGAAAGAGAAAGGCATCGACGTCTTCATCGACGCGCTCTCGTCGATCGGCGACCGCGTGATCGGCGCCGCGATTTTCGGCGATGGTCCCGAGCGCGCGTCTCAGCAGGCACGCGCGGAGTCGATCGCGCCCGGCCGCTTCCAGTGGCTGGGCAACGTCGCCGACGCCTCGCGCTTCTACGCCGCCTTCGACCTCTTCGTCATGAGCTCTCACGCCGAAGGGCTCCCCATGGTACTCCTCGAGGCGATGGCCGCTCGCATCCCGATCGTCGCCACGGCCGTCGGCGGCATTCCCGATCTGCTCTCGCCAAACGAAAGCATGCTCGTGCCGCCCGGTGACGCGAAGGCGCTCGCGGCCGCTATCCGCGCCACCGTCGACGATCCCGACGCGGCCTCCGCGCGCGCGCAGGCCGCGCAGCTCCGCCAGCGCGCCGAGTACGACGTCGCGCCATGGAGCGCACGCTACGAAGCGCTCTACCGTCATCTCCTCGGCGCTCGCGTCAAGGCGGGCGCACGCAAATGAGTGTCGTTCCATACGTGCTCGTCGCACTTCCGATAGCGATCTTCGCATGGGCATACGCCGGCTATCCGGCATTGCTCTGGCTTGCGTCGCGCTTTCGCTCGGCGGGCGCAGTGCCGAACGATCCGGCGACCTGGCCATCGATATCGATTACCGTCCCCGCCTACAACGAGGCGGCGCGCATCCGCTCGACGATCGAGAGCCTGCTCGCCATCGACTATCCCGCCGACCGCCGCCAGATCCTCATCGTCTCCGACGCATCCACCGACGATACCGATCGCATCGTCGCCGAGTATGCGGATCGCGGCGTCGAGTTGCATCGCGTGGTGCAGCGCGCCGGGAAGACCGCCGCAGAGAACTCGGCCGCGGCATCGCTGCGCGGCGAGATCGTCGTCAACACCGACGCATCGATTCGCATCGAGCCGCACTCGGTGAAGGCACTGGTGCGCATGTTCGCCGATCCCACCATCGGCGTCGCCTCGGGGCGCGACGTCAGCGTCGGCTCCGAGTCGGAGGGGAATCGGGGCGAGCAGGGGTACGTGGGCTACGAGATGTGGGTGCGTGACCTCGAGACACAGCTCGGCGGCATCGTCGGCGCGAGCGGCTGCTGCTACGCGGCGCGCGCACAAATTCAGCGCACTGTGCTGCGCGACGACCTCGCGCGCGATTTCGCGAGTGCGCTGATCGCACGGCGGCTCGGCTTGCGCGCCGTGTCGGTGAACGAGGCAACCGCGGTGGTGCCGCGCACGCCATCGCTGCGCGCGGAGACGAAGCGCAAGGCCCGCACGATGGCGCAAGGGCTCGAGACGCTGCGCTACGGCGCGTCGCTCATGAACCCGTTCCGCTACGGCGCCTTCGCCTTTGCGCTCCTGAGCCACAAGCTTGCGCGATGGCTGGTCTACCTGTCCATTCCGTTCGCGATCGTGGGCATTGTGTGGCTCGCGCTGTCGTCGCGCGTCGCGCTCGCACTCGCTTTTGCCATCATCGCGGGAGTTTCCGCCGGGTTCGCCGCGATGCGCTGGCCTGAAGGTCGCCGAGTCCCCCTGCCGCTTGCCGTCGCCGGCTTCGCGCTCGCATCGATTCTCGGCGGCCTCAGCGCGTGGGTGCTCGCGATGCGGAGCAAACGGCTTCCAATGTGGGAGCCGACGCGGCGCGCCGCGATTCCCGAGTAGCACGCCGCCGCGAAGCTATCGGGAAGATTACGAAAGGCGGAATTGCTGTTCGTCGCATCGTATGCTCCAACGCATCCGCCGACGTCCACGTACTCATGACATCCGCCGTCCACTCACATCCGTTCTCGCCCCGCCTCCCGCCGAGGATCGCGCAGCTCATGCATGCATCTCGTTCGATCGCCCTCGCTTCGTTGGCCGCAGCGCTCCTGTTCTCCGCCACTCCTGCTCTCGCGCAACATCGCGCCACCCCGCTCGACTCGGCCACGCTCGCGTCGTTCAGCTGGCGAAACATCGGCCCCGCGGACATGGGCGGACGCATCGCGGACATCGTCGGAATTCCGAGCCCGTCGAAGACCTTCTACGTCGCGAGCGCCGCGGGCGGCATCTGGAAGACGACGAATGCGGGGACGACCTTCCGCCCGCTCTTCGGCGACCAGCGCGTGGTCTCGATGGGCGCGCTCGCCATCGCACCTTCGGACACGAACCAGATCTGGGCCGGCACCGGCGAGCAGAACTCGCGCAACTCGATCTCGCCGGGCGGCGGGATCTTCAAGAGCACCGATGGCGGGCTGACATGGAAGCTCATGGGTCTCGAGAAGACGCAGCAGATCGGTCGTATCATCGTGCATCCCACCAACCCGAACATCGTCTACGTCGCTGCACTCGGCCACGTGTGGGGCTCGAATCCCGAGCGCGGGCTGTACAGGACCACGGACGGCGGGAAGAGCTGGCAGCTCATCAAGTTCGTGAGCGATAAGGCGGGGTTCGTCGACGTCGCGATGGATCCGTCGAATCCGGATGTGATCTGGGCTTCGAGCTACGAGCGTGTGCGCGGTCCGTATTTCCTCAAGAGCGGCGGCCTGGGGAGCGCACTGTGGAAGAGCACGGACGCAGGTGCCTCGTGGACGAAGGTGGAAGGCGGCGGATTTCCCGAGACGATGAAGGGGCGCATCGGCGTCGCGATCTCGCGCAGCAACCCCTCCACGGTGTACGCGCTCGTCGAGGCGGATTCGATGCGCGGCGCATCGCATGCGCTTCGCGCTCCGGCGAGCGACTCGGCGGGCGAGAAGCCGAAGGCGGCTGGCAGGCAGCGGCTGCTGAGCGGACTGTATCGCTCCCAGGACGGAGGGAAGACGTGGCAGTGGATGAACGACGTCGATGTGCGGCCCTTCTACTACTCGCAGGTACGCGTCGATCCGAAACTGCCGAATCGCGTCTACTGGTCGTCGACGCCGTTCAACTTCTCGGATGATGGCGGCAAGACGGTGCGCAACGGCACCGTCGGCGTCCACGTCGATCATCATGCGATGTGGATCGACCCGAATGATCCGGAGCATTTCCTCGTCGGCGACGATGGCGGCGTGTCACAAACGTGGGACCGAGGCGGCAACTTCGATTTTCTCAATCGCATCTCGATCGGCCAGTTCTACGAGGTCAGCTACGACATGGCGGTGCCGTACCGGGTGTGCGGCGGCCTGCAGGACAACGGAAGCTGGTGCGGTCCGAGCCGCAAGCGCGGCGCGATCACCAACGCCGACTGGTTCACCGTCGGCGGCGGCGATGGATTCTACACGGCGCAGGACCCGACGAATCCCGACATCATCTACGCCGAGTCGCAGGGGGGCAACATTCGCCGCCTCGACTACGGCACGGGTGTCGGCACGCCACTCGTGAAGCCTTCGTGGCGTCCGCGCTATCTGCAGGTCGAGGACTCGATTCTCGTCGCGCGCAGCGACACCGCGAAGCCGGTGCCGTCGTCGCAGAAGAAACGTCTCGCCGAGCTGCGCGCATTGCAGGAGAAGGACTCGACCGATCTCGATCTGCGCTTCAACTGGAACACGCCGTTCATCATCTCGCCACACGCGCCTTCGACGATTTACGCAGCCGGAAACCGCGTGCTCATGTCCACGAATCGCGGCGATGACTTCCTCCCGATCTCGCCCGACCTCTCGACACGCGATATGGCGAAGGTGCGGTGGAGCATGGACTCGACGGGCGGCATCACGAACGACGCCACCGGCGCGGAGACGTACGGCGCGATCACGACGCTCGCCGAATCGTACGTGCGTCCAGGGCTCCTCATGGTCGGCACCGACGACGGCAATGTCTGGCTGACGCACAACAACGGCGCGACGTGGGACAATCTCAGCGGACGCTTCCCTGGCGTGCCACCGAAGACGTACGTGGTTCGCATCGAGCCTTCGCACTTCGACAGCGCGACCTTTTACGTCGCTTTCGATGACCATCGCGTCGACGATTTCGCGCCCTATCTTTTCGTCACGAGCGACTTCGGAAAGACGTTCAAGTCGATCGTGAATGATCTGCCGAAAGGCGGTCCCGACTTCCTGCATGTGGTCCGCGAGGATCCGGTGAACCGCGACCTGCTGTATGTCGGTACGGACGTGGGCGCGTACATCTCGCGGGACCGCGGAGAGAGCTGGCAGAAGTTCATGAGCGGGCTGTCCACCGTGCCCGTGCATGATCTGAAGATTCATCCGCGCGACCACGAGATCATTGCGGCGACGCACGGCCGCGGGATCTGGATCGCGGATGTGGCCGCTCTCGAGCAGCTGAAGGACAGCGTGTTCGCACAGAGCGGCGCGTATCTCTTCGCGCCGAAAACGGCGTACGCGTTCGGCGAACCCCCGGGCGCAGAAATCACCGCCGGACAGAGCACGTTCCGCGGGCGCAGCGCGCCGTTCGGCGCCGACTTGATCTATCGTCTCACGAGCGGGTCACCGAAGGACACGGTGAAGATCGTGATCACCAACGTGAAGGGCGACACGCTCAAGTCGTTGACGGGGCGCGGCGGCGCCGGAATTCATCACGTCACTTGGGATCTCACGGGGAAGACGCCCCCGCCGACGCCGCTCACTCCCGCGGGACGACGCGACAGCCTGATCACCGTGCGAAAGGTCGACCACGTCTTCGACTCGCTCGAGACGGCCGGCGTCGCGCCCAAGCCGGTGCTCGAGAATGTGCGTGAGCACCTCGAGAACGGCACCGTCAGCGATCTCTTCGATCGCGCATCCGGCGGGGGCGGCGGCGGTGGACGCTTTACGGAGCGTCCGGGCGAAAGTCCGCTGCCGCACCACGGTAGTGGCCGCGGAGGGCCGGACAGCACGAAGAAGCTTGCGGGCGCGGACACCACGAAGGTCGTGGGTGCTGCGGCGAACGCCGAGGGCGGAGCGGAAGGCGAGGGGGAGCCGGCCGTGAGTCAGGAAGTGCTGAGTCAGGTGCTCGGAGCCGTGCGCGCGAGTAAGGCGATGCCCGGCGGTGGATTCGGCGGCGCGCGCCGCGGCGGTACCATCGTCGAGAGCGGCGACTACGTGATCACGATGACGGCTGGTGGCACGACACAGCGGCAGGTGCTGCGAGTAGAACAGGCCGAAGGGGCGGGTTCCCCCTCGGCCCCGGATGACGATTTACATCCGTGACTAAGTTGTTCGCTTCTTGATCAGAATCGCCGCCTCCGCATTCCTCAGCTTGATGGTGGTCACGGGTGAGCCGAGGGTCCCGTCGGCGTGCAGAGGAACCCACGTCTCGCTCGATGGAAGTGGGATCGAGATGGCTGAGGCATCGTCGTAGCGTTGCGTTCCCCATCCCGTTTGTGGCCGCACTATCACGAGCGCACGATCGAAATCGCGCTGAAATACAGCCACCCGCTGACCGAACGGATCGGTGCTCACTACGGACTCTGACAGCTGCTGACGGGTGGCCGTCGGGTGTCCGATGTTTGCCTCCTGCGCCGTTATCCACACCGTCGAGAAGGGGCGGCTCCATTCGTTCACGAGCTGAAGCTGCAGCTTGTCAGGCGAATGGGGGACGACCATGTAGTAACTCGCGAGCTCCATCATCTTGATCCGATGGAATGCACTGTCTGCGCTACCACCCAGACGCAATTTCACGGAATTCATATCCGAGTAGTCGAGAGCGTCGACGAAGTTCACGGACACCGAAGCGCCGAGCATCTTGTCGATCCAACTCCAGGTGGCGGGCAGCCCGGTGTAGAGCGGATTGTTCGCCTTCTCCATGTGAGTGGCACCGGCCGCGCTGACGTCCGCGAAATCGGGATCGAAGTTGTACATCCCCGTATTTGGCTGCAGCATGGTCGCTCCTATTGCGTTCTTGAGCGTGCGAAGCAGCGCCGCGTAGTCGGTAAAATACTGGCCGCTGGGCGGCCAGCTGGTGGCGCTGCTCGTATATTCGCTCGAGCGGCCAGTCGAGTCCTTCAAAAAGGTTGCGAGATCTCCCGATGCCTGAACATCGATGAACAGTCCATCCTGGCCCAACCCCAAACGTCGGAAACGATCCGTTTGGTAGGCGATGAGGCCTGGATCCCCTGGGTTAATTACCCAGACGTATGAGTTCCAACCATACGGCTTCAGGCGATGTGCGGCGTCGGCAGGCTGACCGAGGCGATGCAGGAACGCGGTCTCAATGTTGTACTGCGTATGCGCGGAATACCATCTCACCGCATCATCGTACCACTGGCTGGCGGGGAGGCCGGTTGACGGCGTCGCGGAGGGTAGCACGGTGAAGCCGAGGAGCACGTACGGATAATTCTGGATCGTTGGGTTTACGGCTTTCCACGCGGCAGCACTGCCTGACATCGAGAGGTCGTAATGCTGTCCCGCCCATTGCCGCTCAACGCTGTTCCACGAGTAATAGAAATCCGTGACGGCGGTGCGGATGTGCGACCAGTGCGGCGACACAGCACTGTATCCGTTATACAGCGAGCCGGCGGACGTGGGTGGGAGCGGCGGCGGAGGTGGCGGCGGGGCCGGCTGATTCGGCGTCTCTGGTGCGGGTGGGTGCGCCACGCTGGCGCCAACAACGGTCAGTTGCGCCGTAGCCTCATTAGAAGCCGTATGCGCGAGAATGTTGACCGAGCCGGTCGTAACACCGGTGACCGCGCCAGTCGAGTCGACGCTCGCCACCGATGGGTCGGCGCTCGTCCACGTCACTCGTACGTTGGCAAGCGGGTGATTATTGACGTCCGTGACTGACGCCTGTAAGCGGAGCGAACTGTGAACGGAGACCTGCGCGGTTCCAGGATTCACGCTCACCCACGTTGGCGTGGGCGGTGTGTTGGACACAATCACGAGCGCCGAGACGCGTCGGTGCCCCGACGCGATCGTGACTTGCGCGCTCCCGATGGAGTGCGCGCTCACAGTTCCATCGCTGGCTACTGATGCGATTGAAGAATCGCTCGTGCTCCACAGTGCGGGTTGACCGGCGATGTCACGACCGGCCGAATCCAGCATGCGAACGGAGAGCAACAGCGACTGGCCGGGAGGCATCGTCGGCTGCGCCGGCGAGATGATCAACCATCGCGCGAGCGACTGTGGCGTAGTTGCAGAAGCCGACGGATCGGTCATTGCCGAGCAGGCGACGAGAGTCGCGCAGCTCGCGAGCGCGAGTGCGTAGCGAGAAATCGACATAGGCCAAAGTCCTTACAGGCTCTTCGGGCAACCCGACCGACGTAATGTGCCGGGTGGCACATCTTAGTCTCGTAGGCTTTGCGTCCCCGTCTTTCGGCGGGTTTGCCGTTGTCGCCGGGCGTCAGCCCGTGCGATCGTGCCGTACTGTGGGTTAGTAGGATGATCGTAATGGTCAGACGCGCCTTCTTTGTCTGACGTCACGATGCTTCTTACACGCGGTTTTGTCGCTCGCATCGCACACTTAACGCCGCGGCGTTGGCACGTATGATTACAGTCGCGTTCCTCCTCGCTGTGCGCCGTGCAGAGTCAAGAAATTCTATGCGGCGTCGACATTGTGTGGGCGCTATGGACCGACGCTGACCGACACGTTTTGCGCGCTTGGAGGAGACGACGAGATTCGATCCTTGATGGCGAGAAACGGACGCTCGATGATCTTGAACGAGCCCCACGCCATACAGAGCGTAGCGGCGTAACCCACGGCGAACGTCAGCACCTTTGGGCCATGCGGCAGGAGCTTCTCACCCACGGAGAGTCCCCATACATGATAGAGATAGCTCGGATAAGAGATCAGTCCGAGCGTACGTGTTATCGGATGGTCGAGCCACGACCAAAGCGGAGTCGTCGAAAGGCCGAGCATCTGAATCATGAAAAGCGCGATAAGTGCTGCATCGACCGTCATCCCGACGCTGTAGTGATAGGCCAGAGAGGAATAGTGTCGAAACAGCAGAATCAGAGCGATCGGCACGAGGGGCAACAACGACGATGATCGAATTCGCCGTTCGAGAGTAACGAACCAGCCCTCGCCAGAGGAGAGCGCGAGGAAACAGCCGATCGCCAGCGCGTCGCAGCGTGTATCAAACGCATTATACACGTAAGAGGATGGCGCGTGCAGAAACACATACAGCGCCGATCGCCAAATCACGACAGCTACGACGAGGATTCCAACGGTACGCCTCGCAACAGCGCGCGAGCGATGAAGAAGGGCGAGACACGCCAATGGCCAAAGCAGGTAGAACTGCTCTTCGACCGCCAGACTCCACGCATGCGCGATCGACGTCGTCGGGTGTCCGAGAAAAGCGTTGTAGTAGTTGACGAGATAGGTGAAGGCGACCGAGACGAGTCCGAGCGACCAGCGATGCCCCAGTACGTTGTCGAGCGTCAGCGAAAAAAGGATGAACACGTAGTACGCTGGGAAAATTCGGAGCGCACGTCTCGTGTAGAATGCACGTATCGATATCGATCCCGTCGAGGCGTACTCCCGCATCAGCAACCACGTAATGAGGAAGCCGGACAGAACGAAGAAGAGCGTGACGCCCAGATCGCCAGGAATTGCCTGCATCAATCCGGCGTGGTAGGCAATGACGATGAATACGGCGACCGCGCGAAGCCCGTCGAGCGCAGGAAGGTGTCGGGCACGCGCGACGGGCAGCGTCACCTACACGCGCCGACAGCGATCATCTTGCGCACGCTATTGAAAGAGAATTGCAGCGTCGACGTTCCGCAACATCACACGCGTTACCGAAGCTCCGAGCGTACCGTCCCGATGAAGCAGTCGCATCGGCTTTGACAGCGGAACTTCGATAGCGGTGTCCTCGCCGTAGACAGTCGGTCGCCAAGTCACGGCCGGTCGCACGAGCACGAGCGCGCGCTCGAATTCGCGAGCGTAGATCCGATAGCTCTGTCCTTTCGAATCGACACCCTTGGCGATAATGTGTCTCGCCCGCACAGGATGTCCAACATCCACCTCCACCGCGCTCGCCCACGCTTTGTCCGGTCGAATATTCCAGAAATTCTGCTGATCGAACGAGAGCTGCTGAGGATCGGCGCCCACCGACATGTAGTAGCTGGCGAGCTGCGTCATTTGACCGCGCTCCGTGGGCGCGTTGTAGAGCCCTCCATCGAAGCTGGGATGATTGTGCATGACGCCAGCCCATTCGGTATACGAGATCGCCGTCACGAACTCCGTGTAGACTCCACTCGCCAGCAGATGATCGATCTGGGTCCAGCGTCCCTCCGTTCGATCGCCAAATGGATAGTTCGTACGTTCGAGCTGTGCGCCGCCGCCCGCCACGACGATTGCAGAATCCGTTGGTGTCCAGTATTCCGCGATGTTGATCAGCAGTATGCGCGGAGCAATTGCCGCGTGAATGTGCGCGATCATCGCGGTTTCCGACGCGAGGTACGCCGCGCCGGTCGCGAATTCGTCCGTCGGCTTGATCGCGCCGTACATCGAGCCTCCGAATTCATCGAGAAATACGCCTGCATGTCCCTGCGCGATACGAACGAAACGATCAGCCTGATACGCGCGCGAGCCTGCGTCGCCCGGATTGATGAGCCATCGATATGACTCATTCTTGAACGCTACGCGATGAGTCGAATCGTGACCACCTCGATGCAGGTATGCGGATTCGTAATCATACTTGGGATTCAACGCATACCAGCGAATCATGTCGGCCGTAAACGCCGTCGTCAGACTCGCGTTGGATTTTCCGGCGGGACTTTGCACGACCTCGTACTGCAACGCGTATGGGAAATATCGAATCGTGGGATTCACATTTTTCCACGCCGCCGCCGGCCCCGACATGATCGCATCCACTCGTGGACCGAGGAAACCGATCGTCGCGTCGCGGTCCGATGGAGACGCATAGGCCGAATAGAAATCCGTGTAGAATACGCTTATGTGCGAGTAATGTGGGGATTGAGTCGCTCCGCTCCGGGCGAGAGCTCTCGGCGCCACCTCGTTGATGTGCGCCGGCCGCGCTGCATTGGCGTCATTTTTCGTAGTGCCCACGGCGGAGGGCGAATACACGCTCACCTGAGTCGACACTACGCTCGGTCCGATCCTGCCGCTCACTCCGGTAACGCCGGCGCCGGTGGCAGTGATGACTCCATTGGCGTCGACACGGGCGATCGCAGGATTGTCAGTGGACCAGGCAACGGCGCGTTTAACAACGTGACCGGCGGAATCACGAACCGTCGCCCGAGCGGTGGTCGATTGCCCCACGTCGAGCGAGCGACGTGCGGAGTCGATCACGATCGTCTCGGGCTGTTGTGCGGAGACGGGAGCGCAGGCGACAACAGCGCTCAGGGTGAGAAGCACCACGAGACGATTCGCGGTGTGTGCAACCAATCCGGCGATATGCTTTCGCAAAGTAGCGCCTCGTATCGTCGATGCGATTCCTGCGATTAGCCTACCAGCCGCTGCGCCGGAACAGCATCACCGGCACCGTCTTCGCCATGATCTTGAGATCCTCGGCCAGGCACTGGCGCTCGAGATACTCGAGGTCGTAGCGGATCTTCGTGCGCACGTCGTCGATCGACGTGTCGTACGCATGATTGATCTGCGCCCAGCCGGTGATGCCGGGGCGCGTGCGCTGGCGGAGTCTGTAATCGGGAAGATCTTCGCGAAGGCGAACGAAAATGCTCGGACGCTCGGGGCGCGGACCAACGATGTTCATGTCGCCACGGATCACGTTCCACAGCTGCGGCAGCTCGTCGAGGCGGGTGCGGCGGAGGATACGGCCCAGCTTCGTCACACGCGGATCGTTTCGCGTGGCCCATACTGCCCCGCTATTTCGCTCTGCATCCGCGCGCATCGTGCGGAATTTGTAGATCGTGAAGATCATCCCACCCTGATCCTGCTTGCGATTGCTGTACAGCGCATCGATCGCGTGGCGGCGGCGATCGAGCCCGACGCGTGTCTGTGAGTACACGATAGGACCGTGCGATGTCAGCTTGACGGCCACCGCGACGAGCGCGATCACCGGTGACAGCGCCACGAGCGAAACGGACGCGAGCGTCACGTTCACGCAGCGGTTCGCGATCTCGGAGCGATCGCGCACGACGCACGTGGGCGCGGTCTGCGGCGCGCGCCGCTCCACGCGACGTGGCGTGTCGATTCCCGCTGGCGAATCGGCAGAGGGCGTGACGATGCGTCCGCTCCCACTCCGACGTCGAGTTGGTGCGCGCTCAACCATCGGTTGTTCGCTGACCTGCGGGATACTCCACACTTTCGCTGCTCCTTCGCTACGTCCGTTGCTCAATGGCGCCTCAGTACTACGATGGTGCTCACCAGCCCTGCGGTAATTCCGACGATCGACGCGATCAAGGCGAAATTGGTGTGATGGCGCTCACCTATCACTATCTGATCGCCCGGTCTGATGTTGAGCTGATCGAGCGTTGCTCCTTTCGCAACTTCCTGGCCGAGCAGCGTCGACGAGTAGACGACATCACTGCCGCGCTTCACCTGCGTCCGGTCGACATCCGCATTCTGCGTCGGTCCGCCTGCCATCATGATCGCATCGGCCAGCGCGATGTCCGCCGGGAGCTGATAGAACCCCGGCTTGCTCACTGCACCCATCACCGCCACACGCACCAGCGACATCGTCTGAACATCCGGCCGCTTGATGTATCGCGTCAGCTGCGTCGTCAGATACTCCTGAAGCTCCGAGCGAAGCACTCCCTGCAGCGAGATGTCCGGCAAATTGGGCAACTTGATCACTCTCCCCGCGCGGACGACTACCGTGTCACTCACCAACGAATCGGTGCGAATCGATAAAAAAACACGGTCGCCTACATCGAAATCACCGTCGCGCAGCCGTGCACGAATCGTCGCCGCCTGCATCTGCTTCTGAGCGCGAAGCCCGGCATCGGTCTGCGCCGCGGCCTCCTGATCCGTTGTCACCGCCAGCGCCTGCAACTGCACCCTTGTCGCCTCGGCGTGCTGACTCTCGCTCGGCGGCAACAACTTGGAGGAGGGCGGGGCCGAATGGTGGCAGGCGCTGAAGCCTGCAACGAGGGCCAAACCGGTGACTGCTCCGCGGGCCAAGCTTTGCAGCCGGTCGAGGCTGTACCGAAATGAAGTGCTCATGTACGCGGTGGTCATTGCACCAGCCGTGCTAGAGGTGAGAAGAATGCCATTTGACGATAAATCTTTACGGCTTGGTGACTTGAGTAGCGGCCCCAACTGAGCGGTACAGAGCACGGACGGTGCCAGTTGTGGCGAACCCTCCACAATATCGACCGCCTCATACACAATGCGGTTGCACACCGGTTACTGAAGTGGACCGAAATGAATGACATGAGCTTGCACACGTCTGTAAGGGGTGATTCATTAGATTTGTGATACACATCGCATTGCCCGCGTGTCAGCATTACATCGTAGATGTGGCACCCGTGCCCCATGAAAGCGTTTCCATGCATCGCTGCGTCCGTTGGAAGCTCCTTGCGCGCAACGAGTTATCCTCGTTTCGCCCCGATTGCACAGTACGTGCAGAGCGTGCGCCCGCACCGTAGCGCGCGTACTCGCTGCAGCGCGCAGCTCCCAGCCATCGGAAGTGCATGACGGAAGACGGTCTCACCCCTCGACCTCCTCTCATTCTGCTCGCCAACGAGCACGAATGGGCCGCGCGTTCCCTCGAGACCATCCTCGGACCGCACGGCTTCGCCGTCCTGCGAGCATACACCGGTCGCCAGTTGCTCGGCCTGGTGCGGAGCGCGCAACCCGATCTGATCATGGTGGACGTGCGGCTCCCGGATATGCGTGGCGTCGACGTCTGCCGCGCGCTTCGCGACGATCCGCACTTCCCCGAGGAGACGCCGATCATCTTCACCAGCTCGGGCACGCCTGAGCGGCACGAGCGGCTCGAGGCGTTCAAGGCCGGCGCCTGGGAGATCGTCAGCCAGCCCCTCGACGCCGAAGTCCTGCTGCTCAAGCTCGATGCGTACATGCGCGGCAAGCGCGCCGTAGATCGTTTGCGCGATGAGAGTCTGCTCGACCAGGCAACGGGCCTGTATAACATGCAGGGGATGGTTCGCCGAGCGCGCGAGATGTCTGCCGATGCGCAGCGCCTCCACGCGCCGATCTCATGCGTCGCGTTCACTCCCGTCGCCACTACGGACAGCGAGATGACGTCGCCGGCGATCACCGAGATCATGGTCGAGAGGCTCGGCGCCATCGTGCGCCGCACCGGACGCGCGTCGGATGCGATCGGCCGCCTCGGACCCACCGAGTTCGCGATCATCGCGCCTGCCACCGAAGAGCCTGGCGCGATCCGCATGATGGAGCGGCTCGAGTCACAGCTCTCCGACATGCTCACGCAGCCCGACGGCATCGCGCAGCGCGTGGAGCTGCGCGCCGGCTACTGCTCGGTTGCGGATGGTGCGAAATCGGCCGTAGATGCGGTGGAGATGCTGCTGCGCGCGAACTCCGCACTGCGCGACGCGCGCAGCGCCCAGCGCAGCGACGAGCTGCGCAGCTACGACAGCTCGCCGCTCAGGTTCGCCCTGTAAGCTCGCCGACCTGCGGCGAGGTACGCGGTAGATCGTCATCCTCGCTCGTGGTGTACCCGTACAGATACGAGTAGTACTTGTACTCGCCCTGTGCGCGGATGTCGTTGAGCACGGCGCCCAGCATGCGCACCGGCAAACGGTCGAGCAGCTTCAGCTTGTTCTCCGCCATCTTCCGGTCGGTCGCGCCCGTGCGCAGCACGATCAGCATGTTCTGCGTCGCTGCGGCGAGAACGAACGGATCGACGCCGGCACCGAGTGGCGGGCTGTCGACCACCACGACATCGTAGCGACGGCGAAGCTCGGCGATGAACTGCGACATCGCCTGCGAGTGCAGCAGCTCCGGTCCGCGATGACGACGCGTACCGCACGGAATGAGCGTGAGGCGATCGTGTGTGGTGCTCCGCAGCACTGCTTCGAACGGCACATCGCCGCCGAGCAGGTCGAGCAGCCCCGGACGGCGGTTCGCGCCGAACATCGCGTGCAGCTGTCCGCGGCGCGTGTCGCCATCGACGAGCACCGTGCGATAGCCCGCCTCGGCGAACGACAGCGCGAGATTCGAGCAGACGAGCGATTTGCCATCGCCCGCGCCCGGACTCGAGACCGTGAGCATCGCCGAGCCGCTCGCGTCGTACTGATTGGTGATCGCCATGCGGATGGTGCGGAACGACTCGATCACCTGTGCGGCTTCCTCGGGATCGGGATCGCCGGCGCGCGAGCGCTTGATCGTGGGCACGGCGCCGAGAATCGACAGACCGAGCTCGCGGGTGACCTGCTCGGAATAGCGAAGGCGCGGATCGGTGTGATCGAGCAGCAGCGCGAGACCGACTGATGCGCCGAAGCTCACCACGAGGGCGAGCAGGAGAATCGTCGGCGCGGTGTTCTTCGTTGGTGCGAGTGGCGCGACGGCCGTGTCGAGGATGCTGACATCCGGTATCGCGCCCGCTTCGGCGAGCTTGGTCTCGGCGTAGCGCTGCTGGAGCATCGAGTAGAGCGACGAGCGCGACACGACATCGCGCTGGAGGCGCATCTGCTCGATCGTGCGCGACGGAATGTTCTGCAGCTCCGTCGACGCGCTCGCCATCTGGCGACTGAGATCGGTGCCGCGTGCCTGGAGATCGGCGATCAGCGTGTTGAGCACCTGGGGCAGCGTCTGCGTGCGCATGGTCTGCACGGAAAGGCGGAGATCTTGTACGATGCGGTGCTCGTCGGTGTAGCTCTCGCGCGCGGCGCGGAGCGCTGCCTCGCGCTTGCTCAGATCAGTGAGCGTTGCCTGCAGCGCGGGCGATGCCTGTGCCGACGGGATGCCGATGAACGCGTCCGCAGTGATCGTATTCGGATCGCGCGCGAGGATCTGAAGCATCGCGATGTCGTGCTGCACCGTGAGGTACTGAGCCTTCTGCCCGAAGTAGTTGCCGATCATTGGGTCGCCGCCACCGGGCGACGCCATGCCGGTTGCGGGCGCAGCGATGAGCGCCTCGGACGGAAGGGTGATGGTGTTCTTGCGGAAGGACTCGAGCGAGGTCTCCGACGAGCGAAGCGCGCGCGAGGCCGTGTCGAGCTGGTCGGCGAGGGCCTTCGACTCTTCGGTGAGATTGCGGCGCTTGAGCTCACCCGCGGTATACACGAACTCGCGCATGATGCCGTTGAGGATCATCGCCGTGCGCTGGGCGCTCGCACCTGCGAGCGTGAGTTTGATGAACTGGCTGTTTTGCGGCAGTGCCACTTCGACGCGAGAGATGAGTCCCGTCGACACGTCGCGCGGATTCACGACGGTGAAGGCGACGGCGCGGTTCGGTCCGAGGAGTAGAGCCGACGGCTTCCATGCGAAGCCGAGCGCGCGTCCCACGGAGTCGCCCGCGATTCCGCTCTCGACGACCTTTTTCTCCTTCGTCGTGATGAGCGTGTAGTGCGTGTTCGCGGCGTCGGTGCGGAGCGTGTACGAGCCGGCGCGAAGGCCCGGGCGCGGCTGGAAGCCCTGAAAAACAGCCGAATCGCGCGCGAGACTGGGCCAGATGTAGAGCGAATACTTCCGCACCACATTGTCCATGATCGACGAACTCTTGATCAGATCCGCCCACGCGCCGGGAGTGACGAGCGGCTGCCCCTGGATCGGCCCCTGCGCGGCGCCGCCCTTCCCATCTTCCGAGATCCAGACCGTTCCCTGCGTCTGGTAAGCCGGCGTCATGAACTGGGTGACGCCGAAGCCGATGCCGGTGCCGGCAATCACGACGAGCAGGATCAGCCACTTGTAGCGCTTGAGCGCCGAGAAGTAGCGCGACCACGAAATCCCCGGCTCCTCCATGGGCGATTGCTGCGCCCAGGTCGGCTGGTAGTTCTGGCCGTACGCAACCGAAGTGGGCTCGCGATTTGGCTCGACGGGAAGATTCGACGGAAATTGCGGAGCAGTCATCGACGAGTGTGCTGAGTAAGGAGACGCGTGGCCAATATGTACAATCGGCTGCGCGTCATGCCAACGGGACGGCCTTTGGGCGAGCAGGCTACAGGGCGCGGGGATGCAATATCAGGCCCAGCGAAGGGTATGCTTCGACCGCCAAAAGGCTGCCCGAACGATCTGCGGCGAGCCCCGATTACAGGAATAGTAGCGATGCCGTCGCGCCTTCGCGATCCGAGAGTGGCGCTGCCGCCGCAGATGGTGTAGTATGGTTGCCGTTGCCACTGTAGTTGTGCAGCGGCAGAGCTGTTGCGAGCGTGTAACATTTTATTGCGGTTTTCTGTAGGTTCGCTGTGCGCGAGCGACAGAATTCCGGACCTGTAGCGGAAGGCACGCACATAATGTGACGCATGGCCGCACGAGTTCATCGTAATAGGGAAGAGGCTCGCCTCGGTTGCCTGCGCTCCAAGGAGATTGATCATGTCGGCCCCATTGCTACCCGCCCCACCAATAGATGTGGCGGCGCCATCGTCGCGCGTCGGACGCGATCCACTGGCGATCCCGGCCGCCGTCAAAGCCGACATTCGCATCCTCGTCGTCGATGATGATCGGACGCTCCGGGAGGGGTGCGCCAGCGTCCTCGAGCTCGATGGCTACAACGTCACCTTCGTGGGCAGGGGGGACGAGGCGCTCGAGGTCGTCCGCCGCCGGAAGTTCGACATCGTGCTGGTCGACCTCTATCTCCAGCCCATCTCCGGCCTCGACATCCTCAAGGCGGCGCTCGAGATGCATCGCGAGACGATCGTCGTCGTGATGACCGGAAATCCCAGCGTGTCATCGAGCATTGAGGCGCTTCGCGCCGGCGCCTGGGACTATCTCCCCAAGCCGTTCTCGGCGACGCATCTCCAGGTGCTCGTCGGGCGCGCATCGCACGCCGTGATGGTGACTCGCGAGACGAAGGCGCTCCGGCAGCAGCTCACGCAGCAAAACGGGAACAGCGACAAGATCACCCTGCTCGGCGTCGCCCCGGCCTTTCGCAAAGCCGTCGAGCTCGCGCGAAAGGTCGCGCCCACCGATGCGTCGGTGATGATCACCGGCGAAAGCGGTACGGGAAAGGAAGTGATCGCGCAGTTCATCCATCATCACAGCCGGCGCGCCAGCAGGAAGCTCGTGCCGATCAACTGCGCCGCGCTCCCCGAGCCGCTGCTGGAGAGCGAGATGTTCGGACATCGGAAGGGCGCCTTCACCGGTGCCGATCGCGACAAGCCCGGGCTGCTCGAGACTGCGAATGGCGGGACGCTGTTTCTCGATGAGCTCACCGAGATGTCGCATCCGATTCAGGCGAAGCTTCTGCGCGTGCTGCAGGACGGCGTCGTGCGGCGTGTCGGCAGCGAGCAGCAGGATGCAACGGTCGACGTACGCTTCGTCTCGGCGACCAATCGCGATCCGCAGGAGGCGGTGAACGCGGGAATCCTGCGCGAGGATCTCTTCTATCGTCTGCGGGTGGTTCCGATCAAGCTCCCGCCGCTGCGTGAGCGTCATGAGGACATTCCGCTGCTCGCGAACCACTTCCTGGCGTACTACTGGGAGCGGCATCGCGAGACGAGCGATAGCCTGCCGAAGCTCACCGAGAACAGCATGGAGTTTCTGCGCACGCGTCAGTGGCGCGGGAACGTGCGCGAGCTGCAGAACGTCATCGAGCACGTCGCGGTGCTGGCCGAGCCGGGTCAGCCGATTCAGCCGCAGGACATTCCCGCGTACGAAGATGGAAACTCGGCGCCTGCGCGCACGTCGATGTCGGGCGCGATGATGGACGAGCCGTATCACGCGGCGAAGGACCGGCTGATCGCCGAGTTCGAGCGTGAGTATCTGTCACGGCTCTCGGCGCGGGCGGGCGGCAACATGTCGCGCGCCGCCCGGCTCGCGAACATCGACCGGACGACGCTCTATCGTCTCATGGAGAAGCACAACGTGCGACGGGATGAGCTGAACGGAACTCGCGAGTGACTGCTGGCGCACGTAGCGGGACAACAGCATGGATGGCCGAGCCTCACCGTTGGATACGAACGAGCAGGCGGCGATGCCGGTGACGGAAATAGAGGCGCATGCCCCCGCGCTGCCTGGCGCGCTGGCCGAGGCCCTCGCGCACGCGACCGCGCGCGCGCTGCGAGAGCTGGCGACGGTGGCGCAGTCTGCGCACCACGATGCCGACTTGCGCGACAGCATCGCGTGGGTGTCCGACGCGGTACGCGCAGCTGCGATCGATGAGCATGCCGAGCCGCGGACGCACCCGCCGGCGCCGGCGCCGCTCGCGCTCGATGCGCTCCGCGCGTGTCTGCTCGCCGAGCTGCGCGACGCAGGCACCGGTGTCGACGCTGGCGGCATACTCCGGATGTTGGGCGCCGTCGAGCGCGTGCATCAGATCATCGAGCACGACGATGCGCACCGTTTCAGCGCGCGGCTCGCGGGGCCCGGAGGGCTCGAGCTGCTGGTCGAAGTCGGGCACGACCTGCGCTCGCCGCTGGCATCGATCCTCTTTCTCGCGGAGACGCTGCGCAAAGGGCAGAGCGGCGATGTGAACACTGTGCAGGAGCGGCAGCTGGGCCTCATCTACAGCGCCGCGTTCGGGCTGAGCGCTGTTGCGAGCGACGTCATCGCCTTCGCGCGTGGCGGCAATCGACTCATCGATCCGAAGGCCGAGGCGTTCTCGGTACTCGCGATCCTTCGCGCGGTGCACGACATCGTGCTGCCGATGGCGGAGGAGAAGAGACTCGCGGTGCTGCTGGTGCCGCCCGACGCCGATTTCCGCGTGGGACATCCGGGCGCGCTCAATCGTGTGCTGCTCAATCTCACGACGAACGCGCTCAAGTTCACGTCGAGCGGGCACGTCGAGATCTCGGTCACCGCGCCATCGCGCTCGCGGCTGACGTTCTCGGTGCGCGATACGGGGCGCGGAATTCCGGCGCAGGTGATGAGCTCACTCTTCGATCCATTTCGGAAGCGCGACCCCGGCGATCACGTTTTCTCGAGTGCGGGGCTCGGGCTCTCGATCTGCCGCAAGCTGGTCGCGGCGATGGGCGGCACGCTCGGCGTCGAGACGAGCGAGGCGAATGGCACGCGCTTCTTCTTCGAGCTCGAGCTCCCGGTCGTCACGCGGCTCTGAGCCGCGCGACGTGTTCTAGACCGTTGCCGCCCCGCTGCGGCCCGTCTTCACTCCGAACGACTCCGCCATCGCGTACGCCTCGTCGGCGGTGAGCACCTCGCGCTCGATCAGCGCGATCGACAGCGCCTCCACCGCATCGCGATGCTGGCGCACGATCGCCTCGGCGCGCGCGGCCTGCGCGGCGAGGAGCGCGCGCATCGCGGTGTCGATCTCGCCCTGGAGCTGGCCGCTCACCGAGCCGCCCTGCGCATTTGGATCGGCGCTCACGAGGCCGATCGTGTCGCTCATCCCGAACTCGGCGACCATGCGACGCGCGATACCCGTGGCTTGAACGAGATCGCTGCCGGCGCCGGTGGTGACGGCGTCGGGGCCGAGGAAGACGAGCTCCGCGGCGCGGCCGCCGAGCGCCTTCGCGATGATCCCTTCGAGATAGCGGCGCGGATGCAGGTGTCGATCGGCTTCCGGCGAGAAGTGCGCTGCCCCGAGGGAGCGGCCGCGCGGCTCGATGGTGATCTTGTGGAGCTTGTCCTCGGGACAGGCGACCATGCCGACGATCGCGTGCCCCGACTCGTGCAGTGCAATCAGGCGGCGCTCCTGATCGTTGATGACCATGCCGGAGCGCACGCGTCCGAGGAGAATGCGGTCGCGCGCCTGCTCGACATGTGCGTTGGTGATGACGTCGCCCGTGTCCTGCACGGCGATGATCGCGGCCTCGTTGAGCAGATTCGCGAGCTCGGCGCCGGAGTGGCCGACGGTGAGCTGCGAGAGGCGATCGAGGTCGACGTCCTTGGAGAGCTTGCTGCGCGAGGCGTGGATCCTGAGGATCTCGAGACGATCGGCGGCGGTGGGGAGCGGTACCTCGACGACGCGATCGAAACGGCCGGGACGGCGCACGGCGGGATCGAGCATGTCTTCGCGGTTGGTCGCCGCCATCCAGACGACGCCATTGTTGCCGGCCATGCCATCCATCTCGACGAGGAGCTGGTTGAGCGTGACTTCTTCTTCGCCACTACGATTGGGGCGGCCGCGTCGACCACCGAGCGAGTCGAACTCGTCGATGAAGACGATGCAGGGCGCAGCCTCGCGCGCCTGCTTGGCGAGCTGGCGCACGCGGCGCGATCCGATGCCGACGTACATCTCGTTGAAGTCGGAGCCCGCGGCGACGATTACCGGGCAGCCGGCCTCGCCCGCGACGGCGCGCGCGAGCAGCGTCTTGCCGGTACCCGGCGGGCCGACCAGGAGTACGCCTTTGGGACAGTGCGCGCCCATGGCGAGGAAGCGCGCGGGGCTCCTGAGATAGGAGATGACGTCGCGGAGGTCGGCCTGCGCCTCGCGAGCGCCTCCGACGTCGCGGAGCGTGAGATGACGCGACGCCGGCGATGGCGAAAACTTGTTGGTGCCGAGCGCTCCGCGATGATGAACGGCGTAGGCGACGAGGAGCGAGAGGACGAGGATCACGCTCACGATCTGGATGAGGCGATCCGCATTGGAGGTGTGCGGCTCGATGACGCGCACGGTGGTGCCCGCGGCGCCCCAGCGCTCGAGATCGGCGAGGGTGACGGCCTGCGCGGGAACGACGGTCTCGACGGAGCGGATTTCGTGGCCGTTCGCCATGCGCGGGGTGCGCAGCTTGAGCACGAGCCGGCCGCCGTTGTCGGCGACGAGGAGGGTCGCTACCTGCTTGTTCGCGAGTGCCCAGGAGGCTTCGGAGTACGCTACGGATGCGTCGCCGCGAACGGAGGCGGGCGAGAAGCGCCAAAAGAAGACCGCGGCGACGACGCCGACCAGGAGAGCGCCGCCCGTCCAATAGCGGACGGGACCGCGCCTGAGCGCGATCGCGAAGAGAGATCGGACTTTCCAGTTGCGCCGTTCGCGGGCGGGGGCAGACTGGTCGTTGGAACGCAGCGGAGTTGGCATCAGGTACCGGCGCAGTGCACTGTGGAGGGCACCGGACGAGAGAAGATCGCGTGCGGTACAGTGAAAGGACGGAGGACAACAGGTTGCCGTAACAGGGGCCCTGGTCCAATGTAACTTCGCTTCTCGGCAGGGCGTAGGCCTGATCGGACTCACCAGGATTTCTGAATACGCAGTCGTCTCTCAAGAGAATTTCATGTCACTGCACCGAGCTCTGTTCATGGCCGCGCTCTTCTGCGCGCTGTCTTCGCTCGGGGCACCTGTCTTCGCGCAGCGCACAGGCCCGTCTCCGGTGCTCGCCGCTCCGCCCGCGGCGGCGCAGGGTGTGAATGACCATCTCGATCCCGAGGCCGCGACCGAGGCGTATCTCGCGACGCTTCCGAGCGACAAGAAGGCTTCGTCGGATGCGTACTTCGAAGGCGGCCACTGGCTGATTCTCTGGGACTTCGTGGTGACGGGAATCATCTATCTCGTGCTTCTCGGTACGGGGCTTTCGGCGCGCATGCGAGATACCGCCGAGCGAATGACATCGTCGAAGACTATACAGAGCGTGTTGTACTGGATTCTGTTCCTCGTCGTGGTCACGGTCGTGAGCCTGCCGTGGAGCATTTGGGAAGGGTACGTGCGCGAGCTTTCGTACGGCCTTTCGAATCTGACGTTCGGTGCGTGGCTCGTGGAGCAGGCCAAGGGATTTGCGATCGCGCTCGTCATCGGCGCGCTGATAATCGCCGCACTGTACGCGATCGTGCGCAAGTTGCCACGCACATGGTGGGTGTGGGGCGCCATCGCCGGAATCGGGTTCATGTTCTTCGGGAGCGTGATCGCTCCCTTGGTGCTCACACCGATCTTCAACTCGCCGAAGAAGCTCGCCGAAGCGCGCGTGGTGGATCCGATTCTACGGCTGGCGCGGCAGAACGGAATCGATGCGACGGCAGTTTGGGAGATCGACGCATCGAAGCAGAGCAAACGCATCAGCGCGAACGTCAGCGGCGCGCTCGGGACCGAGCGTATCACGCTGAACGACAACCTGCTGAACCGTGCGTCGCTCGAGGAGATCGAGGCCGTGATGGGACACGAGATGGGGCACTACGTGCTCAACCACATTTACAAGGGGCTGCTGGAGTTCGGCATCCTCATCGTGATCGGCTTCGCGGTCGTGGCAGCGCTGTTCGAGCGGCTGCGCGCCCGCTACGAGACGAAGTGGAAGATCAGGAGCATCGCCGATCCGGCGGGGCTGCCGCTCGCCGCGCTTCTCTTCTCGTTATATTTCTTCGTGATCACGCCGCTCTTGAACACGATCAGGCGCACGCAGGAGTACGAGGCGGATGTATTCGGGCTCAACACGGCACGGCAGCCGGATGGCTTCGCGCAGACGGCGATCAAGCTGAGTGAATACCGAAAGCTGAGTCCGGGACCGATCGAGGAGATGATCTTCTTCGATCACCCGAGCGGCCGGACGCGAATCTACACGGCGATGCGGTGGAAGGCGGAAAACCTCCCGGTCGCGTCTGCTGCTACGACACCTTCCGCGTCTTCCGCTTCAGGAAATCCATGAGGATGAACTGACCGAGCGTCATCGTGTTCGTGAAGTACGCCTTGCCGCGGCTGATCGCGGACATGCGCTTCACGAACTCGATGAGCGCGCGGTCCCGTGCGAGCATGAAGGTGTTGATGACGATTCCCGAGCGGCGGCAGTCGGCGACTTCGCGCAGCGTCGCGGCCGTCACCATCGCATCGAGCCCCATGGAGTTCTTGTAGATCATCCCGTTCGGCATCGTGAGCGCGCTCGGCTTGCCGTCGGTGATCATCACGATCTGTCGCATGTCCTTCTTCTGCGACATGAGGATCCTGCGTGACAGCTTGAGCCCCTCGGCCGTGTTGGTGTGATACGGGCCGACCTGCGCATGCGCGAGGCGGTTGAGCGGAATCTCCTCGGCCGAGTCGTGGAAGAGGACGACGCGGATCGTGTCGCCGGGGAACTGCGTGCGGATGAGATGCGTGAGGGCAAGTGCGACTTTTTTCGCCGGAGTGAAGCGATCTTCGCCGTAGAGGATCATCGAGTGGGAGGTGTCGAGCATCAGCACCGTCGCGCACGACGAGCGGTACTCGGCTTGGCGAACCATGAGATCGCCGTAGTCGAGATCGATCGGCACGTCGAGATTGCCGTTCCGGATGAGCGCGTTCTGCAGCGTCGCGTTCACATCGAGGTTGAGCGTGTCGCCGAACTCGTATTCCTTGCTCGAGCCGTCGGCTTCGATGCCTGTGGCCTGGAATGGCGTGTCGTGGCTCCCGAAGCTCGAGCGTCCGAGTGAGCCGAGGAGGCCGCGGAGCGTCTTGAAGCCGAGGAAGTCGATGCCTTTCTCCGTGAGCGAGAACTGCACGTCCTTCGAGGCGGCGTGCGCGAGGCCGCCGGGACCGGTGACGGGTTGATGACCTGAAGGCATCTGGGGCGGCGCGTCGACGTTGAGATAGCCTTCATTGACGAGCTTGGAGATGATGTCGTCGAGAAGCTTCGCGAGCTTCTCGGCGCTCTCGCCGTCATCGTTGCCGTCGCCGCGAAGTGCTTCGAGCATCTCGGCCGTGAACTGCCCGCTGTCCATGAGCGCGTTGAGGATTGCTTCACGCAGCGCGTCCATCGAGCGATCCTGATTCTCACCCGCATCATCCCAGTACGGGTTCTGCATCTTGCCGCCGGCGAAGCCCGACTGCAGCAGAAAATCCGCGAGCTTGTCGAGGAGCGACTGAAGATCGATGGCGTCGGCCATCTGCGGGCTGAACTTGCCGTAGGTGTGAAAGCGCAGGGAAGTGGACGGCTGTAGGTTGTGAGGGCTTGCGGGCGTCCTCATTCGCAGGATGACACTGCTGCCGGGACCTTGCAACCCCTCGGGATGATCGACTCGCTACCACCGACATCGCTCACGCCACCGCGCGGCACGCCCTCGGGCGCGATCGCTGCGCCGCGCTACCGAAATCCCTTCTCGGTTCTGATCAAGCACCGGAATTTCCGGATTTTCTGGTTCGGACAGACGGGCTCGCTGGTCGGCACGTGGATGCAGCAGGTCGCGTTGGGATGGGTGGTTCTGCAGATCACGAACAGTCCGTTTCTGGTTGGAGTGGAGGCGGCTGCCGGATCGCTGCCCGTATTGCTGTTCACCCTGTACGCGGGCGTGTTGGCCGATCGCACGAACAAGCTCAAGCTCGTGCGCGTGACCCAGGGGCTGCTGCTGTTCGAGGCGACGCTGCTCTGGTGGTTCAACTGGACCGGTCACGTGACGATCGAGGTGCTGATCAGCATCGCGCTGTTCGGCGGGCTCGCGAGCGCGTTCGACATTCCGACGCGACAGTCGCTGATGGTGGAGCTGGTTGGCCGCGACGATGTCGTCGACGCGATCGCGCTCAACTCGAGCGGCTTCAATCTCGCGCGGATAGCGGGGCCGAGTCTCGCGGCGATCATCATCGATCGCTTCGGACTTGCGTGGTGCTTCGCGAGCAATGCGTTCAGCTATCTGCTCGTGCTGCTCAGCCTTTTCCTGATCAAGCTGCCGCCGAAGACGATCGCGCCCACGGATCTGTCGCCGACGGAAGGGCTGATGGAGGGGATCCGCTTCATGCGGAAGTCGCGCGAGGTGTCGCTGCTCATGAGCATGGTTACGGTGTACTCGATTTTCGGTATACCCTATCTGGTTCTCATGCCGGTGATCGCGCGCGACACGCTGCACGGAACGGCGCGGACGTACGGACTGCTGCTCGCGAGCGTCGGACTCGGTGCGGTGACGGGCGCGTTCGCGCTCGCGATGGTCGGGCGGCGCGTGCGACGGGGGAAGGTGCTCGCGGGCGCGGCGTTTTCGTTCAGTTTCCTGCTGATCGCATTTTCCTTTTCGCGAAATATCTGGCTCAGCACCGCGATCCTGTTTTTCACCGGGCTGACGATGATTCTGAACAACGCACTCGCGAATGGGTTGCTGCAGACGATCACGCCGGATGGACTGCGGGGACGCGTGATGTCGGCGTACGCGTTCGTGTTCGTGGGGATGGCGCCGGTGGGATCGCTGCTCTCGGGGAGCGTGGCGAGCGCGCTCGGGGCGCCGGCGGCGATAGGGATTGGGGGCGGGGTGCTGGTGTGTTTCGCAAGCTGGGTGTTCGGGACGAGGAGGGAGTTGAAGGGGTTGTAGCGATCAGGGCTCGATCGTGAACGAGATCGGCGGGCTTCCGAAGCTGCCATACGATCCCGCGGCCGTGTAGGTGCCCGGCAGAAGTCCGCCGAATTCCGCGTCGCTCCCGACGTGCAAATCGAAGACGTCGCGTTTCGTCTCACCCGCCGCGAAGAGCGTCGCCTCGGAGTCGTACGCGCGATCATCGTAGCGAATGTACGAGGAGCCCTGTCCCACCGTATATGAGAATGATCCGCTCGGGCCGTCATCGCCGCTCGGCGGGAGCACGACGACTACGGCATGGCTCTCCGGATTGTGCGCAGTCACCACGAGCGTGAAATATCCGCCGTCCGCACCTCCTTTCGGCGTCGACGGTTTGATCTCGACAGCGATCTCGAGAGCGCTCGGCGAGACAAGAGGAGTGCCGGCAGGTGGGATGGGCGCCGGCTCCGAGTCCTTCACGCAATCGTATGCGCACGTGACTGTCCCCGCACAGCGCTCGAGAAACTCAATGCGTGGATGATTCACCGCGCGAACGAGCGCGTGCAGCATTTCGTGGCGCACCAGCGCGCCGTCGAACTGCTCGGTGCCGGTGAGGACGATGCGGTTATCCTGTTCGTACCAGAAGCCGCCGAGGTCTCCGGGAAAAGACGTGACGCCCGGGACGACGAACCAGTTGACATCGGCGAGTGAGCCGCGAAGCCCCGAGCACGATTCGGTCATCCGCCACCACAGCGCGTACTCCGGCGGCGGATCAAAGCGCTCGGCGCCGACGGGGAGCGTCGCGACCTCTGTGCACGCCGTGAACGCTAGTGCGAGTAGTGCGCCCAGGGTTGCCAAAAGGAGACGTGTGGCCGAGGTCATCCCGTACGATAGCGAGCGCGCGCGAATAATGCCCTGGATTCAAGATATTCAACCACAAGGTTGACAATCGAGTGGGTTTGCTCTATATTCATCTAAATGGTTGAATATCCCAAGCTGGATCTCGTTTTCCGCGCGCTCGGCGACGCCACTCGGCGCGGCATGCTCAAGCAGCTCGCCGCACGCGAGCGCACCGTGGGCGAGCTGGCCGAGCCGTATCGCATGTCGCTCGCTTCGGCGTCGAAGCACGTCAAGTCGCTCGAACGGGCGGGGCTGGTGAGGCGCACCGTGCGCGGCCGCACGCACTTCGTACGGCTCAATCCCCAGCCGCTCGCGAAGGCCGACGAGTGGCTGCGCGACTACGAGCGGCTCTGGGACATCCGCCTCGCGCGGCTCGAAGCGCTGCTGCGACACCCCGACAACGAAGGAAGCGGTCGCTGAGAGCAGCCACGCTTCCGGCACTGCAACCCACCTCAGCGAGAGTGAGCATGTCCGCCTCCACCGACCAACTGCAGAAAGAGATCGTGCTCGACTCGCCCCGGTCGCGCGTCTGGCGCGCGATCACCGATGTGCGTGAGTTCAACGAATGGTTCGGTGTCAATCTCACGACTCCGTTCACGCCGGGCGCGGAGGTGAGCGGCAACATCACTATTCCCGGCTACGATCATCTCGTGGCCACGATCTGGATCGAGAACATGGAGCCGCAGAGCCGGTTCTCCTTTCGATGGCATCCGGATGCAACCGATCCCTGCGTGGACTACACGAAGGAGGCAACGACGCTCGTCACCTTCACCTTCGAGGATGTCGATGGGGGGACAAAGCTCACGATCGTCGAGTCGGGCTTCGACGCGTTGCCCGAGTCGCGACGCGGTAAGGCGTTTACCGGGAACGATGCCGGCTGGGCGTCGCAGACGAAGCGCATCGCGGCCTATCTCGCGGCGCACCCCTGAAGCATCAGCTCACCCGAAATGCTCTCGCGCGACCTGCACCACGATCGACGCCGCGCGATCAATACCCAGCCACCCGGTATTGAGGCACAGATGGTAATTCTCGTGCGCGAGCCATGACCGGTTCCAGTGGGAGCGCACGTACTGCTCCCGCTGCTTGTTGCTCTCGATCACGTACTTCTCCGCATCCTTGCGCGAGAGCGACAGCCGAGTCGCGACGCGCGCGGCCAGCTCCGCATGCGCCGCGTAGCAGAAGACGTGCAGCGAGTCCTCGCGCTCGCCCAGCACCCACTGCGCGCCGCGCCCCACCACCACCGTCGGTCCGACCGCCACCGCCTCCTCGATCAAGTTCGCCGTCACTTCGAGGATTCTCTCTTCGCTCGGCGGCAGCGTCGTCGGGCGTCCGCTGAAAACCTCGGGCGCGCCCAGCGCGAGCGCGTCGGCGATGCGCTGGCCGAAGGTCGGCACGCGCTCCTCTCGCTCCACTACCTCGCCCACCGGCACGCCGAGTCGCTGAGCGACGGAGTCGACGAGCTCGTTGTCGACGAGCTGCCAGCCGAGCAGCGCGGCGACGCGCGCCGCCATCTCGGCGCCGCCCGCGCCGACCATGCGCGACACCGTGATCAGCGGCATGAATGTTTCACTTGCTCAGCTGAGATGGCAGACCCGCAGATGCTCGACCACTCGAAAGCCGAGCGCATCCCATACCGCGTTGGCGGTCTCGTTCTCGACCGCGTTGTGCAGTCGTGCCTCGCGGAGTCCGCGCGCACGGCACCACTCGATCGCCGAGGTGAACAGCGCGCGCAGAACTCCATGTCTGCGCGCGCTCGGAACCACGTATACAGAGGAGATGTATCCGTGCCGCGCGGGGAAGAGCAGCGGCAGCCCTGCACTCGCGACGCATCGCAGTACGCCCACGGCGGCGCCGTTGCTCTCAGCGAGGAACGTCACCTCGCTCGGACAGCGGAGCTGCCCGGCGAAGAGACGGCTCGCGCGTGCCGGTGCGTCGGGGCGCAACCGGCGGTAGATCGGATTCTTCGCGTGCTCTCGCAACAGCGCGAGGCGAAGCTCGATCACGACGGCGAGATCCGCCATCGTGGCGGCGCGCACGATGAGCCCGGCGTCGAGGCGAGCATCCGCCTCGAGCGATACGTGCCCGTCGTCGCGCACCGGATGCTCCATCACGCCATCATGCCGCCGCCGAAGAGATCCTGATTCGGGCGGCGCCGCTCCGGCGGCTGCGCGCGTCCGTACTGTCCGGCGTCCGAGCGCGAGATCTTCTTGCGCGCCACGAGCGCCTCGAGCACGAGCTCCGATGCGGCTGCGACCACCGACGCATCGCCGCTCTCACCGAGCCCGCTGTCGTACACGACATCGAGCAGTCCCGGAATACGCTGGAAGCCCTCCACCATCGCGCCCGACGACACGTCGCCATCCACCTGCAGCGCATTTCCCTGGTCGAACCACATCACCATGTCGTCCATATTGAGCGATCCGGCGCGCTCCTCCATCGTAGCGTCGGCCGCGCGGCGAATCAGCTCGTGCGCGATCGCGTGCCCGCCAACGAGCTCGCCTTCGTACTCGAGCTCGATCTTTCCCGTGATCGCCGGGAGCGCCGAGTAGATGTCACTGATGCGCGGAACGACATCGCACTCGCCGGTAAGCAGCGAGCGGCGCTCGGCGTTCGAGATCGCGTTCTCGAGCACCGAGATCGGCATGCGCTGCGACACGCCAGAGCGCTTGTCGATGCGCTTGTCCATGCGCGCCTCGAAGGCTATCCGCTCGATCACCTCGGAGATGAAATCGGGGACGCGCACCGGCAGCCCGCCACGATTCGCCCACGCCTCCTGCTTGGTGATCGCCATTCCGAGCTCGACGCTCTCGGGATAGTGCGTCATCACTTCGCTTCCAATGCGATCCTTGAGCGGCGTGATGATCTTGCCGCGCGCCGTGTAATCCTCGGGATTCGCGGTGAAGCAGATCAGCACGTCGAGCGGGAGCCGGATCGGATAGCCTTTGATCTGAACGTCGCCTTCCTGCATGATGTTGAAGAGGCCGACCTGGATCTTCCCCGCCAGATCGGGCAGCTCGTTCAGCGCGAAGATGCCGCGGTTCGCGCGCGGGAGCATCCCGTAGTGGATCGTGAGCTCGTCGGCGAGCGCGTGGCCGCCGCGCGCCGCACGAATCGGGTCGACGTCGCCGATCACATCGGCGATCGTAACGTCCGGCGTCGCGAGCTTCTCGACGTAGCGCGAATCGCGATCGAGCCACGCGATCGGCGTGTCGTCGCCCATCTCGGCGATTCGCATCTTCGCGAACTTCGAGATTGGCGCGAACGGATTGTCGTTGATCTCGCTGCCTGCAACGACGGGAATCACCTCGTCGAGCAGCGTCGCGAGCGAGCGGAGAATACGCGACTTCGCCTGGCCACGCAGACCGAGCAGGATGAAGTTGTGGCGCGACAGCAGCGCATTCACGATCTGGGGAACGACGGTCTCATCGTAGCCGACGACGCCGGCGAAGATGGGGCCGCCCTTCGCGAGGCGGGCGAGAAGATTGGCGCGCACTTCGTCCTTCACCGAGCGGCGCGCGAGTGAGGGGGCAGCGTACGGCGATTTTCTGAGGGCGCCGAGGGTTTCCGGGTGCGACGACGACACTAGCAGCTCCGATGCGGCAGGGTGAAAACGTACGTTGGTTCAGCCTACAGCACTGAGGGCGTCGTCCGCTAGTCCTCTGCGGGGACCGGCGACACCTCCACCAGATTGTCGTAGAAAACGGGCCCGTGGCCGAGGTCGGTCTCGCGCTGCGAGGTGGTGTCGTTGGCGTTGCGGCCGTCCTTCGAAAACTTGGTCCACCAGATCGAGGGCGACCACACGGTCCCCTCGCTCACCGCGTCGCTCACGCGCGCGACGGCGCTGAAGCTCCCGCGCTCGTTGTGCACCTCGACGCGGATGCCGTCGAGCACCGCTCGCGGCGTCGCATCGTCCGGGTGGATCATCAGCTCGGGCTCGCGTGCGCCGCGGCGCAGGGCGTCGACATTCACGAACGTCGAGTTGAGAAACTGATGCGCCGGCGACGAGATGAGCGAGAGCGGGAACTGTGCAGCGAGCTCGGGCGAGCTGGTGCGCGATTCGTAGGGCGCCGTGTACGTTGCGAGCCCATCGAGCCCCATGTCCTCGAGCCGTTGCGAGAACAGCTCGCACTTGCCACTCGGCGTCGGGAATGCGCCCTCGGCGAAGGGGAGATAGGGGCGCGGCAGGTTGAGCCGGGACCATCCCTTTTCGAGCAGCGCCTCCAGCGTCACTCCTTTCAGCTTGTCGCTCGTGGTGTCGAGCGCCTGGCGAATGAGCTCGAGGTCGTCGTCGTGCATCACGGGATGATCGATGCCCATGCGAGCGGCGATGAGGCGGAAGATTTCGCTGTTCGGCTTGCACTCGCCGACCGGCTCGATCGATGGCCGGTTGAGCGTGACGTAGTGATGGCCGTACGAGTAGTGTACGTCCCAGTGTTCGAGCTGCGTCGTTGCGGGGAGGACGATGTCGGCCCAGTCGGCCGTGTCGGTCTGGAAGTGCTCCATCACGACGGTGAACAGATCCTCGCGCGCGAGACCGCGCACGACCTCGCTCCGGTCGGGCGTGACGGCCGCGGGATTCGAGTTGAAGACGACGAGCGCGCGCACGGGTGGGCCGCCCACTCCGGCGTCGGGTGTGGTGAGTGCCTCGCCGAGGCGGATCATGTTGATCGTGCGAACCGGCGGAGCGAGATCGGCGCGGAGCAGCTTCGCGCGGTTGAACTGGAAGTTGCCGCTCGATGAGAGCTGCACCCCGCCGCCGGCGCGGCGCCAATGCCCCGTGATTGCGGGGAGACACGCGATGGTGCGCACGGCCATCCCGCCGCCGCCGTGTCGCTGCAGCCCGTAGTTGATGCGCACGAACGCGGCCTTCGCGCGGCCGTACTCGCGCGCGAGCGTCGTGATGCGCTCGGCTGGAATTCCGGTGATTGCCGAGACGCGCTCGGGCGTGTACTCGGCCGCTCGCGCGCGAAGTTCCGGTGCGCCGATCGTGTAGCGCTCGAGATAGTCGGTGTCCTCGAGATGCTCGGCGAAGAGGACGTGCATGATCCCGAGCGCGAGCGCCGCGTCGGTGCCGGGCCTGATCGGGATCCATTCGTCACACTGCTCCGCGGTGCGCGTGCGGAGCGGATCGATGGCTATGCTGCGCGCGCCGCGATCGCGCGCAGCGCGCACGAAGGGCCAGAGATGCGGATTCGACGTGAGCGTGTTGGTGCCCCAGAGGAGTACGAGATCGCTTTCCGGAATTCCCTCCGGGTCGGCGCCGATGCTCGCGCCCAACGTCATCTTGAGCCCCACGCCTCCGGCGGCCGAGCAGATAGTGCGGTCGAGCATCGATGCGCCGAGGAGATGAAAGAAGCGATGATCCATCGCGTCTCCCTGGACGAGGCCGAGGGTACCGGAGTACGAATAGGGAAGAATCGCCTGCGGTCCGTCGGTGGAGCGCGCGATGTCGCCGAGGCGGGCCGCGATCTCGTCGAGTGCTTCGTCCCAGGTGATGCGCTCGAATCGGCCTTCGCCTTTCTTGCCGACACGGCGAAGGGGATGCGTCAGACGGCCCGTGTGATAGGTGCGCTCGACGTAGCGATTCACTTTCGCGCAGAGGAAGCCGCGTGTGAACGGGTGGTCGGGGTCGCCGGAAACGCGGATCGCGCGTCCGTCGCGAATGGTGACGAGCATCGCGCACGTATCGGGGCAGTCGTGCGGGCAGGCGCCGCGAACGACGGTGTCGCCGGCGCGCGTGTCCGCGGGCGGAGCGTTCTCGGGAGTCGTTTCCATCTTCACACGATATCCGCCGGAAGGCTCGGCGCCAACTTGCCGATTAGACTCTTGCGCGCTGGCGATGAGTTTAAATGCTGTAACGCCTTATTTCTCAGTGCTTTACGGCACTTGCGCGGCGATGGCTGGGGAGGCATGTGCGTCTGGGCGATGTGGAGTGCATCACAATGGCGTCTACGGTCGATAGAAAGAGCGCTATCTGCATGGCGGAGCGAGGCTTGACAGCGTATCTTCTGGTGGCAAATTAACCGCCGCTCGCTCCTGGCATAGCAACAACGCTCGTGCTCGGACGAAGAGTCGACCCTATACCGCCCTCCAAAAGGAGAGTTTCGATGAAGCGCCTTGCCGTCGTTGTTGCCGTTCTCGCGATCGCTGCCTGTAAAGCGAGGGATTCCGCTCCCGCTGACACCGCAGTCGTCGTTGCTCCCGCCATGAGCCCCGCGCCGGCCATGATGGACACCACGAAGCATGACAGTGCGATGATGTCGACGACCACGACGTCGACGATGACGAAGACCGACACGATGATGAAGAAGGGCTCGATGAAGAAGCCGTAACTGGCTTTCTCATCGCGGATTAGAAGGGCGAAACCTCCCCGGTTGCGCCCTTGTCGCATCCGGCACCGAAAGGTCCGGTTATTGCCTTCGGGACTGGCGGAGCACACGAGTGGCCTGTCGCTTGGACGTCGCGCAGCGCTCACGGATTCATTATCTCGAATGGAGGGGCTTTCATGAAGCGCATCGCAATGTTGGCGGCTTTGGTAGCGGTTGCCGCGTGTAACAAGGGTGACAAGAGCATGTCGACCGATTCGACTTCGGTCACGTCGACGAGCACGACGACGACGAGGGACAGCATGGGTGGCTCGATGTCGAACGGCTCGAGCTCGGGAAGCATGAGCGGCGGCGCGATGAGCGGCTCGTCGGCCGATACGTCGAGCATGAGTGGTGGGTCGATGTCGAGCGGCACGCCGATGACGCCGAAGCCGGACAACAAGACCGGTGGCGCCATGGGCGGCGATTCGGCAGGCGGCGCGCATGGCACGGGGACGAGCGCCGCGACGAATCAGACGCAGTCAGGCATGACCGACGCGAACGGCCACTCGACGCTGGGCAAGAAGGTGGACAAGCTGTCGCCCACATCGGGCGCAGCGATCACCGCGAAGGGCGACACGCTGAAGAGGAAGGCGCCGCCGCGCTAATTGCGCTGGCGGCCTGGATCGAAGACGAGTGCCCGGCGCGCAGGATGCGCCGGGCACTCGTCGTATGTGATGACGGCGTCGCGAGTTGCGGGCGACGGAGGGCGCCAGTCTTTTTGGATAGCGACGTTTTCCTATTTCTCTGCCGCCCTCCGCATTGACCTCCATCGAACCCAGCGCGCGGATAGAATCGCGCGATGCGCACCCCGCTCCGCTCGCGATGCTCATCGTCGCGCTGGTTGCGCTGGTGCCCTATCTGGTGACGATCGGCTACGGCTTCGTGTACGATGACGGGCCGATCATCGCGGATAACCCGGCGCTGCACGTGCCCGCTGGAATGCTCACCGCGTGGCGGGTAGCGTACTGGCCGGCGAAGTGGGGGCGCGCCGGGCTCTTCCGGCCGGTCGCGCAATTCATGTACGCGCTGCTCTGGAACGTGAGCGGCGGCGCGCCGTGGCTCTTTCATCTCTACGCGGTCGTGCTGTACGCGGCGTGCGCGATTGCGGTGCTCTGGCTACTCGCCCGCGCGCTGCCCATCAACGTCGCTTTCATCGGCGCGGTGATCTTCGCGGCGCATCCGCTACATGTGGAGTCGGTGGCGAATGTCGCGGGATCTGCGGACGTGGTGGCGGCGCTCGCGAGCATCGCGTGCGTGCTCGTGATCGTGCGCGCGTTCGACGCCGCGGCGCCGGCAGGGACGAGCATATCGTGGAGCGCAGCGCTGATCGGCGCAGTGCTGTTCGCGGTGGCCCTCGGCGCGAAGGAGTCCGCGGCGACGGTGCCGGCGCTCGTCGCGCTCTGTGTGTGGGGGTGGCGTGCGCGCGGAGATGAGCCGGTCGAAGCGACGGCGGTGATCGCGCGCGGCTGGCGCGTGTGGACTGCGTTCGTCGTGGTGCTCGCCCTCATGATCATTGCGCGACGCGCGGTGCTCGGCGGATTCTCGCCACCATCGACGGCCCTTGCGGTGGGTCTCGATGGCGCGACGCTCGCGCAGCGATGGTGGACGATGACGGGAGCATGGCCGCTCATCGCGCAGCTCATGGTATTTCCTACGCGGCTGTCAATGCACTACGGCCCGACTACGGTGGTTCCGCAGCGCGCGATCAACGCGCCCGCGATGATCGGCGTGGCGGCGTTCGCGCTCGTCGTCCTGGGCGCGGCGATCGTCGCGCGCCGCGGCGACCGGCGCCCGCTCGTTGCGTTGGGGTGGGTTGTGCTCGCGTATCTGGCGGCGTCGAACATCCTGATCCCGACCGGACAGCTTCTCGCGGAACGGACGCTCTTCCAGTCATCTGTGGGCGTGTCGATGATCGTGGCGTGGATGCTCGCGCGCGTGGAGACCTTCCCCGAGCGCGCGCATCGACTCGCCTTCGCGCTCGCGGCCGTGGTCGCCTGCGCCGGTGTGTGGAAGACGGTGAGCCGCGTGCCCGTGTGGTCGAGTGAAGAGCGGCTCTTTCGAAGCGGCATCGACTACGACTCCGCAGCGTTCTATCCGTACTGGCAGCTCGCGCGATCGGTGGGGCGGCATGGCGACAACGCACGCGGCCTGGCGCTGCTCGGCGAGGCATACCGCCGCTATCCGACCGGCGAGAGCCTGTCGCTCGAGTACGCGCAGCATCTGCGCACTTCGGGGAGAGGCGAGGATGCGTTGATGATTCTGAGCGCGACATCGATTGCGCATCCGGCGTCGCAGCCGGTACGACTCGCGTATCTCGACGCTCTGCTGGACAGGTGCGGAGCGGACTCGGTGATCGCAGCGATCCAGAACGTGAGTGGGCGGGATCCGGCGGGGTCGCTGCGCTACGTGCTGCTCGCGCGCGCGTACGCGAAGCTCGACCGCGCGGACTCGGTGACCGCGGTGTACGGGCGAGCGGTTGCCGAGGATGGAGGCGACCCCGGTCTGCGCTATGCATACGCGGCTGCGCTGCATGCCTCGCATCGCGATGCGGATGCGCAGCGAGAGCTCGACCGCGCGGCCGCGTCCGGCGAGATGCCGCCGGCGGTGCGGTACACGCTGCAGGCGAGGATCAGCCTGGCACGCGGCGACAGTGCCGGGGCGCGCAGCGCGATCGCGCTGGCGAGAGGTGCGGCGCCGGCCGATTCCGGGCTGGCCGCGCTGGACTCGGCTCTGCGGGCTGTACGGCGGTAGGGGGCGGTTGAGCGTGCAGGAACAGAAGCGTTTGCTCCGTTCCGAAAAGGGCGAAAATTCTTTGAGCATGACGTGGCCGTAGACGCCATCGGGCAGTTACATGTTGGGAGCTCAAAAGAAAACCGCCACCTCGCGTCGTCACGAGGTGGCGGTTTCGTAGACGTCTCGAATCAGTTAGGGCTGGTGGTGCCGGTCAAAGGTGATGTCGATGCCGCCCACGCCCTGATCGATTATCACGTGTATTGTCGCCGTGTTCGATTTGAACGAATGCCCCGCCCAGTCCGAGATGAAGGTTGTCTCTATCAACCAGTCGCCCGGTTCGTTCGGGACTGTTCCCTGTACACCGCGCACTGATTTCCATTGAACTGGCACCCCCACGAGCTAGTGACACCCGTCCAGATGTCGAACGGCGCGCTGATCCCCGCCTGCCAGCCGATATGGGTGCCCGCGACGACGTGCGTGCCGTCGTCGATCGAGTAGCCAATGTCGAACGGCGCGGCCTGCATACTTATGTGAACCGGCGTAGCGGTATAGACCGGATTGCCTTCGGGGAACACGGTGATCGTGGTGTCGTTGTCACTCGACGAACCAACCGCGTCCAACACGTCATCCCCGTGAAACGCAGCGACTGCCACAACGTAGCCGGTGTCCGCTGGCACCTGCACCGAGACCACCGTCGTTGCGCCCGGCGTTGGGATCTTCGCGGCGAAGGTCTCGTCGAATCCCGAGGTTGTGTTGCGGACTCGCACGAGCGCGCTGTCGGCGGTCGCAGGGACGAGCGAAGTCGAACTACGAGTGAGATTGAAATGGAGCACCCCCGTCGACGGGCTTCCGGTGGGATCGGCAACCACCAGTGTATCCGTCCCCGCGTGCGAGGGTGGGCTAACTGGTGTGTCGCTAGTGCTGCACGCGGTGAGGAGAGCGAGCCCCGTGACTGCGACAGTGAGGCCGAGACGGTACATGGAGTACTCCGATAAGAAAGCGGGGTGGAGCGCGTGCGCTCATCTAGTAGGAACCGCCTGGGCTGTCGCAAGCCGGGACGGTTTGTAAACGGTGCTGTGTCCTGCGCTTGGCAACCATATAGCCCACTTGAAACCCTGTAACAACCCAGATTCGATGGACCTATCGCGACGCTTTTTGCGTTGTATATGGGAGTACACAGGGACGCCACGAACGGTACCGCGTGGCCCTTATCGGACATTAAAGCGCGGAGAACCAATATGAGCATCAGCGAGCAGGTCCCCACCAGCACCTCGACTGTCGCCGGCGACCGGATGACGGAAGTGGCCGTCATGGCGGGCGGGTGCTTCTGGGGGGTCGAGGACATTCTGCGAAAGGTGCCCGGCATCATCGATACCGACGTCGGATACACGGGCGGATGGCTCGAAAATCCCAAGTACGACGATACGCACGACAGCAAGTCTGGACACGCCGAGGCAATTCGCGTGACCTTCGATCCGTCGGTGCTCAGCTACGAGAAACTGCTCGAGGAGTGGTTCTTCAAGCTGCATGATCCCACGACGCTCAACCGCCAGGGGAACGATGTCGGCACGCAGTATCGCTCGGCGATCTTCCCGCAATCACCGGAGCAGAAGGCCACGGCGGAGCAGGTGATCGCGCGCATCGATGCGACAGGGAAGTGGAAGCGCCCGATCACGACGAGCGTCGAGCCGGCGTCGACGTGGTACAGCGCCGAGGGGTATCACCAGGATTATCTGAAGAAGAATCCCGGCGGCTACACCTGTCACTTCATGCGCAACTAGCGAAGACTACGCGGGCGCTCCGAGCGCGCTTTCGAGCGCGCCGAGGCGACGCGCCAAGGTCGCTTCATCGATGACTGGCGCGGCATCACTGACGTCGAGGTCGTCATCGAGCTTCACCCACGAGACGCATCCTGTGTAGCGGCGAGTCTCGGGGATGGTGACGATCGCAGGCAGCTTCGCAACGCGTGCGGCGACGACGTGCACGCGTGGGTCATCGCGGTAACGAAAGCGCGACTCGACCGCGCCCCATGTGAGGCCATGCTCGGCGTCGATCGCTCGCAACCGCTCGAGATCGGTCACGAGCCACACGGCTGCAACATTCGCGACGTAGCGCAGCTGTATCATGCCTTCCGGCGGACGATCGGCGTGAGAGGCATCGAGCGTGGAGTGAAAGCGCGCGTCGAGCTCGTGCACCTTCTCATGGAAGAACGTGGGATAAAGGAGAAAGCGATCGTGGCGTACGTCGAAGCCCGCGCGCTTTTCACGGATGCCGCCTTTGCGGATCATGGCGATGAGATCGCCGCGACCCATGGCGTCGACGAGCACCGCCCATTCCTTGAGCGCGACGCGTTCGGGATCCATCGCCGCGGAAAGTATATCGGTCATCTGTCGTTCTCCTTCCACCAGCGGAATGCCTCCGGGACGCCAACCACAGGAATCATCGTCGGCGACCATCCGAGCTCGGAACGGGCGCGCTCCGATGTGAAGGGATTGTCGCGCGAGAATGTGTCGACCGTGCCCGGCAGCTGCTCGGCCATCGCCTCGTGCTTCGCGAGCCCTGCCGCCGCGCCGAGTATCGAAAATGTCGCGCGAGCGGCGGAGAGCGGAATGGAGACTCCGCGTACTCGACGATCAAGCCCGTTCGCGCCGAGCTGTACGAAGTCCGCGATCGTCACCGGGAAATCGTTCGTGAGGTTAAAGGCGCGACCGCCGGCGGCATCGTGAGTGGCGGCGCGAACCGCGCCATCGGCAACTGCGGATGCATGTACGAGCGAGAAGACCGAGTGTCCGCCACCGAAGAGCGGGAAGAAGCCCGTTTGCATCAGGCGTGCGAAACGCGGCACGAGCTGGCGGTCGCGCTTCCCGTAGATCATCGGAGGTCGAATCGCGGTCGCCCAGAGCTCGCCCATCGCGTGGGCGTCGAGCACGATCTGCTCCGCCTCGCGCTTCGAGCGCGCGTAGTACGCATGCTCGGGAAGGGGCGCGAGCGGCGTTTCTTCATCCGTTGGCGCGGAGCGGTAGCGGGCCGCGCTTCCGTACACAGCCACGCTGCTCGTGTGTACGAGCCGCGCGCCCGCCGAGGAGGCGGCCTCGACGATCGCTCGGGTGCCGTCGATGTTCGCGTGCTGAAAGCTCGACCAGTCGCCGGTGGCCGCGATGAGCGCCGCGCAGTGGAAGACCGTATCGCATCCGGACATCGCGGAGCGCTGCGAATCGTGATCAGCGAGGTCGCCGCGCGCGAGCTCGACGCCAAGAGCGCCGAGCCACGCTGCCGCTCCTGCATCGCGCACGAGCGCACGCACACTCCAGCCATCGGCGAGCAGCCGCTCCGCGATGTACGAGCCGACGAGTCCCGTCGCGCCGGTGACCAGCGCGCGAGTCACTCCTCCCTGAATGGCAGCGGCACGACCTTGCCTTCGGTCCTGCCGCTCTCGCCCTCGACGAGTACCGTGCTCCCCATCTCGATCTCGCGCCGCACCATGATGAGCGCGATCGCGCCGAGGCGCGGCGAGAGTGCGCTCGAGCGCACATCGCCTACCTGCTTGCCATCATGACCGAGGATCGGGGCGCGCTCCGACGCGGGTTCGTTGTGGCCGAGCAGGAGTCCGCGCAAATGGCGATTGACGTGGCCGCGAAAGTGAATGCGCGCGACGACTTCCTGCCCGGTGTAGCAGCCCTTCGTGTAGGAGATCGCGTGGAGCTCGTCGTGATTGGCCTCCTGCGGGATCGTCGTCTCATCGATGTCGATCCCCCACTCGGGGCGCCCATTCTCGATGCGCGCGATCTCCCACGCGAGAAGTCCGGCCGGCCTGGCGCCACCGGCCAGGAGCCGCTGCCAGATCGCGCCGAATGCATCGGCCGGGAAGAAGAGCTCGAAGCCTTCGGCCTCGAGGTCGGGAACTCGCGCGATCATCACCGGGCGGCCGCCGATCTCCGCGTCGACATGCGAGTACGATGCGAGTGCGGCGAGCGTCTCGCGCGTGATGCCGGCGGCGGGGCCGAGTATTGATCGCGCGGCGACGCCTGCGATCACGAGCTGGCGCATCTCCGTCGAGACATCTACGTAGGGCACGACGCGCGGATTCAGATACTTTCCCACGAGCGCATCGAATCCGGTGCGCGCGCGCGGAGGGACATCGACGAGGAGATGGTCGGCGCGGGAGAAGATGCGAACGTCGGCGATGATCCGTCCCTTCGGGCTCAGCGCCGCGGCGTACTGTCCGTGCCCTGGCGTGAGCGCGAGGACATCGTTCGTGACGAGCCCCGTAAGCATCTCGGCCGCCTTCGGTCCATCGAGGCGCAGGCGCCCGCGCACGCTCCGGTCCGTGAGCATCGCGCCGTCGTCGAGGGCGGCGTACTCGCCCGCGATGTTGCCGTAGTGCAACGTCACCGAGTGTCCGGCGATGACGCCGACGGCGGGGAACTGGCCCGAGATGATGGGACCGGCGGTCATCCGGCGACCCGGAGCGAGATCATCGCGTCGAGCGTCGCGGGGGTCTCGCCTTCGAGCGACGTGAGCATCGCGTTCGCGTCCACGATGCTCTCGACGCGGAAGGGCGCGACAACGGCGCAGCGGATGCCCGCTGCGCGAGCGGCGCGGGCGCCGATCGCGCTGGACTCGAGCGCGAGCCCGACGCGAACATCGAGCGCGCGCTTGCGGCTCATGCGCTCGATCGCCTTGCGGTAGCCATCGGGCGCCGGCTTTGCGGCCGCGACATCTTCGGCGGCGATGATGACTTCGAAGGCGCCATCGAGCGCTGCGAGCGCGAGCAGCGAATCAACGGTGGCGCGAGTGAGGCCGGTGACGATGGCGAGCCGGCAGCTCGAGATCGCGCGCTCGATGAGCTCGTGCGCGCCGGGCGCGAGCGACACGCCGGCTTGCACGTTCATCGCGAAGTGGCGATCGGAACGGAGTGCGAGAAGGGTGACGGCGGTGTCGTCGTTCGCGATTGGCTGTCCGCGGAGCGCGCGAAGCATGGCATCGCGCGAGCTGTCCGCTATGTCATCGGCGAAGTTGCCGGCGTTCGAGGGCACGAGCCCTTCGTCCGCGAGAGTGCGGAGAAGCGCCGCACGTCTGAGCGGCGCAGTGTTCGCCAGCACGCCCTCAACCTCGCAGAACAGCGACCCGATCATAGGGAAAGGTTATCATGGCGCGTCCGGGCTCCGCTACGCCCGTGCCTTGGCAGCCGCGGCGTACGACGCGTCAAGCAGCTCGACGGGATGGACGGTGCGCGCGGTGAGGCCGGCGCGGCGCATCCCCGCGCCGATCTGCATCAGACAGCCGGGATTTCCAGTGGCCACGAGCTTTGCGCCGGTGAGCTCGATGTGCGCGATCTTGGGCGCGAGCACGGCGGCGGAGAGCGCCGGCTCGAGGAGATTGTAGATGCCGGCGCTGCCACAGCACTGATCCGAGTCGA
>JACCWE010000001.1 GCA_013697785.1 Gemmatimonadaceae bacterium
GTGCGACTCTGCGCGACCTCTCGCTCTATCGCCCCAATCGCGTGCCCTGTGCGCTCGACCTCAGCGACAACACCAATCGCTGGGGCGTGCCGCCATTCGCCGCGCTCGCGCTCGAGGAGCTGAGCGCGGATCGAATCACGCGATACCCGGAGGTCTACACGCCGGAGCTGAAGGAGGCGCTCGCGAGCTACGCAGGAGTGCGCGCCGACGAAGTCGTCATCGGCTGCGGCTCCGATGACATTCTCGATTCGGCGATTCGCGCGTTCGCGGAGCCGGGCGATGTACTCGCCTATCCGGATCCGACCTTCGGCATGCTTCCGATCTGGGCGCGGATGAATGATCTCGTCGCCGCTCCATCCGCGAGCATCGACGAGCTGCTCGCCGCGCGCGCGCGGGTCACCTATCTCTGCTCACCGAATAACCCGACAGGCATCGCGCTCACGCGCGGCGAGATCGAGCGTGTGCTCGAGCATGCGGCGGGGATCGTCGTCCTCGACGAGGCGTACGCGGAGTTCGGCGAGGACAGCCTTTTCGGCGAGGCTCCGACGCATCCGCAGCTGATCGTCGCACGCACGATGTCGAAGGCGTTCGGGCTCGCGGGAATGCGCATAGGCTACGCGACCGGTGCGGCGAACACGGTGCTCCAGGTCGAGAAGGCGCGCGGGCCGTACATGGTGAGCGCGGCTGCCGAGCGCGCGGCGCTGGCCGCGCTGCGCGACGATCTCGAGTGGGTACGCATGCACATCGCTGCCGCGAAGGAAAATCGCGCGCGCTTCGCCGCGGAGCTCGGCGCACTCGGCATCGCATCAATTCCATCGTCCGCGAATTTCATCTTCGTGCCTGTGGCGAGTGCTGATGCGGTCGCGACGGCGATGCGGGCGGCGGGCGTCGCGGTGCGTCCCTTTGCGGCAGTGCGCGGCCTCGGCGACGGCGTGCGTATCACCGTCGCGCCGTGGCCGATGATGGAAATGGCGCTGCGCGCGCTTCGCGACGCGGTGAAGAGATGAGGGTCGGCGTTTTCGACTACGGGGCAGGGAATCTTCACTCGCTCATCAAGACGCTCGCTCGCGATGGCGCCACTGTCGAGATCGAGAGCGACCCGTCCGCCGCCGCGCGCGCCGACGTGCTCGTGCTTCCCGGCGTCGGCGCATTCGGGCACGCCGCATCGCGTCTCGCGCCCGGACTCGCCGACATGCGGAGCGCCATCGCCGACGGGCTCCCGTGTCTTGGCATCTGCCTCGGCATGCAGCTTCTCTTTGATTCAAGCGATGAAGGCGACGGCGACGGGCTGGGCATCTTTCCCGGACGCGTGAAGCGGCTCGAGGGCGGACGCGTGCCGCAGATCGGATGGAACACGATCGAGGATGGCGCCGACCCTTTGCTCGACGCGGCGCCGCTCGAAACCGCATACTATGCGAACAGCTATGTCTGTCACCCCGACGATCTCTCCTCCGTGCACGCGTGGAGCACGCACGGCACCACGCGCTTTCCCGCGCTCGTGCGCGCCGGCCGCACCGTAGGCGTGCAATTCCACCCCGAGAAGAGCTCGGCGCTCGGCGTCGAGTTCGTGCGCGCATTTCTGCGCGAGGCGGCGCGGTGATCGTCATTCCCGCCGTGGATCTGCGCGAGGGCGCATGCGTGCAGCTCGTCGGCGGCTCGTACGCGAACGAGCAGGTACGACTCGAAAATCCGCTCGAGGTCGCGCGCGGGTGGGTGCGTGCGGGCTTCTCGCGCCTGCACGTCGTCGATCTCGACGCGGCCACCGGCCGCGGCAACAACGCCGCCATCGCGCGCGACATCCTGAGCGAGGTGCCTGCGAATATCCAGGTGGGCGGCGGTGTACGGAGCGGTGATACGATCGAGAAGCTGCTGGAGGAAGGCGCGACGTGGATCGTCCTGGGCACGCGCGCGCTCGAGGAACCCGAGTGGCTTGCCGGCACGGCATCGTCGTTCCCGGGACAGCTGATCGTGGCCGCCGATGTGCGCGAGCGGCAGATCGTCACGCGCGGCTGGGCTCGCACACTCTCGCGCACGATTCTCGACGCGATCGAGAAGCTCAACGACATCCCGCTCGGCGGCGTCCTCGTCACCGCCGTGCATCGCGAGGGACAGCTCGCGGGCACCGATCTCTTTCTCATGGAGGATGTGGCCGAGCTCTCGGTACATCCGGTGATCGCATCCGGCGGCATCTCGAGTGTCGCCGATCTCCGCGAGCTCGCCGACCGTGGCATCGCCGCCGCCGTGGTCGGAATGGCACTTTATACCGGCGCGCTCGATGCGCGCGCGGTCGCCGAGGAATTCGCGGCATGACACAGGAGCAGAGCCGATGACCGTCGTCGTCCGCAACACGCGCGAGACGCAGATTCGCGTCGAGGTAGTACCGGGCACTGGGGTGTCTGAGATCGACACGACGATTCAGTTTCTCGATCACATGCTCGTGACGCTCGCGCGCTACGGTTCGCTCGACCTGAAGATCACGGCGCGCGGCGATCTGCGTCATCATCTCATCGAGGATGTTGCGATCGCACTCGGTGCCGCGATGGCGGCGCTCGTTCCGCCGCGCGCCGCGCGCTACGGCGATCGCTTTATTCCGATGGATGATGCGCTCGTCCATGTCGCGATCGATCTCGGCGGACGGCCGTACTATGCCGGCCCCCTGCCCAGCGATCTGTACGAGCACTGGTTCCGCTCGTTCGCCGACAACGCGATGGCGACGGTTCACGTGCGCGTGCTGCGCGGGCGCGATCGGCATCACATCGTCGAGGCGGCGTTCAAGGCGCTCGGTGCGTCGCTGCGACAGGCGCTCGTCGCCGATAGTGCGACCGGCGTGTTCAGCACCAAGGGCGCTGTCGGCATCGAGGTCACCTGATGCTCTCGCGGCGAGTCGTCGTATGTCTCGATGTGCAGGGCGGTCGTGTCGTGAAGGGCGAGCAGTTCATTCGCCTTCGCGATGTCGGCGACCCGGTCGAGCTCGCGTCGCGCTATGAGGAGGAGGGTGCGGACGAGATCGTTTTTCTCGACATCTCCGCCACGGCCGAGGAGCGCTCGACACTTCTCGATGTCGCGAGGAGAACGGCCGAGCGTCTCTTCATACCGCTCACGCTGGGTGGAGGAATTCGCACGGCGGACGACGTGTCGCTCGCGCTGCGCGCGGGCGCGGACAAGGTGAGCCTCAACAGCGCGGCCGTCGATCGGCCTACGGTGCTCGAGGAGAGTGCGGCGCGCTTCGGCTCGCAGTGTGTCGTCGCGAGCATCGATGCGAAGCGCGATGGGGATGGATGGCGAGTGTACACCCGCGGCGGCCGCACGCGAACGGAGCTCGATGCAGTGGAGTGGGCGCGCGCGTGCGTTGCGCACGGCGCGGGCGAAATTCTGTTGACGAGCATCGATCGCGATGGCTCGCGTGCGGGCTATGATCTCGAGCTCACGAGCGCGGTGGTCGCGGCCGTGGATGTTCCCGTGGTCGCGTCCGGCGGCGCAGGCTCGGCCGACGATGTACGCGAGGTCCTCGAGAGCGGCGGTGCGGATGCGGCGCTCGTTGCCGGGATGCTGCACGACGGATCGACGACGGTTCGCGCGATCAAGGAGCTGTTGCGTTCATCCGGCCTTCGCGTGAGGGCCGTGGCATGAGCGAATCCGCGAACGCGCTGCTCTTGGCCGTCGAGGAGGTAGCGCGTCTCGCCGGCGGCATCGCGCTCGGCTACTTCCGGCAGCAGCTCGAGGTCGAGGCGAAGGCGGATGGATCGCCAGTGACGATCGCGGATCGGACTGCCGAGCGATTGGCCAGGGAGTGGATCGAGAAGCGCTTTCCGTCGGATGGGATTTTGGGGGAAGAGTTGGGTGCGACCCGTCCGGAGGCTCGCCGCAGGTGGGTGCTCGATCCAATCGATGGTACGAAATCGTTCATACGTGGCGTACCGCTCTGGGGCACGCTCGTCGGCATCTGTGAGGGCGACGAGGTCCTGGCCGGTGCGGCATATTTCCCCGCCGTCGGCGAGATGCTGGTTGCGGCGGCGGGCGAGGGATGCTGGTGGAATGGGAGCTCGTGCCGGGTCTCCTCGCGTGCGACTCTGGCCGAGGCTACAGTACTGACCACCGATGAGCGCTTCGCGAACGATTCGAGTCAGCGGGAAGGGTGGAACAGGCTCGCCGCCAAGGCAGCCGTGAGCAGAAGTTGGGGTGACTGCTACGGCTACCTGCTAGTCTCGACAGGGAGGGCGGAGGTCATGGTCGACGGGATCATGTCTCCGTGGGACGCTGCCGCACTCATGCCCATCATAGAAGAGGCCGGCGGGATATTTACAGATTGGAAGGGGACGCGCACTGCATTCGGAGGCAGTAGCGTGGCGACGAATCAGGGCGTTGCCGTCGAAGCGCGCTTGCTGCTCCAGACCGGCACCACGAGGGAAGTACATGCTTGATCTGTCCGAACTCGATTACGAAAAGAACGGCGGCCTCATCACCGTCGTGACGCAGGACGCGGGGAGCGGGATGGTTCTCATGGTCGCGCATGCCGACCGGGAAGCCGTCGAGCGCACGCTGGTGTCCGGCGAGATGCACTACTTCTCGCGCACGCGCGGCCCCTGGCACAAGGGTGCGACCAGCGGCAATACGCAGAAGGTCGTCTCGCTCGCCGCCGACTGTGATGGCGACGTGCTGCTCGCGCGCGTGGTCCCCCATGGTCCCGCGTGTCACACGGGCGCGGTCTCCTGCTTCGTAGGCGCCGAATCGATGGGCGATGCGCTCTTTGCGCTCGACGCGACGATCGCGGGGCGCGCGGTGGGCGCGGAGGTGGACAATAAGCACGCGCCGCACCCGCCGAAGTCGAAGGGAAGCCGCGACACCGAGGAGAGCTACACGGTGCAGCTGCTCGAGGATCGCAATCTTCGCCTCAAGAAGCTCGGCGAGGAGGCGGCGGAGCTCATCGCCGCGTGCGCCGATGGCGACCTGCCGCGCGCGACCGAAGAGGTGGCCGACCTGCTCTACCATGCGCTGGTCGCGCTTCGCGCCGCGGGCGGATCGCTCTCCGACGTGCAGCGCGTGCTCGCCAAGCGGGCAACGCCGGCGATGCCGCGCCGGGAAGCGGAGACGCCAACCGATCCCAAGTCGAAGAAGCGGCGCTAGACGGTGACGTTCGCTCTTACATTGCTCGCCGACGAGCTTCAGTCGCTGAAGCCAAGGCGCGACGTTCCGCTCGCGCCGTACACGACGTTTCGAATTGGCGGGCCTGCGGATCTCTTCTGCGAGCCCTCATCGGCGGACGAGCTTGCACTCGCCGTGCTCGCCGCGCGCGCTCTCGAGGTGCCGTATTTCGTGCTCGGTCTCGGCGCCAACATCCTCATCGGCGACCTCGGCTTCCGTGGGCTCGTGATCCGGAATGTCGCGCACCACCAGCGATGGTCCGCCGACGGAGAGCTGTGGGTCGAGAGCGGCGCGGTGATGCGTGACCTGATCACCGAGAGCGCGCACCGCGGTTGGTCGGGACTCGAGCACTTCGTCGGCATTCCGAGCACCGTGGGCGGCGCGATCTGGCAGAATCTTCATTTCCTCTCGCCTGCCCCCGAGCGCGAGCGGACCGTGTTCATCTCCGAGGTCTTCGAGTCCTGCGAGATCCTGAGCGCGGAAGGAGTTCGAAAAACCGTCGACGCGAGCTACGTCGGCTTCGGCTACGATGACACGATCTTCCATCATCGCGACGACATCGCTCTCGCGGCCACCTTCGCGCTGACGAAGGGCGATCCGAACGTGATGTATCGCGTGATGCAGGAGAATCTGAGCTGGCGCGGCGCGCGCCATCCGTGGCTCGAGATCAATCCGAGCGCGGGCTCGATCTTCAAGAAGATCGAAGGCGTCGGCGCCGGCCGGCTGATCGATCAGCTCGGGATGAAGGGATTCCGCATTGGTGACGCGCAGATCTCGCACATTCATGCGAACATCATGGTGAATCTCGGGCGGGCGAGCGCGCGCGAGGTTCGCGAGCTGATCTCGACGGCGCAGTCGCGAGTCGAGGAGAAGTTCGGGCATCGCCTCGAGCCCGAGATCTCTTTCATCGGCGACTTCTAGCCGCTACTCGCTCGCGATCGCGCGCTCCCACGCCGCAAACGCGCGCTCGAGCTTTTCCTTTTCGCGCTCGAGCTCCGCGCCGAGCGACGCGGCCTTCTTCCCGCCGCTCCCGCTGTTGTAGAGCTCCGGATCCGCGAGCATCGTCGTGAGCTCCGCGACGCGGGCCTCGCGCTTCGCCACCTCCTGCTCCGCGGTCGCGATCTCCTCGCGCGAGCGCTTGCGCGGCGCCGTCTCCTTTTTCCCGTCCTTCGCTCCCGCGCGTGTCTTCTGCTTCTCGCGCACGCGCCGCGACTCCTGCTCCTCCTGCGCCGCAACGCTCGCCGCGTGTTCGCGCTCCGCGCTCACCGTCTCCCACTCCGCAAAGCTGCCGTCGAAGTCGGTGACGTGGCGATCGTGCAGAATCCACACGCGGTTCGCGAGTGCGCGAAGCAGCGCGCGATCGTGGCTCACGAGAAACACGGTCCCCTCGTAGCGCTCGACGGCATCTTCGAGCGCCTCGATCGACTCGACGTCGAGATGGTTCGTCGGCTCGTCGAGCAGCAGGAGATTCGCGCGCGACAGCATGATCATCGCCAGCGCCACACGAGCCCGCTCGCCGCCCGAGAGCGTCGCCGCCGATCGTTGCACCGCATCCCCGCTGAAGCCGAAGCGTCCGAGATGCCCCTGGATCGCCCCGCGCCCCCACATCGGCCGCAGGTCGTTGATCACATCGTAGAGCGACTGATTCGCCGGCACCTGCGTGAGATCCTGCCGGTAGTACGCCGGCGTGATCGACCCGCCGAGCCTGATCTCGCCGCCCTCGGTCGCGCGATCGCCCACCAGCGCGCGCAGCAGCGTCGACTTTCCGGCGCCATTCGGCCCGATGAACCCGATGACGTCGCCGCGTTGCACGATCGCGTTGAAGTTCTCGATGAGCACGCGATCACCAACCGCGAGCTTGAGCTTCTCCGCCACCGCAACCTGATCTCCCCCACGCTCGCCGATGTCGAGGCGCAGCGCCATCGAGTCTTCCTCTCCAGGCGGGGGCGTGAGCCGCGGCAGGCGAGAGAGAATTTTGCGTCGCCCTTTCGCCTGCTTGCTGTTCTGGCCGGCGAGGTGACGCCGGATGTAGTCCTCCTGCTTGTCGATCGTTTTCTTCTGCTGCACGAACGCGCGCTGTTGCTCGAGCTGCCGGTGTGCGCGCTGCTCGACGAACGCCGAGTAGCCGCCGATGTACGCGGTTCCGCTGTGCGCCTCTACGTGCAGAATGTGGTCGCACACATTCTCGAGAAACGCGCGATCGTGGCTGATCAGCACCACGGTCTCGTCCGTTCCCTTCAGATATTCCTCGAGCCATCGCGTGGTCTCGAGATCGAGATGGTTCGTCGGCTCATCCAGCAACAGCACATCCGCCGGCGCGACCAGCTGCCGCGCGAGCCCCACGCGCCCGCGCTCGCCACCGCTCAGCCTTTCCAGCGATCGCGTGCGCGCATCAACGGGATCGAAGCCGAGCCCGTGCAGCACGGCGTCGACGCGCGGCGCGATCGTGTAGCCGCCCTCGCGCTCAAAGCGTTCGAGGTCGTGCGAGTATCGCTCGAGCACCTGCTCACTCACCGATTCGCCGAGCTCGCCCATCCTCGTCGCCTGATCCGCCAGCGACTGCTCGAGCGCGAGCAGCTCAGCGAACTGCCCCGCGGCGGCTTCCCACACGGTCTTCGCATCGCCGAAGTCGCGATGCTGCTCGAGGAGCGCGACGCGCAGCCCGGGCTGCCGCGCGATCACGCCCCTGGTCGGCTGCATGTCGCCGGTGATCAGCTTGAAGAGCGTCGTCTTCCCGGTGCCGTTCCGCCCGATGATCCCCCAGCGCTCACGCGCCGCGATCGTGAACGTGATGTCGGAGAACAGCTTCGTCGCGCCGAATTCGACCGACACGTTGGACAGTGAGAGCTGCGTCATGCGGTGCTCACCCAGCCGCTCCACTCCGTTTCCGCGAGCCCGACGCTCAGCTTGTTCTGTTGCCGCACGAGTGGCATCCTGAGCATCAGCGGCTCCTCCGCGAGCAGCTCGAGCCACCGGTCGTCCGACATGCGTGCATTCCCGAGCCCGCGATCGAGAAAGCGCTTCGACCCGGAATCAACCAGCGCCGACACGCCGAATTTCTGCGCGAACCGGCGCAGCTCGCCAAGCGATGCGGCCTTCTCCGCGAGGTCGACGAAATGCGTCTTCACACGCCGCTCGGCGAAAAAGCGCAGCGCCTTGCGCGTCTCCGGATTCTTTTTCACTCCGAAAATCTGAACGTCCATGCCGAAATAAACGCTCTCGACGCCTCATTCCCAAGCGTTGCGAACGATCGGTTTGTAGTTTGGGTGATGTCTGCTCGCGTTTACCGGCCCGCATGGTGGATTCCCGGCGCGCACCTTCGCACGCTCTGGGGAAAGTTCATGCGCCCACGCGTGCCCGTCCGGACACGCACCGAGCGCTGGACGACGGAAGACGACGACTTCCTCGATCTCCATCGCCTCGATGCGCCAGCTGGCGCTCCGCGGCTCCTGATCCTGCATGGTCTCGAAGGAACGGCGCGCTCCCACTACGCCGGTGGGCTGCTGCACGAGGCAGAGCGGCGCGGATGGGCCGCCGACCTCCTGATCTTTCGCTCCTGCGGTGATGAGCCGAATCGCGCGCTCCGCTTCTATCACTCCGGCGAGACCACGGATGTGGACGCGGTAGTGCGCCGTCTGGTGTCCGAAGATCCGACGCGGCCACTCATCGTGGCCGGCGTCTCGCTCGGCGGAAACGTTCTCCTCAAGTGGCTCGGCGAGCAGGGTGCGAGCGCACCCGAGCAGCTGCAGGGAGCGGCGGCGGTGTCGGTTCCATTCGATCTCGCGCGCGGTTCACGCTATCTCGATCGTGGCTTTTCGCGCTTCTACCAGGCGCACTTTCTCCGCTCGCTGCGAAGGAAGGCTATCGGCAAGAGCGCGCACTACCCGCGCTCGATCAGTCCCGAGGTGGTGCTGCGCGCGCGCACCCTCTACGAATTCGACGATCTCGTCACTGCGCCCGTGCACGGCTTTCGCGACGCTGACGACTATTACACGCGCTCGAGCTCTCTCCACTACCTCGCGCGTGTGCGCGTGCCGACGCTCCTGCTCAGCGCGCGCGACGATCCGTTTCTGCCGAACGTGGTGCTCGACGAGGTGCGCGAGATCGCGAACGGGAATCCGTCGCTGCATCTCGAATTCGTCGAGCGCGGAGGCCACGTCGGCTTTGTCTCCGGTACGATTCCGTGGCGCCCGTTCTATTACGCAGAATGGCGCGTCGCGGAATTTTTGAGCTCGCAAATCAGCTGCAGGTCGCGCTCACCATCGACATCGCGGTGACGTTCATCGAGCCGCTGGACATCTTCATGCCGGACATCTTGCTCGAATCGCCCATCTTCATGCCGGACATACTCGTGTCCTTCATCCCTGCCATACCACCCTTCGTCACGTCGCCCGTGAGCGTCACGGTGTGGCCGACGTGCCCCGCCAGCGACACCTTCTTGCTCCACACGTCCCAGGATTTGCCGTCCTTCGAGACCAGCTTGAAGGAATCCGGCTTGTCGCCCTTCTGAAGGCAGCCAGTCGCGCTGTCGGCGGCCCGCGCGCTCGGAGCTGTTGCGGCTGAAGCGGTCAAAGAGCCGGCGAGCACGAGCATCGCGGCGAGCGAGAAGATAATGCGATAGTTTCTGTACATCGTAAACCTCTAAGCAAAAGTGTAAACGTGAGGCATGCCCCGCCTCGATGACAAAATGTTCGTTCAATGATGAAACTGTACTCGTGGGTACGCCCGAAGTGAACGGGCGGATTCATTTTCGAAGCACCGCGCTCTCTTCAATCAGTCCGCATCCATGCCTCTGTTCTTCGCGGTCTTTCTTCTCACCGGGCTCGTGGTTGGCGTCATCGCCATGCTTGGCGGCATCGATCGCAAGGCGCGGCACGGCGCGTGGGTCAAATATCTTAATCTGCCGACAGCGGGCGCGGCCGCTGCCCTGTTCGGCATCGTCGGCTATCCGCTCGCTAAGTACTCGACGCTCGGAATGCCCGCGATACTGGCCATAGCGGGCGCGTCGGCACTCGCGGCTGCCTCGGGAGTGGTCGCGCTGATCGCCGGCTGGGCGGTGCCGAGCGCGGCACTGCATGTCGAGGATCCCCGGTTTGCGTTGCAAGGGCATCCAGCGCGCGTGTCGCAGGCGATCTCCGCAGGTCATGCAGGAGAGATCTTCTTCGAGCACGATGGCGCGCGCCGCACTGTTCCCGCGATGGGGCTCGAGGGGGCGACGATCGCCGAGGGCGTAGAGGTCGTGATCGAGCGCATCGAAGATGGTATTGCGTATGTCGAGCTTTGGAGCAATATCGAGCGAGAGCTGGAAAAGCTGAGCTGAGAGAAGTGTCGCAGTATCCTGTCGCAGTGTCGTGTCGTAGTGTCGTGAGGTGAGTCATGTCGGAAGGGCTGCTCTTCCTGGTCATCTTCAGCGCGATCTTCATCGCGCGAATCGTCTTCGCGACGATGTTTTTTCATGCGGTGCTCCCCGACACCGACCGCTGCCCGGAGTGCGACACTCCCACCCTGCGTGTGAAATCCCGAGGCTGGAATCTGCTTATGCCCTGGTTCCGCACGAGCTGGTGCTACGCGTGCGGGTGGCGCGGCCTTTTGAAACACGGACATCTCAGCGATCCCACCACCGTGCGTCCCAAGCGAGAGATCACGCGCGCGCCGAAGCGCTGACCCTCAGCTTCCTCGCGCGAAGATCGTGAGCCACGACGGCCAGTTCCCGCTCAGCTCCGCAAAATCCTCGAAGTAGATGAGTCCCAGCGACTCGAGCTCCCCAGTGAGCGCGCCCAGGGCCTCCTCGTGGTAGAGCGGACCGATGACTATCATCTCCCCTTCCACGCGGAACTCGTCGGGGGTGAGGTTGTACTTCGCGTCGAAGCTGGCGCGCACGAGCCCAACTCGCTCGAAGGCCACTTTGCGGATCAGCATCGTGGGAGCGTCGGGATGTATTTCGAGTGGCATTCGACAAGTCTGCGCACACGTCCCGCTCTTGTCCATTCATCGTATCTTTGACAGATGACCTCGCAGCCCAACGAGCTCGAGCTCGACGTCATTGTCGTCGGCGCCGGCCACGCCGGTACCGAAGCCGCGGTTGCCGCCGCGCGACTCGGCGCACGCGTCGGCCTGATCACGAGCGCGCTCGAAACGATCGGCCAGCTGTCGTGCAATCCGGCGATCGGTGGCGTCGCGAAGGGCACCGTCGCGCGCGAGGTGGACGCGCTCGGCGGAGTCATGTCCCGCGCGACCGATCTCGCTACGCTGCAGTTCCGGATGCTGAATCGTGGCAAGGGGCCCGCGGTGTGGGCGCCGCGCGCGCAGTGTGATCGCGGCATGTACCGCCGGGCCGTGCGAACGCTGATCGAGCAGCAACAAATGCTGCACACCATTCAGGGTACCGTGGCCCGTCTGCTCATCGGCGAGAGCGGCGGCCGCGTCATCGGCATCGAGACGCTCGAGGGCCGACGCTTCGGCGCCCGCGCGGTGGTGATTACGGCCGGCACCTTCCTGCGCGGCCGACTGCACATAGGAACGGACACACGGATAGCAGGTGGACGCGCGGGTGATCCGCCAGCGATCCAGCTTGCAGAGCAACTCGACACCATCGGCCTCATCTCGGCGCGCTTCAAGACGGGGACGCCGCCGAGGATCGATGGACGCTCGGTGGACTACTCGAAGCTCGAGCGGCAGGACAGCGAGATCGAGCAGTTCGACTACTCGTGGTCGCACTTCTGGGATTCGCCACGCACCGACGGCAGTACGACTCGGCATCCGGCGCAGCTGCCGTGCTGGATCACCTTCGCGGGCGAAGAGACGAAGCGGATCGTCAGCGAGAACATCAACAAGTCGGCGATGTACGGCGGGGCGATCGGCTCGCGTGGGCCGCGGTACTGTCCGAGCGTCGAGGACAAGATCGTGCGCTTCCCGAACGTCGAGCGGCACCAGCTCTTTTTGGAGCCGGAGGGGCATGATACGGCGGAGCTCTATGTGAATGGGCTTTCGACGTCGCTGCCGGCGGATGTGCAGCTCGAGATGCTGCACTCAGTGCCCGGCCTGGGGAACGTGCGCATGACGCGCGCGGGATACGCGATCGAGTACGACTATTTTCCTCCAACGCAGCTCGATGCATCGCTGCAGGTGAAGGCGCTCGACGGCTTGTACTTCGCTGGACAGATCAACGGGACCACGGGCTACGAAGAGGCGGCGGGCCAGGGCGTAATCGCGGGAATCAATGCGGCGCTGGCTGTGCGCGGCGATGCGCCAGCGATCTTTGGGCGCGAACGCTCGTACATCGGCGTGCTCGTCGATGACCTGGTGACGCGCGGCGTCGATGAGCCCTATCGGCTGTTCACGTCGCGTTCGGAGTTTCGACTCACCGTGCGCCAGGACAATGCGCTGCGGCGACTCGCGCCGCTGGCGATCGAGCTCGGGATGCTGAGCGAGCGGGAGCAGCGCATCGTCGAGCGTCGATTCGCGATGGAGGCGGAGGCGAGCACGCTCGCGGAGTCGACGAGCGTGCGTCCGGAGCAGGTGCGCGTGCTGCTGGAGGAAGCCGGGAGCGCGCAGCTGCCGCACGCGATGCGCGTGGCCGAAATCGCGAAGCGGCAGAATGTGTCGCTGGCGTCGCTCTTCGTTGCAACTGGCGTCGGCGAAGACATCGACCGCGACGCGCTGATCACTGCGGAGCTCGAGCTCAAGTACGCCGGATACTTCGCGCGTGAGCGCGTCCAGGCGGAGAAGATGAAGCGAATGGGAGATTTCCCGCTGCCGTCGGCGCTGCCCTACGACGAGCTGCGATCGCTGTCGACCGAGGCGCGGCAGAAGCTCGGGGCACTGCGCCCGCGGACTCTGGCGCAGGCATCGCGGGTTCCCGGCGTCAGCCCGAACGACCTTCAGAATCTCGTGCTTGAGATCGAGCGGCGCCGCCTCGCGTCGGCAGATGTCGTGCGGTAAACGGGGTTTCCCGTACTTCTTTATTGCTGTTCGACGTCGACGAATTGGTATCGTTACGATACTAATTCCCGCTCGAATGGTGCGTTTGGTCGTCGACAGGGGTTGAGATTGTGACTCACCGGGGGACGACTTGTATCACTCGTTGATCGCACGCGCGCTTCGCGTGCGTCGCGCGTACGCGCGGGTGCACGGCCGAGCGCCGCGCCTTCTCAGGCCGCGTCGCTTCACGGAGAAGATGCAGTGGCGGAAGATCTTCGACTTGAATCCGCTATTCCCGATCCTGTGCGACAAGATCGCCGTGAGGGAGTACATCGCGGAGCGGGTTGGCCGCGAGCATCTCGTGCCGCTGCTGTGGTCGGGCCGGCCGGCGGAGATCCCCTTCGACCGTGTCGCGCGTCCGCTCTTTCTCAAGAGCACGCACGCGAGCGGCCAGGTCATCATGATTGGCTGCGATGAGATTTTGGACGAGGCCGCGATTCGAGCACGGACGGAGCAGTGGCTCGCGATCAATCATGGCGATGCGTACGACGAGCCCGGATACGGGCCGGTGCCGCCGCGCCTGATGATCGAGGAGACGATCACGACGGCGGATGGCGACAGGCCGAATGAGATTCGACTGTTCGTCTTCGACGGAAAGGTCGCCGTCATCAACACGGTATTCGTGGAGGATGGCAAGATTCGCAACGGCGCCTTCCATACGCCGGACTGGAGGCTGCTCGACTGGCACTTCAAGCGGATCGTCGATCGTGTGTTCCCGAGGCCGAGTCGACTCCAAGACATGATCTCGATCGCGGAGCGGCTTGGCGACGGACTGGATCACGTGCGGGTCGATTTCTATGACTGTGGTGATCGCATCTGGATCGGGGAGCTCACCATCTATTCGTGGTCCGGCTATTCGCGCTTCAATCCGGACGACGCGGATTTCCTCCTCGGCACGTATTGGCGGACACGAATGCCGGAGTGGCGGACCATTCTCGCGGGGCTGTTCCGCGGTCCGACTTTCCCTCGTCGCCGAGGCCCAGCGAAAGCCGGGCGCTGAGTGACTGTGGGGAGTGATCGGGCGGCAGCGCGCTTTTTCGGGTGTATGTTACGTGTGCGGTGCGCTTCATCAATTCGTACCAACGTCACACTAATTCCGTTTCGTGATCCGGCGTGACGTCGCGCCGGGTCGAGCACGCACATTACCGGAGGATTTTATGTATCGCTCATTGATCGCCTGCACCGTGTTCGCAGTCTCGCTCGCGGCGCAGCATCCGGCGGGGGCCATGGCTGGACCGGGAGCGATGCGGCCGCCGTCGGTGATCAGCACGAGTGCGACGGGAGAGGCGCGATACATTCCCGACCGTGCGACGATTTCGATGGGCGTGCAGACGCGTGCGTTGACGGCGGCGAGGGCGAGCGCGGACAACGCGGTGAAGCAGCGGGCGGTGATCGACGCGATCAGGGCGCAGGGGATCGCGGCGGAGCAGATCTCGACGGTGAACTACAGTCTGAACGCCGAGCAGGTCTACAATCCGCAGGCGGGTGACAAGGGGCCGAGGATCACGGGGTATGTGGCGACGAACACGGTGCGGGTGGAGGTAAAGAAGGTCGAGCAGGTGGGGGCATTGATCGATGCGGCGATAGCGAAGGGGGCGAACGACATCAGCTCGTTGGACTTTCACTCGTCGTCGCCTGACTCGCTGAGGCGGGTGGCGTTGGCGGATGCGTACAAGCAGGCGTTGGCGGATGCGACGGTGCTGGCGCAGGCGGCGGGCGGTTCACTGGGTGAGCTGATGGAGTTGACGACAGGAGGATCAAGCGACGCGGGTCCGCAGCCGATGTATCGAATGAGCGCGTCGGCGGCGAAATCAACGCCGGTGAGCGTGGGTGAGGCGACATTGAATGTCGGAGTTTCGGCGCGATGGTGTCTTAATACTGTCGCTAAATAGCGCGATTTTTGCGGTAGAAACCGCACCATAGCGGAGGATGCGGCTCCTGCCGAGGATGACAGAAATTATCCACAATTAGACCGTTACTAATCCCAGCGTTTTGCCGTTCCACGTGAAACACAATAGCCCTGCCACCCGGAAGGGTCTATATTGCTCGCTTCACATGGACCCCGAGCGTGCGTGGCGAGAGTCATTGCTATAGCGAACCAAAAGGGTGGGGTTGGCAAAACCACCACCGCGGTGAATCTGGCTGCGAGTCTGGCGGTCGCCGAGCAGCGTACCCTGCTCATCGACGGGGATCCGCAGGGTAACGCGACCAGCGGCATCGGCTTGGGAGGCGAAGCGCTCGCGAGCACGGTCTACGACGCCCTCATTGGCCAACGCTCCCTCGACGACGTCATCCTCCGCGCAATCCAGTTCGCGCATCTGGACGTCGCGCCCACTACGCCGGACCTCGCCGGCGCCGAAGTCGAGCTGATCGACCGTCCGAATCGTGAGCTCGCGATGCGCGAAGCGCTTGCTCCAATCCGCGATCGCTACGACTACATCCTCATCGACTGCCCGCCATCCCTGGGCCTTCTCACGATCAACATGCTCGCAGGCGCGGATGCGGTCCTTATCCCGGTGCAATGCGAGTACTACGCTCTTGAGGGGCTTTCGCAGCTCCTGAACACGGTGAACCGCATCCAGCAGAGCGTAAACCCGGATCTGGCGATCGATGGCGTGCTCCTCACCATGTACGACGCCCGCCTCAACCTCTCCCGCCAAGTCGTCACCGACGCCCGCGAATACTTCGGCTCGAAAGTCTTCGAGACGATCATTCCACGCAACGTGCGCCTAGCGGAGGCCCCGAGCTTTGGGAAACCAATTGTGCTCTACGACATTGCTTCGGTTGGAGCCCAGGCCTATCTCAGTGTAGCGAGAGAGATGGTGCAGCGAGACGCCGGCGTTGTAACGGATCACTCCGCGGAAGGCATAACTGCATCGATTCCTCGATCCGAGCATCGCGTCACGCAGTGATCACGCACTCGAGTGAACTCATCCCACCCTCACCGCCAACGCCAGCTCATGTCCACTGAAAAGCCGAGGCGCTTGGGTCGGGGGCTTGATGCCCTCCTCGCCGCTCGCCCAGCGGCGGCGACGGCGATCGCGCGCGTGCCGGAGCCTGGCGACGCACTCCTCTCGCTCTCGATCGCTGAGATTCGGCCCAATCCCTTTCAGCCGCGAAAGGATTTCCGCCCGGAGGAGCTAGCCGAGCTGGAGACGAGCCTCCGAACGAACGGTTTGCTGCAGGCGGTGACGGTGCGAAAATCCCCAACCGGCATCGGTTACGAGCTCATCGCTGGCGAGCGACGACTTCGCGCAGCCACCAGAATCGGCTGGACCCGCATTCCAGCGGTGCTAAAGGAAATCGATGACCGTGCGCTCCTCACTATGGCACTCGTCGAGAACCTCCAGCGCGCCGATCTCAATCCGATCGAGGAAGGGGAAGGCTACCAGCGCCTCGTCGCGGACTTCTCCCTCACCCACCAGGAGGTCGCCGAGATCGTGGGGAAGGACCGGTCAACAGTAGCTAACATGTTGCGGCTCTTAAATTTACCGCCAACAATACGCACGATGGTGCGCGACGGAGAGCTCACCGTCGGTCACGCCCGCGCCCTCCTCGCGATCCCCAACGAGCGCGCTATGCTCGAGCTCGCTCGCGAGATTCTCGCGAAGGGTCTCACCGTCCGCGATGTCGAGCAGCGCGCTCGCGCAACTACTCCACCATCGCCAGCACGCAGCTCCAAGCAAAAGCGCTCGCAAAGAGCTTCGGGACTCAATGCGGAGCTCAAGCGTCTACAGGACGAGCTTCGGCGTCATCTCCAAACCGACGTGACCATCTCCGTCGGCGAGCACGAGCGAGGCACAATCGAAATTGCCTTTTATTCGAGTGATGACCTCGAGCGCGTGCTCGACCTCGTGCTTGCATCTCGTGAGCGGATCTGATGGCTGAGGAAAAAGAAAAAACCGGCGAACGCGGATACGGAAACATCTACACGCCCCACGCAGGCGCGATGATCATTCACGTGCAGCGCGAAAGCGGACTCGCGAATCGCACGATCATCTTCACGCAGCGCCAAGTCAGACTCTTTCGCACCGGCGCCATCGTCCTCGGCTCCCTCATCATCTTCGGCGCCATCAGCTGGTTCTTTCTCGCCGCGCAAGCCGCACGCGTCCCACTCCTCACTCGCAAGGTCGCGCGCCTCCAGCTCGACGTCGCCCGCGTCGACACGCTGCAGCATTCATTGAACGAGCTCGCGTCCCGCTTTCAACAAGTGCAGCACATGATGGGCAGCTCCTCGATGACTCCACTCGGCGATTCATCAAAAGCCAGAATCGCGGCGGCTGCTCCCATCACCGCGACCACCCCCTCCACTCCCGCCACCCTCGCCGCGCCCGGGACCACCGCGCCCGTCGACACGGTCGTCGTACGCCCCGACGAATGGCCCCTTCCGATGGCGGGAACGCTCCTCGCCTCCGACACCAAAGCGCTCGAGATCGCCGTTCCATCAGGCACCGAAATTCGTGCCGCAGGCGCCGGCTCAGTCGTCGAAGTCGCGGACGATTCGACGCTCGGAAAGGTGATTCGAATTTCTCACCGCTCCGGGTACGAAACCGTCTACGCCGGCGCGAACGAAGTGCGTGTCTCCAAAGGCCAGCGCGTTGCGGCCGGCACCGTGATCGCACTCTCCGGTAACACTCCAGGCACTCTCGAGCCGCATCTGCACTTCGAGATGCGACGTCATGGCGTCGCGATCGACGCCTCATCAGTCATCAAAAAGGGACCGGGTCATGGCGATCTTCAATAAGGACTCCAAGGGCATGGACGACAACAAGAATCTTCCCGCTAACAGCAACGCGCTCTCGATCATCGCCGCCGGCACCAAGATCCAGGGCGACATCGACACCGACGGCGTCGTCAAGATCGAAGGGCGCGTCGAAGGCGGCATCCGCGCCGCGCGACAAGTTCTCGTCGGCCGCCAAGGCGAAGTACTCGGCGACATCAACACTCGCGAAGCAGTCATCGGCGGACGCGTGCAAGGCACGATCAACGCGTCGGATCGCGTGGAAGTGCAGGGCACCTCAGTAATCATCGGCGACATCAACACCCGCGCCCTCGCCGTGATCGAAGGCGGTCGCATCAACGGCAGCGTCCGCATCGCTGACGCGAAGGAACCCGGCGCCGACGAACAAATCCACCCGTCGCCCGTCGCAGTGCTTCGATAACAAGCCTGCCTCACCGAACGCCGATCACGACTTCGGGCTGCATGGCATCCCGCCACCCGGCCAGTTTCTGCACATCTCGGTAAGATGTTGATGTATATTACGTTAGCGTCAATATTCACATCGCGCCACGCACGTTCTCCACAGTTATCCACACGCCAGAATTTAGTTCCGGGCTCCCCCATTTGACGACCCTCGCACGAATCGCCAACGAGCTCGACTCGCTTCTCGATACCGCCCGCACCCCCGATTATCCGCAGGCGATCAATGGCATCCAGGTGGAGACCGAGGCCGAGATAGTGAAGGTGGCAGGAGCAGTCGACCTGCGCGAGCGCACGATTCGCCTAGCTTGCGACGCCGGCGCCAACCTCCTCATCGTGCACCACGGGCTCTTCTGGGGCGGGCTCCAGCCCCTCCGCGGCCCGTACTACCGCCGCATCCACTCGCTGTTCACATCGAGCATGGGGCTCTACTCCTCCCACCTCCCGCTCGACGCGCACCCGGTGATCGGCAACAGCGTACTCCTCGCCCGTGAGCTCGGCCTCACCCCCTCGGCGGGCTTCGCGCGCTATGAGTCGATCGACTGCGGCGTCCGCGGCGACGACGACATCCCCACGAGCGAGCTGCTCGCGCGCGCGGGAGCGATGGCCCAGCGTTGGGGAGGGAGCGCACGCTGCTCTCCATCCGAGGCTGGACGTACGACCAAGCGCTGGGCCGTCTGCACCGGCGCGGGGGCATCGGCCGACACGCTGCGCGAAGCGGTCGAGATGAACATCGACACGCTGATCGTCGGCGAAGGCCCGCACTGGACCGCCGTCGATGCCGACGAGATGGGCATCGTCGTCATCTACGCCGGACACTATGCGACGGAAACGTTCGGCGTGCGCGCGCTCCTCGAGCACGTCGCTCGCACCTTCGATCTTCCCACCGTCTTCATCGACGTTCCCACCGGGCTGTGAGCGCGCCGCTTCCGCGCATTCCCTGAGCTCGACGTGATGATCGCCGTCGCGCTCCCGGCCGCCGCGCTCGTGCTCCTCGCCGCCCTCGTGTACATCGTGCTCGTGACACCGATCGCGCTCCGCGTCACGCGCATCGAGGCGCCCGTCGCCGACCTGGCGACAGCGCTCGAGGGGTACACGATCGCGGTGTTGAGCGATCTCCACTACGGTGGCACGATTGCACCCTCGCGCCTCATCGCACACGCAGTGCATCTCGCCAACGATGCGTCGCCCGACCTCACCGTCATACTCGGCGACTACGCACTCTCGCACACGAAGCTGCGCGCGCTCTCGCATCGGCTGTACGAGTGGGCGCTTCCGCGAATGACCGCGGCGCTCCAGCAGCTGCGCGCGCGCGACGGAGTGATCGCCATCCTCGGCAATCACGACTACGACTACGATCCCGCGAAGGTCGTGGCGTGGCTCGAGTCGACCGGCGCGCGCGTGCTCGTGAACGACTGCATCGTCGTCGAGAGAGGAGATGCAAAGCTCGGCATCGGCGGCGTCGACGACTGGACGCACGGACGCCTCGATCCCGATGGCGGATGCAGCGCGCTCGCGAGCGACATCCCGCGCGTCATTCTCTCTCACAATCCCGATGGAGCGCTCGAGCTCACACCGTCCGCGCGCGCGGATCTCGTGCTCGCGGGACACACGCACGGAGGACAGATCGTCCTTCCGTTCATCGGCGCACCCTCTCGTCACTGCACCGTGTGCGATGCGTCTTCCGCGAGCGGATGGATAACGCGATCGCCCGTGCCACTCTACGTCACGACGGGTGTCGGCGTCGTGCTCCCGCTGCGCATCAGCTGTCCGGCAGAAGTGCTCGTCGTTCGACTCGTGCGCGCGTAGCGCGCTAGTTGTCGCTACCGCCGATACGGTTTGACATAGGCTTATTCGCGGAGCGCGGTCTGGATGAAGCGCTCCGCCTTGCCGTTGGTGCGCGGTGTATAGGGGCGCGTGCGGAGATGGCGCAGGCCGAGCGTGGTCATCGCCTCGGCATACTGCCGCCGTACATAGCAGAAGGCGTTGTCGGTCATCACCGCTTCGACCTGCACGCCGAGCGTCGCGAGCCAGGCGACCGCGTGCTGGAGAAACCGCACCGCGCTCGCGGCCGATTCGTCGGGCAGGAGCTCGGCATAGGCGACGCGCGACGCGTCGTCGATCGCAATGTGCAGACACTCCCAGCCGCCACCGCGCGTCGGGCCGCGCCGCGTGCGGTCGCCGGTGATGCGATGGCCGACGCCGCCGACAATCCGCCCGAGTTTCTTCGCATCGATGTGCAGCAGCTCGCCCGGGCGCTCGCGCTCGTAGCGTACGATCGGCGGCCGTACCTCAAGCGACGGAAGCCGGCCGAGACCCAGACGCCGAAGTACATCGCCAACGGTGGAGAGCGGAAGCGTGAGCGCGTCAGCGATCTGCGGGCCGCTCTTGCGCTGCTGACGCAAGCGGGCGATCTGCCGCTCCACGCGCGGCGGCGACTGGCGAGGCGAGCACTGGGTCCGGGAGGTCCGGTCGCCCAGGCCGCTTACGCCGGCACGGCGATAGCGCCGCAGCCATTTGCGCACCGTCTGCACACTCACCGCGAAGGCGGCCGCCGCCTCGCACGTCTCCCAGCCGTCACGGGTCACTCGCTCCACGAGACACTCGCCCCGCGAAGCCCAGCCGTGCATTCTTGTGACTGTTCACTCGGTCCTCTGGCAGTTGCTAGATGGTGGCCTAGACAACCCCAGCTTGTTGCCGCTACGACCGAGCGAACACCCCCAACCGCGAAACAACCTATCCGGTAATCACAGCTAGTCGCTCAGCATCCCGTGTGCGCACTGGTCCAGCGCAGCCGCCACCGTCCGTCGGCCTGCCGCTCGAGCATCGCATACGCGTTCGACTCGTACCCCTCGCGCGCGAGCACGAGGTAAATGTGCGCAGGCGCGCCGATCGACACGGCCGCGAGTACGTCCGAGCTCTCGAGCGATTCATCGGAGCCCGCTGTCACCTCGTTGTACGCGAGTCGATACGGCGCATTCGAGCCTGCCGGACGCTCGCCGACGACGAGCGTATGCTCTTCGAGCGGATTGGCTTCCTGATTGAGCGTGCGCACGACATCGGCGACGACACCCTCGATCCCGGCAACAGGCGTAAATCGATACGCAGTGCGAACGGAGAAGGGAATGCCGCGGAAAGTACGCGCCGTATCGTTCGGAGCCGTCGAGACGAGACGCGTGATGTCGGCCGCGAGCCGCGCGGAGTCCGCATGCGGCATCGACTCGACGGTGTCGAGCGCGAGCGACTTCGCGCGCCCCTTCAGAAAGGCGACGGTCCATCCGGTGGTCCCATCGCCGCTCGCCGCGCTCTGTAATTTCGCCGCTGGCCACTCGATGCACTGATCAGCGTTCCACTCGCCACCAGCCATCGCGCTGACGCGTGCCGAGTCGCCGCCGCTTCCACGCTGGAAGAGTTCCACCGCGGTGTTTCGGGCGAGCGCGGAATCGAAGTGCACGGCATCCGACGGCGTGCTGTCCGTCACCTTCGGGAACACGACGAACGCTTCGGCAGCCGTATTCCCGCGCACGAACATTACCGGTCCCGCGCTCGTATCCCATGTCGACGGAATCGCCCGCAGTCGTACCGTTTGTGTATCCGGAGTCGAGGAGGGCTGCTGTGCAACCGAGTCCGCTGGCTTCGCAGGCGCCTTGCGCTCACACGCGCTGAGTGCAGCGAGAATGATGACGCATGTAAAAATTCCGCGGACGGACATGGGAATCAATCTTCTCCGACGCGAGGCATGCGTCAACGTGCGCAACAGGTCAACGTGGCGGAAGAAGCTCGCCCACCAGATCCCAGTGCCACGCTTCCCGGCGCTCGCCGGTGCGCGGATCCCTGAGCGGTTTTTCCTGGAGGCGGCGGCCGGGAAGCCCGACGGAGCGGCCGTACGTCAACAGGCGCTCTCGATCGGTAGACACCAGGTGCGCCATTGGGCGACCCTTCCACAGGTGCCGGTGAAGCCAGAGTCCGCCGTCCATTGCGAAGATCATCCCTTCTCGCCGCAACGCGAACTCGCGATACGGACGATCACCGAGTGGGCTGTTTCGATTGATCGAGTCGCTGGTCACGCGCGAAAGACCATGAGCGGATCAGTTGCAGGTGATTCGCCCCTCGAGTGTCGAAGGCGCGACCGCCGCAGCAGTCCCGAAATATACCGTGCACTTCTCGGCGCCGAGCGAGATGTGCGTCGCCGAGCCGGACCAGCCGCCCGCCGTCGCTTCCGGCACGGTGACGGTAACGCCAGCCGAGGTCAGGAAATTGAGTTGCGACAGGTTGCTGCTGTAGGCGCTATTCGAGTAGTAATAGCCCTCCTCAGCCGTCGCGAGGTTGCGCAGGTCACTGCGCATGGCGGCAAGAAACGCCTGGCTTTTCGTCGACGCGAACTTTGGAATCGCGATCGAGGCGAGAATGCCGATGATCACGACGACGATGAGCAGCTCAATGAGGGTAAACCCCGACTTCCGACTATTGGTCATGTGTTGCTCCACCGTGAGTTCGCGTTGTTGACCGCAGCGGGGTACAAGGCAAGGCAGGTGCCTTCTTGAGTACGCTTGCGCAACTGCATGGGAAGTAACGACTTACTTCTCAATAGCCGGCCTTAATCGGCAAATGTGACCGGTCGATTTGCCAGTGTTTCGGCAATCTGCAAGAATTCGGAGAAGCGTCTATTTGCTACAGCCGATGAAGTTCTTGACCGTCGCCGGAGGGAGCGGTGGGGCATTTCCGTAGTAAATCGCGCAATGGGAGGTGTCATCGTCGTGTGTGGCCGTGGCCGACCATCCCGCACTGTCTGCCTGAACGAACGTGACCCAGACGCCTGGGGTCAGATTAAAACGCAGGGCGTTGAGATCCGACGAGTACGAATCAACCGAGCTCCAGTACCCTTCTTCGGTCGCGGCCAGATTTCGGAGGTCGGAAATCATGGTCGTGAGATAGAACTGATGCTTGAAGCCGTGCATTCGCGGGATGGCCAGGCCTACGAGGATGCTGATGACGACCAGCACCACGAAAAGCTCGATCAGTGAGAACCCGCGGCGACGACGAGTGAGCATTCGTTCGGTACGAGCCGAGTGAGGGTGCGCTAACGGAGTGTGGCGCGTCCATGCTACGCGTGGCGCGAGCCCAGCACAATGATGGAGCCCGTGACTACTGACGATCGGTCGTTTACAACGTCTCGCCCAACCCTGTCAGAGGCGCCTTACTGCTTCGTTTCGAGCCAATTGCTACCAATTCCGATGTCGACGACCAGCGGGACCGACAGCGTGGCGGCCTCCTGCATTTCCTGCTGCACGAGCGAGGCGACGTATTCCACCTCCGACGGCGGCGCTTCGAACACGAGCTCATCGTGCACTTGCAGAATCATCCTCGATTCGATCTTCTCGCGAGCGAAGAGCGCGTGAATGTGGATCATCGCGATCTTGATCAGATCGGCCGCCGAGCCCTGAATCGGTGAGTTCGTCGCGGTGCGCTCGCCGAAGGCGCGTACGTTGAAGTTCCGGTCGCGCAGCTCCGGGATGTATCTGCGGCGCCCGAAGATCGTTTGCACGTAGCCGTGCTCGCGCGCGAACGCGACCATTGAGTCGAGATATTCGCGAATTCCCTTGAATCGCTCGAAATACTCATCGATGAAGCGGCGTGCTTCCGCATGATCGATGCTCAGCTGTCTCGAGAGTGCGTTCGCGCCCTGGCCGTAGATCGTCGCGAAGTTGATCGTTTTGGCGCGCCCGCGCATTTCGGAGGTGACCTCTTCGAGTGGAACACCGAAGATGATCGACGCCGTTTGCCGGTGAATGTCGCCGCCGGCGCGGAAGGCGCTGACGAACGCCGGATCGTTGGAGAGATGTGCGAGCAGGCGCAGCTCGATCTGTGAATAGTCGGCGGCGATCAGCGACCAGCCGTCGCGCGGCACGAAGCCGCGGCGAATGTCCCGGCCGAGCTCTCTCCGGATCGGAATATTCTGCAAATTCGGATCGCTCGACGACAGACGACCCGTTGTCGCGACTGTCTGATTGAACGACGTGTGGATGCGCTGCGTGAGGGGATGCACGAGCGCGGGCAGCGCATCGATGTAGGTATTCTCGAGCTTCGAGAGCTCTCGATATTCCATCAGCTGCTCGGGGAGCACGTGTCCCATCTCGGCCAGCTCCTGGAGCACGCTCGCATCGGTAGACGGCCCGGTCGCGGTGCGCTTGAGCATCGGGAGCTCGAGCCGCTCGAAGAGAATCTGCCGGAGCTGGAGATTGGAGTTGATGTTGAACTCCGTTCCCGCGGAAACGTAGATCTCTTGCTCGACGCGCTGTCGCTCGCGGGCGAAGCGCTCCTTGAGCGACGCGAACCACTCCCGGTTGATCGCGATCCCTGCCCACTCCATGTCGGCGAGGACATCGATGAGCGGAATCTCGATGTCGTTGAAGAGTGGGAGAAGCGCGTACGTCTCGAGCTGCGGCTCGAAGATGGCGCGCAGCTGGAAAGTCATGTCCGCATCTTCGCACGAATAGTCGCGTGCGGCTTCGACGGGACACTCATCGAACGGAACCGCGCCCTTCCCCTTGCCGCACAGATCCTCGTACGACGTCATCGTGTGCTCGAGGAATTCCATCGCGAGCACATCGAGCCCATGCGAGCGGCGCCCCGGATCGAGCACGTAGCTCGCGATCATCGTATCGAAGTCGAGTCCGCGCAGCGTCACCCCCGCTCGGCGAAGCGCGAGGAGATCGTACTTCGCATTCTGCGCAACCTTCCGCACCGAGGGATCTTCGAGCATCGCGCGGAGCGGCTCCATCTCGATGGACATGAGCGGCGGGAGATTCCGCACCTCGTGCTTTCTCTCCGAGAGCATGCGCGCGGCGATGCCGGTGCCCTCGCTCGAGGCCGACGATTTCTTGCGCGCGGCTTTTTTCTTCGGCGGCGGGGGCTCGTCGCCGCCGAGTGTGAGGCCCCGATCCTCGGGGGCATCGGTGGGCGCACGATCGCCCGAGACATCGACCATCAGCTCACCCTGCGCGTTCTGGCTCTCGCGATGCCTGAGCGGCAGATAGTACGCCTCGCCGGGTGCGACCGCGATCGAGATCGAGACCATCGTCGAGCGAAGCGGGTCGACGATCTGCGGACTGCCTAGCTCAATTACGGTTTCCGTGTCTACCGCGATGTACGGCACCGAGCGAACGCGAGCGAGCAGCGCTTCGAGAGCGGGGAGCGTGTCGACCGTGACGTAGCTCGTCTCGCGAGCAACGACTGGCGCCACGACGGCGTGATCTTTCGCGAGCCCGTGGAACTCGAGCTGAACGAAGAGATCGCGCAGCTGCGCGTGATCGGGCTCCGCGATCGCGAGCGCCTCGAGCTCGAGCGGCATCGCGAGATCTTCACGAATCGTGACGAGGCTCTTGGAGAGTCGCGCATCCGATTCGTGCGCGAGCAGTGCTTCGCGCGGGCGCTTCTTGGTGATCTCGCCCACGTGCTCGAGGATGTTTTCGAGCGAGCCATAGGTGGCGACGAGCTCGCACGCCGTCTTGTCGCCGATCCCTTTGACACCCGGCACATTGTCGGACGAGTCACCGACCATCGCGAGATAATCGGTTACATGATGTGGTGGAACGCCAAGTCGTTCGCTGGCGTTTTCCATTCCGACCCACTGCTCTTCGACGCTCGCCGGACCACCGCGTCCGGGGTTGAGCAGCCATACTCCCGGACGAACGAGCTGATAGAAATCCTTGTCGCCGGAGACGATCACGACGTTCACGCCGGCATCGACGCCCTGTCGCGCGAGTGTGCCGATGACGTCGTCCGCTTCATAGCCTTCGAGCGCGAGCACGCGAACGTTGAACGCAGCGAGAAGCTCCTCGATGCGCTCCATGCCCCGATCGAAGTCCGCCTGGAGCTCCTCGCCGAGCTTCTCGCGAGTGGCCTTGTATGCCGGATACTGCTCGTGTCGGAAGGAAAGTCCGGAGTCGTGCACCCACGCCACGTACTCGGGCTTGTGGGTGTCGATGAGGCGCTGCAGAAAGTTGACGACGCCCCACGCCGCGGAGGTGTTTTCGCCGCGGCTCGTGGTGAGGGGGCGCGAGATCAGAGCGAAGAACGCGCGATAGATGAGCGCGTAGCCATCGACAAGAAAGAGTCGAGGCGATGTCGGAAGGCGGGGCTGCATGAACGAAAGCTCACCCCGCATTCCATTGAATGCCAGCCCGCTGACTACGACTTACACGCGCTGAACATTCGACGCGTGAAGTCCCTTTTCGCCGGACTGAATTTCGAACTCGACTTCCTGTCCTTCGGCGAGCGTCTTGAAGCCGTCCATCGTGATGGAGGAAAAATGCACGAAGACATCTTCGCCTCCTTCCTGTTCGATGAAGCCGAAGCCTTTGGCATCATTGAACCACTTCACCTTTCCCTTCGCCATTGCCGGTCTCCTGCTCGGAATCGTTCCCCTCGTGCTGCCCGAGGGGCAAGCCGGAGCCGGCTTGCGGCGCTTATATAGGAGCGAAGTGATTTTTTGTCAAGTTGATACCATGCGCATCATCACGTCAGCTCGCCGCCTTGCCTCACTGCGTTTGCAGCCGACGAACAAGCTTCTCGAAATCCGACTGGCTCGAGGGCGATAGACGCAGGCGCGGAGGGCCACTGCCGTTCTGGCTCAGGTAGATGAGACGCAGATTGTATTGCGTGTACAGCCAGACCTCTGCGCGGGAGCGAGCCGCTGAGCTCTGCCCGAACTGCTGGCCGGCCTGATCGGGCTCACCGAGCGTGACGAAGACCTTGCCTCGATCAGTGAGCCATCCGGCGACTTCTCCTTCGCGGTAGCGCTGGTTCGCTGTCGCGATGCGCTTGAAGTAGTCGCGCAATGCCTCGTTTTCCGACGTCGACGGATTCGTGTCGGTCTGCTTCCAGAACGCCGCCCACGCAGCTGCTCGCTGTTCGGGGGGCGTGTCGCGAAGCGCCTGCACGCGCGCAGGGGAGACGAAGTAGCGCAGGTAGCTCAACAGCTCATCGAAGCTGGTGATGCCGAACTCGTCGCCGAAGCTCAGGAAGAGCGGGGCCTGCACGCTGTCTGGCGCACCTGCGAGTGACGCGACTACGGTCACCGGTCCGACTCCGATACTGGAGACGGGAAAGTCGAGAAGCGCCGAGGACAGATCGCCTTGCCGCACGAGATTCACCGTGTCACGTAGAATCACGACGTGCGCATCGTTGAGCACCTGCACGCCGACTCGCGCGGTTTCCGGCAGCCCGTATCCTTCGATATAGAGGCCGGCCAGGGTGTCACGCCCGAGCACGATCGTCGATCGAGGATTCGCGATGATCGCAGGAACCGTATCCGTTCGCGCACGAGGCTTCACCTGATACACGCTGATCGGCGTGGAGAGCGTGCCCTTGCCGAGTCGCGGCACCGTGATCGGCAGCTGCTGTGATGCGGCATTGCTTCCACCCTCATCGCGCACGAGGAGCGACAGCGAGTACGTGCCCGGGGTGAGCGCGAGAAACTGCTGAAAGATTACGCTCTCGTCCTCGCGCTGTGTCTCCTTGAACGACTCGACCCGAATCTGCTTGTGCGTGTCGACGTGTCGCACCGACGTCGCTCCCTGCGTGACGTCGACTGTTACGGTGTACGTCGCGCGTTGTCCGCCGCCGTCGCCGTTGAACGTCAGCGAGTGATTCGCGAACGAAAGAGTGACGAGAGCGAGCGTGCTGTCGGCTGTGTTGCCGGCGAGATAGCGAATCTGCCCGACGACCGGAAAGGTTCCGTTCTGCGCGATCATCCCAAGCTGCCGATAGAAGCCGCTCGGGTCCGGGACTCCAGGAGTGCCCGCGGGAGACGCACTCCGCTTGTCGCCTCGCCCCGGCCCACCGGGCCCGCCTCCTCCAGGATCACCGCCGTTGTGTGTGCGCGGCGAGCAGCCGATAGCCGCCAACCCCGAAAGCCCCAGTACCAAACCACGCCGACGAAGTGATACGGCCATATATCCCCTTGCTCTCTACGATTGGATTGTACCGACGGCATACACCGCCGACTGCGTAATGCTCGCTTGCTCCCTTCGAGTGGTGCGATTAGCTTCGGCCCGTGAGCCGCGAAAATCTTACCGGTACGACACTAGCCGGATACAAACTGCAGGATATGGTCGGGGAAGGTGGCACGGCAGTGGTTTACCGCGCCGAACACGCGACCCATGGCATCGCTGCCGTCAAAGTACTGAAGGAAAAGCTGCGAACGGATAAAACCGCAGTGGCCAGATTTCTTCGGGAAGCGACGTACGGCACTCGTGTCACCCATCCCAACGTCGTTCGAACGATCGAAATCGGTGAAGCCGGCCCCGGCGTGCACTTCCTCGCCATCGAATGGGCCCCCGGCGAGCTCCTCGAAAAATATGCTAAACAGCATGTCCCGCTCCCGCCCGAGGAAGTCGGCGAGATCATCGGGCAGATCGCTGATGCCGTCTACGCCGTACACTCCGCGGGGATCATCCATCGCGATCTCAAGCCGGACAACATCATGTACGATCCGGCATCGAAGAAAGCGAAGCTGCTGGACTTCGGAATCGCGGCACAATCCGACCAGGCTCCGGAAGAACGACTCACGCGCGCGGGCTTTTTCGTCGGCACGCTCATGTACGTCGCGCCAGAAGCGCTCTCCGGCCAACTCGTCACATCGGCCGCGGATCAGTACAGCCTTGCAACCATTGCGTACTATCTCTTTTCCGGCTGTCTTCCCTACGCGGGAAAGTCGCAGCGCGAAATGTTCTCACAGCTCCTCTCGCAGCCACCCATTCCGCTCAACAGTGCGAAGAAGGGATGTTCAGTACCGCTATCCGTCGAAAGCGTGGTCATGAAGGCGCTGTCGCGTAATCCTTCCGACCGTTATCCCGACGTGGTGTCGTTCGCGAACGCCCTCAACAGCGGCATCCATACGCCAGTCCCAGAAGCTGCAAAGGGATCGATTTTCTCTCGCATGAAGTCGCTCATCAAGCGCGGCGACCAGAGCTGACTGCTGGCCATTTTACAGCTGGCCCGCCTGCATTTCCGCCGTGTTCCGTCCCGCTCTCTCGGCGCTGAATACACCAGAGCCCTTCGGTTGTCCCGGGAGCGGAAGCCAGACCGTGAAGGTCGCACCCTTCCCAAGGTCGCTTACCACCGTGAGCTCGCCTCCGAGGAGCCGCGCAAGGCGGCGTGAGATCGGCAGCCCGAGCCCCGTCCCTCTTTGCATCGAATCCGTGCGCGGTCCGGCATTCACCTGCTCGAATTCCTCGAAAATTCGCTCCTGATCGTTGCGTGCGATTCCCACACCTGTGTCCGCCACCTCGAGCGCGATCCATGTGCCAGACAGCGGTGTGTGGGCAGCAGAAGCATTTACTCCTCCTCCGCCGCTCTCGTTTGCGACATCCACCATGCGGGCCCGCACTGCAATACCTCCAATTGGCGTGAATTTGAGCGCGTTTCCAAGCAGGTTGAGAACGATCTGACGGAGGTGCATGGGGTCGGTTCGAACACGAGGTAGCGAAGTGCTTATTGAGATCGAAAGTGTGAGCCCACACTCGGCACGCAGTGCCTCGATCTCGCTCGTGAGATCGACTATGAACGCCTTGAGCTCGATGACCTCCCACTGCACGTCGAGACGCCCTGCCGCTATCTTCGCCAAGTCGAGAATCTGGTCGACGAGCTGACGGAGATGATTCGCTGATGAAGCGATGCGCTCGACTGGCCCGGATTGCCGAGTGTTGAGCTCACCGTAGACGCCGTCACGAAGCAGCTCGACGAAGCCGACGATTGCGTTCAGCGGAGTTCGCAGCTCGTGTGAGACGTTAGCCAGGAACTCACTCTTTACGCGGTTCGCGCGGAGAAGCTCCGTCGACAATCGTTCGAGCTCGGCACTTCGTTCGGCAAGCCGTAGCCCCTGGCGACGCTCATGCAGCAACCCGATGAGCAGGGTACCTAGCGTTGCGAGGCCGACGCCCCAGAGGAGGAAGCGGACGCTCTGATCGGTGACTTGTTGCACCGCGAGCAAACGCCAACTTCCACCGCCCGGAATACGAATACTTGTCGATGCCGAATCGACTGGGAGCCGGCGATGCGTCATCGGAGACGAAGTTCCCGTCACGGTGTCGGATGCAGCGATGATAACCAGTTGACCGTGCAGCTGGGGCTCTTGCTGCTCCACGAACTCGAGGATGCTTTTGCTCGTGAGCGTGCCGCCGGCAAAACCGATGAACCGCTCGCCAATGAAGAGCGGCTGCACCATCAGGATGCCACGTTCACCACTTCCAAGGCGGCCCACTGCGGAGATCTGAGTCTTCTTGGTGGCAACCGCTCGCTGAATCACGTCATGAAATGGTTGCTGACGAACGGTGTCGACGTTCGTCCCGGGCGGTAGTGGAGCGCCCTCGAGTCCCAACAAATCCTGAAATCGTATTCTCCCCGTCGAGTCCGTGATCCACACGCGGCGAAACGACGGCGCATATTGCTGAAGCGAGCGAAGAAGCGATTCGAACTGCTCCTCGGTAACTTCATGAGTCGGATCCAGATAAAGCCCGCGCACGGACTGTAGCGCCTGCGCATGCATCGCGAGAAAGCTCTCGACGCGGGCGGCCGATTCGACGGCCTGGATCTGTACACGCGACCGATTGGCCTCGGCGAGGGCTCGATCGATCGCGAAGATCCCGCCAAGCGCGAAGAGCAGTGACACTGCAAGTGCGATGGATGATGGACGCAGTCTCCCAATCAACATCCGTGATCTGCTCCACACGCTCGGCGAACTACCCGCGTCATCAAGTTGGCTCGCATTCTCCCTAACCTACGCTCGAATGACGGAACATGTGCAGCTCGTTCACCTGCTGGCTTCGCGATCCGCAAAGCGTGGACAGTTCACGCTCGCCTCTGGCAGGCAATCCACACTGTATATCGATGCCCGATTAACGACAATGAGCCCGGAAGGGCTGCTCGTGATCGGATCGCTTGGACTTCGAACCATCCGGGACAGCTGGACGGTCGATTCCGTTGGAGGACTAACGCTGGGCGCAGATCCGATCTCCTACGCGATCAGCTACGCTAGCGGACTCACGGATCAGCCACTGAGGGCATTCACGGTGCGCAAGGAAGCAAAGGCACATGGCACCGGGAAGCTGATCGAAGGACCATTTCGGGCCGGTGATCGCGTCGTGGTGATCGAAGACGTGATCACCACTGGGAAATCGGCGCTCAAAGCCGTAGCTGCTGTACGGTCGGCGGGTGGAACGGTCGCCGGCGTACTTGCCTTGGTCGACCGCGAGGAGGGGGGACGCGAGGCTATCGAAGCAGCTGGCATTACTGTGGTGGCGCTCGTGACGGCACAGGAGCTAATGCCGCTGATCGCTCCGTAGCTCCGAGTTACCGGAAGTGCCGGCAAGCCATCGCAATCCTTCAGTGAGAGGGCTGAACGAGCGGAGTGTTGCGATGTACGGAATGATCAGTTCCTCGCGAAACCGATGAAGCATTCCCTCGCCGTCATAACGTTGCCGGAATTCCAGTGCGGTAATCGACAGGAGTGTTCGAACATGCCGTCCGAAGCTCTGCGGTGAGGAGTATTCGAGATGATTGGCGACATTTGCCACCGAGAGTCCTGGATTCTCAAATACCCGAGCCGCATGCGTCAAGCGAGCCATCGCGAGATAGCGCTTCGGCGCTGGCAGATGCGCACGAAAGAAACGACTCATCAAGGTACTGGGCACAACTCGTAATTCGGTCGAGAGCGTCCGAATCGTATTGGTGCGCAGCCCCGGCTGGAATATTGTTTCGAAGAAGCGCCAGCAATCATCGGGAGCACCAGCCAAATCAAGCGAGAGCTGTGCAAGTGCAATTTTTTCGATGTCTCGAGTCCGGTCGTGCATTAGTACCTCGCGAAGCTCCCTCCACCCTCCAGGCTGACGCACATCAACGAGGGCCCGTACTCCGGATTGACCGAGTGATAAGACTGCTCGAGGTGTTCCAGCTTCGAATTGCATAAGAAGAGCAACTGCAGGGATACGCGGGAATTCACGCACAATGCGACCGAATCGTGATGCGTCGTCTTCACCACCGCATCGTGTAACGGACACAACGATTGCACTCACACGCTGCGCACGAAGATCGACGATGAGATCATCGATCGAATCTCGATGTACTGTTCGATAGAAGCCTTCACCTGCCGCGTCAACTCGTGAGCGTTCGGCCGGCATCAACATCGTAGCGACCGGGGTCAGCGCGCGAGATAGAGTCGTCGAGAAAGACCGCATGCGATGCCGTAGTGAGAGGATTACCTCCAAGGGAAGTAACAGAAGGTACTACGAGCATAAAAACATGCGTCAGCGTATCGTCAGCGTACTTTTCGTTATACTTCAGCTACATGATTTCGGATGATCGGACGGTCGCGACGGCATTTAATGTCATCGAGGAAAGTCCGGGCTCCAAAGGGCAAACCGCCAGGTAACACCTGGGCGCCGTGCATCCACTCGTGGATGCACGGCGACGGACAGTGCCACAGAAAACAAACCGCCGGCATTGAATCGCCGGTAAGGGTGAAAAGGTGAGGTAAGAGCTCACCGCACAATCAGCAATGATTGTGGCAGGGTAAACCCCGGCCGGAGCAAGGCCAAATAGGCGGCGAGGGATGGCCCATCCCGCTCAAGACGCCGCGGGTAGGCTGCTAGAGTGTGCGAGTGATCGTATACCGAGAGAAATGACCGTCCGACTGGGAAACCAATCGACAAAACCCGGCTTATAGATCATCCAACTCATGTTTTCCGATCTCCGGAAATTCTTCTGATTTCCGGAGATCGTTTGCATCGATCGGCAGCAGCCCAGCTATAGCAGTTGCAGGCACGAGTCTCGCGAGAATTACGCGCTATTTCAAAGGAGTTTGCGATGCGCCTATCAGGACTAATCCGACCTTCGACTTTGGTCATGAACTCCTTCTTTTTCATTTGCAGCTGCTCGCCACAGCAGACTTTCGGGACGCCCAACACTGTTCCTGAACCAAAACGCGACGTTCTTACAAAGAACACATCCGCGAATGGATGGGCACCGACGAGGAGCAGAAGCAACGGACGTTATGTTATTCGAGACAGCTCGGAGATCTCGATCAGTAACGACACACTACATTCATCACTCATTCAAACGATAACCATTTTGGCGATGACAGTCGCTACCATGGGGGATTCTTTCACGCTCGATGCAAAAGTCGAGTCGTTATCAACACTACCTGTAACCAATTCACAAATAGTAAAGAATTCCACAGCTCTGTTTAGCCCACTTGAGTTTTACGGAGTGTACCAAAAAAGCGGACAGCTATCCACACTTACTCAATCGAGTGCAACGGGGTGCTTGGGTGGGTTGGATCCGGTAGCAGCACGGATCCAGGAAGTTTCCATTACTAATCCGGCAAAACGGATTAGGGTGGGCGACAAGTGGACCGATACTGTTTCAGTAACGACTTGTCGAGGAAGAACTCCACTTTTTCAGCAAACTATTCGCGACTATGAGCTACTCGAGCTCCTGAATTCCCAAGGTCGAGAGTTCGCAAAGATCAGAAGAACAGGAGCTACGACTCTCACCAGCCCACCTAGAGAGTCAAAGAACGAAATGAATGCGAGTGGCTCCGGAACCAGCAGTGCGATGCTACTCATAGAGCGTGGCTCCAGCTCTTTAATTTCAAGCGATGGAAAGTCCTACAGTACGCTGACTGTGAATACGAGTCGAGGGAGCTATCCGTTTACACAAAATGTAATAACACATATTGAGCTCAAATAATGGAAACTCAATCGACTAATCGAAGTGGCATAATTAGACACAGGTATTTTGCAGTATCATCCCAGCCTACGGGCTCAATTGTCGCAGCGCGTTCAGGAGCTTTGAAGGTCAGCCTTACTTCATCCGTCGGAAGGTTGCGAAGAATCTCAAGGAGATAACTAGCGTTGAATCCGATATCGAGAGAATCACCTTCAAAGTTGATCGGCAGCTCATCTTGTGCCTCACCGAGATCCGGAGTTTGAACACTGAATTTGAGCATCCCGGAGTTGAAAGACATCCGAATACGATGCGTCTGATCTGAAGCGATGACTGACATTCGCTTCAAGGCCTGGATGAGTGCATTTCGATCAGCGAGTGCGATACGATCATTGTCCTTCGGAATTACTTGTTCGTAATTCGGATAAGGGCCCTCTATGAGCCGCGTATAAACCGCCGTAAACGGCGACCGGAAACCCAAATGGTTATCGCCCCGTGCAACCTCCAGTTCCTCCTCAGCGGGAAAGAGCCGACGAATCTGCTCGAGAGCCTTTGGAGGAATGATCAAATCACTTGAAGGAACCTCAGTAGCGTTTATTGGAATTTCCATCTTCGCCAGACGATGACCATTCGTCGCAACCATTCGCATTTGATCCGGACGCAATTCCCAAAGTACACCATTGAGAATCGGCCGACTTTCTTCCGTCGATGATGCAAAAGCAGTATGACTGATCAATTTCTGCAAATCACCTGACCTGATCCTCCAGCTTTCCCCGAAACGAATAGACGGAAAGCTCGGAAACTCATCCTTCGGTAAACCAAGAAGCTTAAACTTCGATCGGCTACACTCGAGGGTGATTTTTTGTTCCCCACTCGCACTTACTTTGACGGGAGCTGACGGAAGTTCGCGAACAATTTCAACTAGCTTCTTCGCCGGAATAGTTATCGCTCCCTGAACGTCCACATCAGCCATGAGTTCAGTACTCACCGCCATATCCAGGTCGGTTCCCGACAGCCGGATTCCTCGATCAGTAGTCTCGACAAGGAGATTCGCAAGCACCGGCAACGTGGTTTTTGCAGGGACGCTCGCCGCTACTGCACTCAACCCCTCCTGTAGCTTCTCGCGAGCGATCGTAAAACGCATTCCAGCTCCTTAGTCCGTGGATTACCTGGGTGAAGCACTACTGCTTTTATATAAGTAATTAAAAGTAGTAGTAGCAGTAGCTACTGCTCATATGTCGAGAGTTCTTTAAATGCTTCGTTGATAATGAGATACAGCCTAGCTGAATATGTGGAAAAGTCCTGATAATAGACAGGGTTTAACAGTGAGCTCGGGAGCTTTTTACTATTGTGGAGAGGTTGCCTACCTAGGCAGCTGCCTGAGATTTTCTCGTAAGGTAGTAAACCGCCGTTTGTATTCAGGATCTTCCTGTAGCTCGAGAACTCTCTCCAGACTGTGAATCACAGTTGAATGGTCTCTTCTCCCGAAAACGTTGCCAATTTCAACCAGTTGTAACCCGAGGAGCTCTCGAATGAGGTACATGGCAGTTTGTCGGGGCACGGTGAGATGCTTCGTGCGGCTTTTCGACCTTAGTCCCTCGATCGTAACGCCCCATTCTTGGGCTGTGGCTGCTTGAATGGACTCCAGAGTAAGTCGGGCAGTAATATCGGGTGGCTCGTCGACACCAAGCTTGAGCTTGTCACGTAGAGCTTCGTGTGCGAGGCCAATGGTGACTGGTTGGTGCTTGAGTGATGCATAAGCCAGAAGGCGAATGATAGACCCTTCTAATTCGCGCACGCTTGACCATACATGGTGGGCTATGAAGTGGATAACGTCATCTGGAATTGTCAGCTCGAGATGATCCAGGTGCGCTTTGTTCTTAAGAATGGCGATTCTATGCTCAAGATCTGGTGGCTCTATATCGGCGACCATGCCCCACTGAAATCTGCTTACAAGTCTGTTTTCCAAACCTGGGATCTCACTAGGCGGGCGATCACTAGTCAATACGATTTGACGGCCGGCTTCATACAGTGCGTTAAAAGTGTGAAAAAACTCTTCCTGTGTTGCTTCAGTCCGCTTTAGAAAATGGACATCGTCGACGAGAAGTAGATCAACTTCGCGATATTTGCGTCGAAAAGATGCTGTTGACTTTGTCTGGATCGCTGTGACGAGTTCATTTGTAAACTGTTCAGTTGCGACGAAACATAGACGTAATACCGGTGACTTTTTGAGAATTTCATGCGCAATTGCTTGCATTAGATGTGTTTTGCCAAGTCCAGTTTGCCCGTATAAAAAAAGCGGATTGTAGACTTTTCCAGGAGCAGCCGCTGCAGCCTGCGCCGCAGCTGCTGCAAGCTCGTTAGACTTGCCGATTACGAAATTTTCGAATGTATATCGAACATTGAGCTGCGTGTTGGATGATTTATTGGCTGCAAGCGCGGCAGCTTCTTTTGGCTCGGGTAGCGGAGCGACGAACAAGTCCATTTGGGGCCGGCCTCGACGCTCTTCATCCACTTTAAAGATGATACTTACTGGATATCCGAGTGCTACTGGCGCGTAACTGGCTAGTAACTGTGCGTGTTTTGTCTCGTTCCAGTCAGCTGTGAACTGATCCGGGTTGCCAATTGTGAGCGTGGTGCCTTCGAGCGATAGCGCACTCGTCGGCTCCAGCCAGGTCTTATATGTCTGGGGAGGTAACTCATTTCGTGCCCGGTCTAAAAGGCGTGTCCAGATCTCAATTGCGGTCAAAGCCATTATTTCGATGTGGAAAAGTCGAGGGGACGCGAAAGTAGATCGGGTCGAGTGTGAAGTCAACAAGTGCGGTTCGGTGCAACGTGTTCCTCGTAATCAGCACCGTCGGATCAGTTGACGTATGTCCCTGCGGTCACTATCTTTAGCGTTCTGCATTCACCGATTTTTTTCTGTATTGCATGTTGGAGTTGTCATGGGCAAGCCCACTTACCGACCCCGCAACAAGCGCCGCATCCGCACTCACGGCTTTCGCGAACGCATGGCCACTCGCTGGGGACGGGATGTACTCAACAGGCGTCGCAAGAAAGGCCGCAAGCAACTGACTGTGCAACTTCCCTCGAAGTACGCAGGCGCCTGACGGACTCTGTCGATAATCGCTTCCCCCGGAGCCATCGACTTACGCGGGGAGTTGAATTGCGACTTGTTTTACGTGAAGGGAAGCGCATTCGGACCGAGCATCTCGAGCTCCGAGTCGTCGCTTCCCTTCTTCATCATCCCCGCATAGGCTTCGTCGTTCCCAAGCATGGTCACTCTATCGTGCAGCGGAATCTGCTGAAGCGCCGACTCCGGGAGATCGTCCGCCTGAACATCCTGAAGCGGATTCCACCCGTCGACCTAATCATTCGCGCTCGGCCCGAAGCCTATGCTGCATCCTTCGCGTCCCTCGAGCGCGAACTCGACTCTGGAAGAGAACGTACGGTCCGGCTCTTCACGCCGACGTGATGCGCTGGCTTCTGGTATTTTTAGTGAGAGGCTATCAGGTAATATTATCGCCTCTCCTCCCCGCGTCGTGCCGATTTTTCCCGAGCTGCTCTGCGTATGCGGTCGAAGCGCTCGAACGGCATGGTGCACTGAAAGGCGCAGCCCTTGCCATTCGTCGACTAGCTCGATGCCAACCATTCTGTACGGGTGGCTACGACCCCGTGCCGTAATCCTTTTGTAATTCATGGAAAAGCGACTTCTTATTGCCTTAGCACTGGCAGCGATTGTCATTCTCGTTTCCCAGAAGCTATTTCCCGCCCCGCTGGTACCGATAAAGTCGAGCGCCGATAGTACTGCGCTCGCGACAGCTATTGATTCGGTAGCTGGGCTGCGTGTGACCGATTCCACACGCGCAAACACCACGTCGGTGAACGCTGTAAGAGTCGGCGACCGGTCGGGCATGGATACAATTGCCGCAAAAGCGGAAACGCTGAGTGTGGTCACGCCCAAGGCGACGTATCACTTCTCGTCGGTCGGCGCGGTTCCGCTCGGTGTGGTGCTCAACGACTACCACATCATGCCGAAGGCAAGCAATAGAAACGTTGACCTTGGCAGGCCACACGTCCCTCTCCTGAGCTATGCGCTTCTTCGCGGGCGTGATACGCTGCAGCTCAGCAACCAGCGTTTCACCGTCGATACCAACGTGACTGCGGGCAAAACGGGGATCGCCTTTGCTACCGACGTTCAGGGCGCACACGTCTCGATCGTCTACACGTTCAACAGTGATGGATATCTCGCGAACGTGCATGGAACCCTGAAAGGCGTTGACTCGACTGCAGTAATGCTCATCAAAATGCACAAAGGGCTGCCGTTCGTCGAAGCCGATTCCACCGACGACTTCAGGAGCCTTGCTTACGTCGCCAAACCTCTTCACGAGGATGCGCACAGCATCCCGTTCTCCAAGCTCGATTCGCTGGCGCCGAGTGTGGAGAGGGATTCCCTGGCATGGGTGGCGAGCAAGAACAAGTATTTTCTTTTTGCGCTCATTGCGACAGCGCCGGGTAAACCGTTCGGCGCCGCGGTGTTCACGCGCGGGCTCCACGAACCGAAGACGGTCGGCTCCGCCGATGCGCTGATCCTCCAGCCGCTCACGCAGAACGGTGAATTCGCGTTCGACATGTATGCAGGCCCGCAGGAATGGCGACGCCTCCACGCGATGGGGCGGAATCTCGAGCACGTGAATCCATACGGTTCTTTCCTGCGTCCGATCGTCCAGCCCTTTGCGACCATCGTCATGCAGGTAGTGCTCTGGATTCACGACCGGCTCAAGATCAACTATGGATGGGTGCTGATCATCTTCGGCATCACGATCCGGATCCTGCTCTGGCCATTGAACCAGGGTGCAATGCGCAACAGTCTCAAGCTCCAGCGCATTCAGCCACAGCTCCAGGAGATCCAGAAGAAATACAAATCCAATCCGGAGAAGCTGCAATCGGAGATGAGCAAGCTGTATAAAGACCACGGCATGAGTCCTTTCACGCCGCTTGCCGGATGTCTGCCGATGCTGATCCCGATGCCGGTACTCTTCGCGCTGTATTTTGTGTTTCAGAACACGATCGAATTTCGCGGCGTGTCGTTTCTCTGGCTTCCCGATCTCTCGCAGCGCGATCCAATATTCATTCTGCCAGCGATCATGGGCATCTCGATGTACGTCCTTTCCTGGATCAGCATGCGCTCGGCCCCGCCCAATCCACAGGCGAAGACGCTGCAGTACATCTTTCCCGTGATGATGGTCGCGTTCTTCTGGAGGCTGGCGTCGGGGCTCAACCTGTACTACGCCGTGCAGAACCTTGCGACACTTCCGCAGCAGTGGCTGATAGCGCGCGAGCGCGCGAAGCTCGCCGATACGCCACCTGGCGGATGACCTTCGCGCTGTGACATCGACGACGGAGCAGACGGGCGGCTCGCCGCTTCGCATCACGTACGTCGGACACGCGACGCTGCTGCTGTTCTTCGGCGATCTCTGCGTTATGACTGACCCGAATTTCGACGATAAGCTCGGCTTTTTTCTGCCGCGGGTATCACCCCCTGGCGTGAAGATGGCCGAGCTGCCTCGTATCGATGCTATCCTGCTGACGCATGCCCATGCGGATCATCTCTCCTTTCGGTCGCTACGCGCATTGCCTCCGGACATTCCGGTCTTTGCGCCGCCCGTCATCGCGCGGTGGCTGCAGCAGAAAGGAATTACATCGGCTCGCGCGATTCGCTCGGGCGAGCAGGCCCAGGTGGGTTCACTTGCGATTACCGCCGCGAGTGCTCGCCATGTCGGTGCACGCTATGGCTTCGACAGATGGCGCGGTGCGGCACACATGTATCTGCTCGATGATGGCAGGTCGTCCGTGCTCTTTACAGGGGATACGGCGCTCACACCGGCTGCCGTCGAGCTTGTGCGGCGGATCGCGCCGAGGCGGGTGGACGTGGCGCTACTGCCCATCGGTCACGCGCCATGGTGGAAGGAGTATCTCTTTCGACGCGGGCACCTCACCCCTGCCGATGCGCTCGAGCTTTTCTCGCGCGTCGATGCGCGGATGCTGATCCCGTTTCACTGGGGCACATTCCGTCACGTGACCTCGGGCGCGTACGACGCGATCAACGTCTTTCGCTCGCTGCTCCCGGGATTTGCGCGGAAGGCGGATGTGAAAATCCTGGAGCCCGGCGAAACGCTAAGCCTCGGGGCCCACGATACATGACTCGAGGCACATTGATACTGCCCGGGGCATTGGACACGATCGTCGCGCAGGCGACCGCTGGGGCGAGAAGTGCGCTTGCAGTGATCAGGCTGTCGGGTCCCGCCGCGCATCGGATCGGCGAATCGCTCCTCTCGCCATGGCGCGCCACTCCGCGCACCGTGTACCTCTCGATGCTTCGTGATCCGGACAGCGGACGAGACATCGACCGCGGCATCGTGACCGTCTATGCGGCTCCCGCATCCTACACGGGAGAGGATATGGTCGAGCTGTCGCTGCACGGCGGCGAGATATGTCCCGCGCTCGCGATCAACGCGCTGCTTGCCTGCGGTGCCAGATCCGCACTCCCCGGCGAGCTGACTCGTCGCGCACTACTCAACGGGAAGCTCGACTTGCTGCAGGCAGAGGCGATCGGGGATCTCATCGACGCGCGGTCGCGCGCGATGCACGACGTCGCGCTCGGACAGCTCGCGGGACACCTCTCGGCGCGGCTCGGCACGCTCCGCGAAGAGATCATCGAGATGGAAGCGCTGCTGGCGTACGATGTGGATTTTCCCGAGGAGGATGACGGCCCGATTGCGGCGAACCGCATCGAGCTCGCAACCCGGAACATCATCGCGAGCATCGATGCACTTCTCGCGACCGCATCGACGGGCGAGATGATTCGTGGAGGAGCCGCAGTCGTCATCGCGGGCGCGCCGAACGCGGGGAAGTCGTCGTTGTTCAACGCACTCGTCGGCACACAGCGCGCGATCGTGACGGACATTCCGGGAACCACGCGCGATGCACTCGAGGCGATGATCGACATCGAGCAATGGCCCGTGCGCCTCGTCGATACGGCAGGTTTGCGCGCCAGCGAGGATGTAGTCGAGCGACTCGGGATCGAGGTCGCGGAGCGATACGTGAAGGATGCAACGGTCGTGATGGTATGCGGCGAGAACGTGGACTCCCTCTCGATGGCGATCGCGAGCGTCCGTCGACTCACCGATGCGCCGCTCATTGCCGTCGGCACGAAAAGCGATGCGGAAGAAATCTCGAGCGATGCGATCACGGCCCTGCTCTCACTTCATCGCGCGTCGGGGAATCTCGCCTATATCGCTGTGAGTGCGCACACGGGCGATGGTCTCGCCCCGCTCGCCCATGCGATCGCCACGCTGATTCAGCGGAATCGAGAGCCGCTCTCTGGAGACGATCCCGTGCTGACGCGCGAGCGGCATCGGGTAGCCCTCACGAGCGCACGATCGGAGGTCGCTGCCTTTCTCGAGATATGGACGGGCTCGAGCGGATTGCCGGCAACCGTCGCCGCCGTGCATCTACACAGTGCGCGCGGCTCTCTCGAGGAGCTCGTTGGCATTCTCGACGTCGACGATGTTCTCGATCGAGTGTTCAGCTCGTTCTGCGTCGGGAAGTAGCGACTACGCCGACGCAGCTGTGAGGCTCGAGATCGCGGAGATCTCGTCCGCGCTCGCGCGCACCGTCCACGCCATTCCACGCTCAGCGATCGCGCGTTCGACCATGCGGCTGCCGAGGTAGTAGCCGGCACGCTCGGGGAGAACGTACTGATCGATGGTGCGTGACTCGTCGCTCAAGCCGCCGGACAGGTAGCGCAGGCGAAGGCCCAGCCCTGCCCGCTCGAGGTCCGGCGCAACGGAGCGTGCGAGCACGCCCTCGAGCTCGCGTATGCGCGCGTACTGACGGCGCGAATAACCGTAGTACTCCCACTCGGCGTGTCCCGGACTCACCACGCGCGCGACTTCCACCGCGACCCCTTCGTTGATCACGTGCTCGCGAAGCGTCGCTCGGCGTCCGGTATCCCAGTAGCTATAGTACCCGTCCGACTCGGTGATGAGCTGACGCAACGCGCTGCGGCTCGAAGGCGACGTATAGCGCACGGCATGTGCAATTTCGTGTGCCAGCCAGAGGGGAATGAGCGCCGGGTCGAGGCCGAGCCCCTGTGTATCGGGGTTTGCCACTCCGGTGAAATGCTCGAGGCACACAAAGGCGATTCCACGACCATCGGTGACGAGCTCGCCTGCGTTCGCCGCACCGACGCCGACCATCAGCACGACATCGATGTCGGAATCGAGCTCGAGCAGCGTGCCGCATCGGTATTCCGTTTCACGTGCGAGCGAAACGACATCAGTTCTTTCCAGCATCGCGCGAAGATCCTGCCGATCGGCCCCCATGACCGAGCGCGCTACGTCATCAAAGTGGGATGTGTCGGGATCGAGGACGTAGTTGCGCCAGTATGGCTCGAGAATGCGCAGGTGGGACGTGTAGTATCGCCGGTAGGCGGCGACTGGGTCTGAGCTGTCGAGCAGTGCAAAAAAATCAGGTATCAGATTTATCAGCATTCAGACCGGGTGCGCGTGAGGATGGCGCGACGTCCGTCCGGCGGACGGGTGAAGATAGTCTCGGCCTTACAGTGCAACAAGGGCGATGCGATGTGCTGGCACGCAAATTCCCTCTGTCGTGCGCATGAACGTGCCGGAGCCGAGCATGACGACGTTGAAGCACATTGAGCTCACTTGCCCCATCTGTCACCACTGCTTCGATTCGCAAGCGGTGCTGTCGACGAATTCGTTCGGTGGAAAGCGTACCGACTTTCACGAACGCGCGGCGGGAGCGCAGCCGCTGCCTTATTTAATACATCTCTGCTCGCGGTGTGGCTACGCCGGAAGCGAAAGAGATTTCGGCGACGAGGCTGATGTCAGCCCGATGTTGAAGGAACACGTGTGGGATGAGCTCGCGCCGCGTTTGAGCGAAGGTGCGCTCAGCGGCTCGGAGAAGTACGAGTTCGCGGCGAAGGTCGCGCTCTGGCAGGGAGCGGAGCCCCGTCGCGTCGCGGATCTTCTGCTTCGAGCGGCGTGGTGCTGTGTCGATGAAGGAGACGTCGAGGCAGAGCGATATTTCCGTCGCCAGTCGGCGTGGATGTTCGAGCGCTCGCTCGAAGCGTATGATGGTGTGGAGCGCGATGAGCGCGCGGTGCTCACCTATCTCGTTGGCGAGCTTTGGCGCCGCATCGGCGACGTCGACATCGCGGCGGAGTGGTTCGATCGCGTCTCCGACGAGGTGCTCGATCCCAAGGCCCAGGAGTGGCTCATCGCGGCGGCGAACCAGCAGCGCAATTGTCCTCGCGAGTGGTTCGGCTGATTCAGCTACGCGTCCGGACGAGTTCCAAAAATCCGATCGCCTGCGTCGCCGAGTCCGGGGAGGATGTATCCCTGGGCATTAAGCTCGCGATCGAGTGATGCAGCGTAGATGCGCACATCGGGATGAGCGGCGAGCATCCGCTGCACTCCTGCCGGCGCGGCGACCAGACAGAGAAATCGAATCCGCGTCGCTCCCGCGCGCTTGAGCGAGTCCACCGCCGCTACCGCGCTTCCTCCCGTCGCCAGCATTGGGTCGAGCACGAAGAACTGGCGCTCGGCCGCGTCGCCCGGTACGCGGAAGTAGTAGTCGACGGGCTCCAGCGTTTGATGATCGCGGTAGAGCCCAATGTGCCCGACGCGCGCGGATGGGACGAGTCGAAGGACGCCGTCGACCATGCCGAGTCCGGCACGGAGGATCGGGACGAGCGTGAGCTTCTTGCCGCTGACGCGCTGGGCAGTCATCCGCTCGAGCGGCGTGTCTACGGAAACCGGCTCGAGCGACAGATCGGCGGTGGCTTCGTACGCCATCAGCATCGCGATTTCCTCGACCAGCTCCTTGAAGATCTTCGTCGGCGTAGCGCGGTCGCGAAGGATCGAGAGCTTGTGCTGGACCAGAGGGTGTCCGGTCACCGACAGGTTGGCGAGCACGGGGGTGGTCAGCATGCGGCTGAAGGTACTAACTTCGCAATCATGAAAGAATACCAGGCGGTCGTGCTGAAGCTGTCCCGCCGTGCGCACGACGACGAGGACGCGCTTACGGATCTGCTGAACGAGCGCAGTCGCGGCGGATGGGAGCCCGCGCTCCTTTCGCAGGATGGGGCGCGGATGACGGTCGTCTTTCAGCGTGCGTCGCCGACTTCTCGCAAAGAGAAGTGACCGAGCGAGCCGCAGCGGTTCCGCGTCCGCGTGCCGATGCCGCGGAGCGCATCCTGCGCGCCGCGATTCGTCGCATCGTGACGTCTGGCGCGGCCGCGCTGACGATGCACGAGGTGTCCGAGGAAGCGGGAGTGAGCAAGGGGCTGATCCACTATCACTTCCACGATAAGGAGACGCTGCTCGCGCGGATGGTCGAGTGGATGACACGGCATCTCGTTGGCAGGGAACGCGCTGCACTCGCCGAATCGATTCCGCGTCATGCGATCGACGATCTGTGGAAGTGGCTCGAGTCGGAGCTCGAGCGCGGACAAATCCGCGTGTTGCTCGAGCTTGCGGAGTGGCGCGGGCCGCTCGTGCAGAGCGCGATCCGCGACTCCGCGATCGCCAGGCGCGATACGTCGGCGGCATCGATCGAGCATCTGTTCTCGCTGCTCGGGCTCCGTGCACGGATCCCTGCGCCGCTCCTCGCGGACGTCGTCGTGGCCTTCATCGATGGCTTGGCGATCGCGATCGGCATCGATCGCGAGAAGAACGCGCGGGCGGCCTTCGATGTGTTCTGGCTCTCGTTGCTGAGCCTCACCGAGTAGCAGGCTACGTCGCGGCAGCTGCTGTGAGCGCGCGCCGCTCGCCGTTCGCGCGTATCGTCGCGGCGCTCCTCGTGTTCGCGCTGGCGTTCTGGCTGTCGTTCATCGTCGCGATCGTGGATTCCGGGCGTCGCGACGACGCGGCCCACGCCGATGCCATCGTCGTCCTCGGCGCTGCCCAGTACGAGGGGCATCCCTCGCCGGTGCTGAAGGCTCGGCTCGACCACGCGGCAGAGCTGTGGGCGCGAGGGCTGGCGCCGCGGATGATCGTCACCGGCGGGCGCGGGGTCGGGGATACCACCAGCGAGGCCGCCGTTGGGATGCGCTACCTGGTTCAGCGCGGGGTGCCTGCCGACTCCATTTCCATGGATACGGAAGGGCTCACGACCAGCCAGTCTATGGTAGCGGTGCGCCGTTTCCTCGGTAAAAGGCAGTCTCCAGCGGTGATTCTGGTGAGCGATCCCTTTCACATGCTGAGGCTGTCCATTCTCGCCCGCCGACTTCGCATGAGTCCGATGCTTTCGCCGACACGGACAAGCCCGATATCCACACGAGCTGGACAGCAGCTTCGGTACGTCCTGGCGGAATCAATCAAGGCCCCGTACGCGCTCCTAATTGGTGTCCGCTAATCGTCGCGAGAACGCCATTTCAGCCGATCGTGCAGGTGCTTCCATGGCCAATGTCACAGGTTCCCTCTTGCGCTAAAGCCAATGGAATAGTCACATTGGAGCCGCGAAGTGTCACATTACGTTAACGTTTGAAACGAAAGGGCTCGAGCAAGTCGGCGGGCTCCACCATCGTATGTCGTTCTCAACGCGGGTAGCTACCATGCCCCACGTCGTAGCTGTTCCCGAATACTCTGCCGAATCCTGCTGCTCGGTCGGCGAGATCAATCGAAAGAGACTGTTGATCGCCCGCGAGCTGCGCCACCGAGCGCTCGCGTGCGACGGAAAAGGTCATCGCCATCCTGCCCGCAGCATCCCCTTCCCACTATCCGGCCTCACCTCGCCTCCCGAATTCAGGGACTCGATCGGTGCGCCCCGGCAATTCGCCGGCAACCAAAGAAGTGCGTAGCAGCGTCATGTTGGCTCATTGCAGGAAGGGAGCAATTCCCCCCACGTGTTTTCCGGAGGTTCTTGAATGCGTATGACTCGTACTGTGGCGTTCGTCGTCGGCGGGCTGGTGCTCGCGACCACGTTGCGCGCACAGGAGCAGGTGGAAACGATCACGAAGAAGACCGCCACGCGTGAGCCGACGTTCACGAACGTCACAGATGACATGCTCAAGAACGCACGGTCCGATGGAAAGAACTGGGCGATCTATGGTCGTGACTACACCAACCAGCGCTATTCGCCTCTCGCGCAGGTCACGAGCGCGAACGTCGGCTCGCTCAAGCTGTCGTGGATGTTCCAGACCGGCATCTCGCGCCTCGGATCATTCGAAACGAGTCCTGCGGTCGTGGACGGCGTCATGTATCTCACGACTCCGTACAACACGGCAATGGCGGTGAATGCGCGCACGGGCCAGCAAATCTGGCGCTACGAGCACAAGCCGAGCATCACCGCTCCGATCTATTGCTGCGGTCCGAACAATCGCGGCGTCGCGATCTCGGGCGGCACGGTGTACATGGGCACGCTTGATGCGCGACTCGTTGCGCTGGACGCGAAGACGGGCGCAGTGAAATGGGACGTCGAAGTCGCGGATCCAGAGGCGGGCTACAGCCTCACGATCACGCCGCTCATCGTCGACAACTCAGTCATCGTCGGCAGCTCGGGCGCCGAGTACGGCATTCGCGGATTCGTTCGCGCGTACAACAAGGACGATGGCAAGCCGATGTGGACGTTCTACACGCTGCCGGACAAGGGATGGGAAGGCAACTTCGCCGAGAAGACGGGCGAGGGCGAAGACCTCAAGCGGAACATCCCCGCGGAAAAGGCGGCGATGGCGCAGTACGGTGATGCATGGAAGCGCGGCGGCGGCTCGGTCTGGATGACGCCGGCGTACGATCCCGCGTCGCACAACATCTTCTTCGCAGTGGGCAATCCGTCGCCCGATCTCGATGGCACGGTGCGTCCCGGCGACAACCTGTACACGGAGTCGATCGTCGCGATCGATGCGCGCACGGGTGAGTACAAGTGGCATTACCAGGAGGTTCCGCACGATGTGTGGGACTTCGATGCCGTGAGCCCGCCGGTCATTGTGAAGCTGAAAAACGGCAAAACGGCGGTCGCGGAAGCCGGCAAAACGGCGTTCGTCTACGTGCTCGATGCGGAGACGGGCAAGCTGATCCGCAAGTCGGATGAGTTTAACAAGCACGAGAACTACTTCGTGCAGCCAACGGCCGACGGCGTGCGCATGCTGCCTGGCGCGAACGGCGGATCGGAGTGGTCGCCGACGGCGGTGAATCCGAAGCTCGGATACATGTACGTGCTCGGACTCGAGCAGCCGATGAACTACATCACGCATTCGGCGCCGCTCGAGAAGGGAAAGCTCTGGCTCGGCTCTGCGTTCAAGGCCGTCCCGGGCGAGAAGCAGTGGGGAACGTTCACGGCAATCAACCTGAACACGGGCAAGCGGGCGTGGCAGGTGAAGACTGATCAGCCGATGATCGGTGGCGCGCTGGCGACGGCCGGAAATCTGGTCTTCACGGGCGAAGGCAACGGTCACTTCAATGCGTACAACGCGACCACAGGGAAGACGCTGTGGACGTTCAACGGCGGCGCCGGCTGCAATGCACCGCCGGTGACGTACTCACTCGACGGCAAGCAGTACATCGCGGTCGCGTGTGGTGGCAACTACCAGCTCGGCTATCCGCTCGGCGATGCCGTGCTGGTGTTCGCGCTTCCCGGCGGAGCGCCGGCGGCGAAGAAGGGGCAATAATCGCAGTGGCACTGGGCGGGCTCGCACAGAGCTCGTCCAGTGTTTATGCGTGGAGGATATGGTGGGCAGTCAGAAAAGATTGTTGATGCTTGGAACGCTGGGGCTCGGACTTGTGTTGGGTAGCGGAGTTGCGAGGGCGGGCGAACAGCAGAGCTCGCCACAGCTCGCTGGACGTGACTGGCAGGGGTTCGGTCCGAAGGAGAAGGACGCGTACGTCGCTGGCTTCATCGCGGGTGCGGCGGTACGTGGCACGGCGGCGGCGTCGGGGATCGACACGACGCCGAGCAAGGCGATAGATGCGATGCGGGCAGCGAAGCAGATGCCATTTCCGTTTTCGGTTTCCGTTTACGCATCACAGATCGACGATTACTACTGGTGGGAAAATCATTTGGACATTCCAATCGTCGATGTTATGGTCAGAACCAATTTTCAGCTGCACTCACATTGAAATCGAATCGCGCTCTATGCGGCGCACACCCGTTCACGCGGAGGTGGCACTCGAAACTCGGGTGAAGGAAGCTCGTATGATGGTGTTGTTCCGATCTCTTCGAGATCAAAGGATTCGTTGGCGCTCGAGTTTTTTCGCGGTCCTTGTCTCTCGTTTTTCACTAGTCTTGGAGAAGCAAGCATGAAAAGAATTGCAATCGTCACATGTGCACTTGCGTTGGCGGCAGGGACTGCCAATGCGCAGGGGCTCACGATGCAGATGAGCAATGGTTGGAATTTCTCGTTCTCGGGTAACGTGAACGCGTTCCTCGTTTATACGGATGGGAAGTGCAACACGACGGCTCTCGCCGGCGCCGGCAGCACTGGCGGATGCGGATTCCCCGGTGGGCTCGTTTCGACGGGTGAGGGATCGAAGGCGTCCGCGATTCGCACGGGTCTCCTTCCCGCGTTCGCGACGTTCGAAGCGAAGGGCAAGGAAGGCGGCGTCGATCTCGGCGTGCACTTCGGCTTTGCTCCGCAGATCCAAAACGCCAACGGCGTGCACGACAATTTCGGAAACGGCACGCAAGCGGGCGCGCAGATCGACATGCGCCAGGTGTACCTGACGGCTGGTGGTACCTGGGGACAAATCCTCGCCGGTCGTGAGATCGGTCTCTATCAGCGCGGCAACATTCTCAACGACATGACGCTCTTCGGCGTCGGCCCCGCGGGCGGAACCGGCTTCGGTGCCGGCGGCGGGACAACGCTCGGCCGCATCGGCTACGGCTACGTCTATCCGAACTTCGTTGCGCAGATGACGTACAGCAGCCCGGCCACGAGCCCCGCGCAGATTTCGATCGGTCTTTTCGATCCGAGCGCGATCGGCGGCTCTGGTGGCTACACGCAGACCAAGATTCCGCGCGTCGAGTCCGAGGTCACGTACACGAGTCACTTCGGCGCGACGACGGCCGAAGCTCCGAATGGCGCTGACAAGTTCATGGTGTTCGCGAGCGGTGAGTGGCAGCATGCGTCCACTCCGTCGACGAGCTCGGATTCCAAGAATTCGTACGGCGGCGCCGGTGGCGTTCGCGCGGACTTCGGCGGGCTGTCGCTCGTCGGTTCCGGCTTCTGGGGCAAGGGCATCGGCTCCGTACTGATGTTCGACTCCGGCAACGAGGTCGATGGCAACGGCGACCTCCGCACCAGCTACGGTTTCATCGGTCAGGCCGAGTTCCAGCCGATGGGCACGAAGTGGAAATTCGGAGCCAGCTATGGCGAGAACGACCTGAAGCAGTCCACCGATGACAATGATATTTACGGCAATGACAACGCCCCGTTCCTCAAGAAGAACTCGGCGATCGTCGGTTCCGTGACGTACCTTTGGACGAAGTCGCTGCGTTGGGTTGCCGAGTACACGTATTCGAAAGCGACGTCGCATGACGGTGCGAAGGCGACGGCGAATCAGGGCGCGGTCGGCATGATGCTGTTCTTCTAGGCTTCACCGCTCCACTGTCTCACACGCGGGCGGTCTCCCTTCGGAGAGGCCGCCCGTGGCGCATCAAGGATCAGGAAGCGTGATGCGCAGCGTCGCGACGTTGTCCGTGTAACTGCTCTCGCGGAGCACGCGGCAGAAGTTCTGCTCGTCGCGCACCGGACACGCGTCGGTCGAATCCGGGAGATAGGGCGGATTGACGGTGATGCGGATGAGGTACTCCCCTGGTGGCGTTGGCTGCGCCGGATCATCGAGCACGAAGTACTGCCCCGGAAGCGTGCGCACGTAGAGATCGGTCCAGCCTGCGTGAACACCCTGATTCCCGTGCTCCGTGAGTGTGCCGCAGCTGCGATAGACCCAGCTTTGCGCATCGACACCGGGGAGAAATGGCTCGCTGTCGTCGAGGCAGAAGCCGCGCTTGCGCGCAAAGTTCGGCGTGCCGAGTGCGCCGCCCTCGAGGAGTGGAAGAAGCTCGTACGTCGCGTAGTGCTTGTAGTGGAAATGATTGTGGCAGGGCGCGTATTCGAAGAGCCCGTCCGTGTCGGAGAAGTTGCCGTCGTGATTCGGATCGATGTGCGCGAGCGGATCGCCGACGTACGCATCGGCGTCGCCTATGTTGGGCGTGCTCACGGAGAAGCGGAGCACTCTGTGGAAGCCCGGCGTAACTCCGTATTCGATGGACGTGCACGATCCGGCTTCGACCTGGTCGCTGCCGATCGTCCACGAGCTCGCGAGTCTCGCGGAGTCGACGACGAAGTTCGCGAGGCCATCGAGATCGGGAATGCCGTGATCACCGCCGGTGGACGAATCGGAACAGGCGGCGAGCAGCGTTGCCACGAGGAGTGGTGAGCATCGAACGAAACGAATCAGTCGCATTCATGTGGGGTCAAGGATTGGACGAGAAAAATGTGGTTGCAGACATTAATCATCGTGCGATGAAGCGGAATGGTGTTCAGCAGCGGCGCGGAGTGCATGTAAAGAGGCGTTTGTGTGCGGAGAAATTGCGAAGGCGAAATCGTGGTGGCGCGGCGGCTTTCGGAGGAGGGAGGGGGAGCGCGCCGGAAATAGTGCTCTGGGCAGATGCAGGCGATGAAAGGGTGTCACGGCTCCTGGCGGGGTTGAGGGGGCCCAGACTGGACTCGAGCGTGGAGGACGCCTCTCACTATAGAGAGAATAGCGCTTTTGGGAGCTCGAGCGAAGCGGACGGGGCTGCGCCATGAGACAGAGTGAGTTCTGTGCGCTGGGTCACCCCCTCTCGCGGCGGGACCCAAGAGGTCGCATCTCTGTGTGGGTGGCCAGCTTGACACGCGGACCAAAGGGGTGCACTTTCTTCTCCCTATCCGGATGGATTGGGAGCATCCTAATTCCACGCTTCCTGTTTCCTATACGGTTGAGGGGGCCGGATGTCACATGAAGATTTGTGAGCGAAGTCCCCCGCGTATGAAATAGTGCAGCAGGAACTCATTCGCGCTGCAGTGTCGTACCTGAGTATCCCCGTAGTACCGCTCCATCCTCACTCTTCATTTCTCAAGAGGCAGCATTTATGAACCGTGTCACACGTTTCACCTCTTGGGCGGTCGTTGCTGGTCTCGCCGTGGGCGCCGCAAGCGCCAATGCGCAGGATCTGACAACGATGTCCAAGGATACCAAGCAGTGGGTCATGACCGGGCGGACGTACGATCTCCAGCGCTACAGCCCCCTCGATCAGGTCACCACGTCGAATGTGCATCATCTACAAGTGTCGTGGACGATGTCCACAGGCACGCTGCGCGGACACGAGGGCAATCCTCTCGTCATCGGCAGCACGATGTATCTCCACAGCTCGTTCCCGAACAAGGTCTACGCGCTCGATCTCGCGAAGCCGGGCGCACCACAGATCTGGCAGTTCACGCCTGAGCAGTCGTCCGACGCGATCGCGATTGCGTGCTGCGACGTCGTCAACCGTGGTCTTGCGTTCGATCCGAAGACCAACCGCCTCGTCATCGAGCTCCTCGCCGGTGATGTGCTCGCGCTCGATGCGAAGACGGGCAAACAGGCGTGGCGTGTGAAGTCGGTCGACTTCAAGAAGGGCGAGACCATGACCAACGCCCCGCTGATCGTCGACGACCTCGTTCTCACCGGTATCTCCGGCGGAGAGTTCGGCGTCCGCGGCCGTATCACCGCCTTCAACATGGCGGACGGCAAGGAAGTGTGGCGCACGTATTCCACCGGTCCCGACAAGGATGTCGGCATCACGGAGAACACGCTCAAGTCCCCCTATGCGTCCGCGCAGGGCAAGGACCTCGGCGTTTCGACGTGGCAGGGTGACGAGTGGATGCGCGGCGGCGGCACGACGTGGGGCTGGTATTCCTACGATCCTGACCTCAAGCTGTTCTATCACGGCTCAGGAAATCCGGGCTCATGGAACCCCGACCAGCGTCCTGGCGACAACAAGTGGTCGATGTCCCTTTGGGCGCAGAACCCGAAGAACGGCGAAGTGAAGTGGGTCTACCAGATGACGCCGCACGATGCATGGGATTATGATGGCGTCAACGAGAACGTGCTGTTCGACAAGGGCAGCCAGAAGCTTCTCGCGCACTTCGATCGTAACGGCTTCGGCTACACGCTCGACCGCACGACCGGCAAGGTGATCGTCGCCAAGCCGTTCGGCCCGACGAACTGGGCCAAGAGCGTCGACCTCACGACGGGCCGTCCTGTCGAGGATCCGACCAAGCGCACGAGCGCCAAGGGCAACACCGAGGGCATCTGCCCGGCCGCCATTGGCTTCAAGGATCAGCAGCCGTCGGCATACTCGCCGCAGACTGGCCTGTTCTACGTGCCGACCAACAACATTTGCATGGACTACGAAGGCGTCGAGGTGAAGTATGCCGCGGGCCAGCCGTATGTTGGTGCAATCGTTCGCATGTTCCCGGGCCCCGGTGGAAACCGCGGTGCATTCATCGCCTGGGATCCGATGTCCGGCACGATCAAGTGGAGCATCAAGGAGAACCTCGCCGCGTACGGCGGCGCTATGACCACCGGCGGCGGCCTGGTTTTCTATGGAACGATGGAAGGTTGGCTGAAGGCGGCAGATGCGAAGACGGGCAAGGTGCTCTGGCAGTTCAAGACGCCGTCCGGCATCATCGGCAACCCGATGACGTACGTCGGTCCTGATGGCAAGCAGTACATCGCCATTCTCTCCGGTATCGGAGGCTGGGCCGGAATCGGCGTCGCCGCCGGCATCGGTGCTGAAGATCCGACCGCCGGTCTCGGCGCGCTCGGCGCCTTCGGTGACGCGGGCAGCTACACGAACCAGGGTGGTGTGCTCACCGTGTTCGCGCTCGATGACCCGATGAAGAAGAAGTAAGACTGCCTGGCTGGGTTACATGTACAAAAAACCCGGTGTCGAAGCTTGCTTCGGCACCGGGTTTGTTCGTACCCTCAGGGAACTCGAATCAGTAGCAACCGTATGAAGTACATGCAGACGAAACGCGGAGTACACATGAAGGGAACGGCCATTGCGCTCGCATTGCTCGTCACGCTCGCCGGACGAGGCGCAGCGCAAGGAAATGAGCCGGTGATCCTTCTGAGCCCGGACAGCATGTGGAAGCAGAAGCGCAATCTGCGCGTCTGCGCTGATCCGCAGAACATGCCGTTTACGAGCCAAAAGCGTGAAGGGTTCGATAACAAGATCGCGGACGTGATCGCCCGCGAGCTCGGGGACACCGTGTCCTATGCGTGGTGGCCGAGCAGGCGTGGCTATCTACGCAACACGCTGAGCGCAGGGACGTGTGATCTCGTGATCGGCGTGCCGATCGGGTTCGATCCCGTCGCAACCTCGAAGCCGTACTACCGCTCCACGTATTACATCGTGACCCGCACCGACAAGAAGCTCGACATCACTTCGCTCGATGATCCGCGCCTCAAAAAGCTTCGAGTCGGCGTCAATCTGCTGGATGGAGACTACACCAACACCCCTCCCGCACACGCGCTCGGCGCACACGGCATCATCGGGCCAGGCGTCGTTGGGTTCGCGGGCTTTTACGACGACGTGCACCACCCGGGCGAGATCATCGACTCACTCGCCAAGGGCAATATCGACGTCGCGCTGGTGTGGGGCCCGATCGCAGGGTGGTTCGCGAAGCAGTCCGGGGTGCCGATGACTCTGACGGCGCTGCCGGATTCGGACAGTGTGGATCTGCCGTTCGCGTATTCGGTGGCTATCGGAACTCGTCGCTCGGACCGCGAGCTGCGAACGCTGATTGATGAGATACTCGTTAGAAAGAAGTCTGAGATCGACAAAATTCTCATGGAATACAACGTGCCTACAATAGGCACCACGCGCTGAGCGACCATCCGTTATGGCATTGTACAGGAGCGTACCAGCATGTCGATGAAGCGTCGTTTCGAGCTCTCCGTTTCTCCTTCCTTCGCACTCGTCGGGCGAGTGATTCTCCTGGGAAGCGCTCTTGGCTTCGCTGCGGGCTGCTCGCACAAGGACGCGGCGAAGACCGACACAACCGTCGTCGCCTCGGCTGACTCCGCAACCACGTCGACCACCACGGTCACTGCCGGTCAGCCGTCGACGCCTGTCGAGAGCGTGTCGACAGGTGAGACGACGATCTCGGCCGATTCGAAGGCGAATCCGACGGTGGCAGCGACGAACGTAACCACCGGAGTCGCGAAGGTCACTGAAAAACCGGCGCCTGCCGCGACGACGATGCCACACAAGGTGCACACGAAGGCGGTCACGCCTCCGGCTGCGAAAGCAACTCCGCCGGCAGCAGCGGCGATGCCGGCGGCGAAGGCGGACACTGGGCAGAAGGCCGCCACCGCAGATACGTCGAAGAAGGCTGCCGCCGCAACGGACACCTCGAAGAAGGCCACGACGGTTGCCGCCAGCGGAGATCATCTCCTCGTGTCTCCGCAGGAGTACGAGGGATGGAAGATGTTCTCCGTATACTGCTACCGCTGTCACGGTGTCGACGCGATGGGAGGCGGCATCGCGCCGAATCTGCGTCACTCCGTGAGCTCGGAAGGAAGCGTCACGCACGACGTCTTCATCACGACCGTCACGTACGGGCGCGTTGCGCTCGGAATGCCGACGTGGAAGGCGCTGCTGTCGCCCGAGCAGATGGAAGATCTCTGGCTCTACGTCAACGCACGCAGCTCGGGCCGTCTGGCCCCGGGCCGTCCGCACATGGGCAAGGGCGCGAACCCGTAAGGGCCGCGAACGATCCTGCTACGTGCATTGAGCTACGTGAGCAGCTGCACCAGCTTCGAGCTCGGGTAGCGCTCCCGCAGCTTCGCATCGACGCCCCATTCTCTTCCTGCGCGCGTGAAGAGGAAGGTCAGCATCATCGTGGCGAGCATGATGTGGAAGCCCTGCTGGCCAGTGCTCTGCTGCTGCACGGCCATTCCATAGAAGATCACCTGGAGAAGGCCGAAGAAGGCGCCGAGCGGCGTGAGCAGGCCGAAGAGAAGCGAGATGCCGACGGCGACTTCGCCGATCGCGGTGAGCGTCGCGAAGATGTGTGAGTTCGGGACGACGGTGTCGAGCAAAAAGCTCTTGTACCACGGGAACGGGTTATCGGCCGCGTACTTCGCAATAAGCTTGGGCATGACGCCCTGCCAGCGCACCGTTGCCGCCGGCACGGGGAAGAAGCCGCCTGCGAGGACGATGGTAATCTTCGTGAGGATGCTCTTGGCGAACCACACGCCGACGACCATGCGCTGTGCGGCGATCCATCGCTGTGGCGCACGCATCATTCTGAAATCGTTCATCGTAATCCTCGAGAGATGAATTCGCCGCCGAGTGCGGGCGGCGAGTGGCGCGGTCAGGCGCGCGCGGTTGATGGATCGAGCACGGTCACGCGAGCGCCGGTGGCTGCGAACTCATTGACGTACACCGCTCCGCTTCCGTTGAGCACTCCGCGCGCATTCGACGCCAGCCGTTCCGCTGCATCCGCGCCGTCGACGATGCCGTACACCGTCGGACCCCACGAGCTCTGACCAACGCCAGCCGCTCCCCACTCGACGAAGTTGCTGATCAGCTCGGACGTCGCTCCCGGAGCAAACGGCCCACCCTGGGCCGGAGCGAACCAGCTTCCGTTTATCTGCTGGATCTCTGTAAGGGCGCTCCCGAAGGCATTCAGATCGCCGTCTACGAGCGCCGGCAGCAGCGACATGACGAGCAGGTGGGACAGATGCTCCACCGACTGCAGCGAAGGCGCTGGAAGCTCGCGAAAAGCCTGGACCTCCGAGTCGCCGCTGACTCCCTCGCTGGCGCGAGGGAGCGCGACCACACAGCGCCACGAGTCGGGGATCGCAACGCGCGCGAGCAGCGGTGCGATGCGCTCGTCGTTGTCGAGGCGGCCGCCTTCGAGTATGAATCCGCCGCCGTCGAAGAGCCACGTTCCGATCGCCGATCGCCGCGCGCGACCTACGGCGGCGGCGAGCGCGCCGGCACCGGTGTCGAGATCGTACAGCTCCGCGATGCCGCGCGCGACGGACAGCGCGAGCTGCGTTCCGGAGCCGAGCCCGGAATGGCCGGGGATCGCACGACGGATGACGATGCGTGCGCCGCCCCGGATTCCCTGAGACGCGAGATAGCGCGCGGCGAATTCCGCAGCGCGCTTCGATTCCGCGCCCTCGGCCTCGACCGCATCCGCGCGCTCGACCTCGAGCAGCAGCGACGGATCGAAGACGCCGGCGCCGATACCGCCGAAGCGCCGGCCGAGTGAGCCGCCGAGGTCGAGCATGCCGAAGTGGAGGCGCGCGGGCGCTTCGATGCGGACGATGCCGTCAACCACCTGTGCCCTGCGCATTCGCGATGGCGGCGAGCTTGCCCTCGATGTGATCGGTGAGCAGCGCCATCGCCTCGTGCTCGCGATCGCCGGCGGTCTTGTCGACGATGATCTGCAGCCGCGCGACGTCGGCGCGAATCTCGGCGGCCGGGATGAGATGCGTGCGCGTGGCGACGATCGCGGTCTCGAGCACGGCATTGCGAGCGCGATTGAAGCCGATGAACTCGCGGCGCGCGCCGGAGTGCACGACGGCGGTGTCGATGCGCGAGCGCGGCGGCGTCGCGTCGATGTGGCGCACCTCGAGCTCGCGCCACGAGCATGCGGCTTCGAGCACCACGCCGCGCACGCGCACGGCGGGGATCGCCGGATACTGAGGGCTCGAGATCGCAGCGCGTGCGAAAAGCATGATGTCGTCGGTGAGATTGATGACGGCGACGCCGGTGTCGCGGAGATTCCGGAAGGTCGTCGTCTCGAGAAACGGTTTGACGACGATGCGATCGTCGCCCCATTCGACGCCCATCGGTGCGAAGTTCACGACGCCTGCCTCATCCATCGTCGTGATGATCGCTTCGATGATCATGCTCCGCACTCCTCACGCACGAGTGCAGCGTATGCGTCGATGAGTTTCTGCGTGAGCGGGCCGCAGCGCCCGCTGCCGATCGCGGTGGTCGAAATGCGAACGACCGGCGCGATCTCGCGGATGGAGCTGGTGAGAAAGATCTCGGTCGCGAGCGCGATCTCCGCTTCGGGGATCTCGCGCTCGGAGGTGTTGACGCCGAGCGTTTGCGCGAGGTCGAGCACGACCGCGCGCGTGATTCCCGGGAGCACACCACAGCTCAGTGCGGGAGTCACGAGCGTATCGCCGATGAATGCGAAGAGGTTGCTCGCGGTCGCATCGGCGATGTGCCCGGATGTGTCGAGGAAAATCGCGTCATCGGCGCCGGCGAGCTTCGCCTGTGCGAGGGCGAGCACGGACTCCGTGTACGACAGCGTCTTGATGCCGGAGGTGAGCGCGTACTCGTTGCGGCGGGCGCTCGCCATCGCGGCGACGATCGGGCGCGGGCTCTGAGGCGGCGACAGCGGCGAGATGGCGAGGGCGATCGTCGGCGCAGAATGCGGCGGTGGCGCGAGCCCCGGCGGCGCGGGGCCGCGGGTGACGGTGAGGCGCACACTCGCGTGAACGTAGCCTGCTGCAAACGCCGCGCGAGCCGACGCGGCGACGTGATCGCGAAGGGTAGGCGGAATCGGGATGCCGAGGATGCGCGCGCCGATGCAGAGGCGATCGAGATGCGCGTCGAGGCGGAAGATCACGCCGTTGGTCGCGCGCATCGTCTCGAAGAGTCCGTCCGCCAGCGTAAAGCCGCGGTCGAGCGGAGAGAGCTGCGGATCGTCGACGGAGCGCTCGACGCCGTTCAGCCAGAACATCATCGGACGAGCTCGACGGGTGGAACCGTGGACTGGTGTGAGTCTGTGGGCGCAAAGGCGAGATCGGCACGATCGGGGAGCGGCGTCTCGTGCACGCGATTGCCGTGCAGGAAGTGATCGATCAGCCAGTAGCCATTCTCGGTGAGCGCGGACTCCGGATGAAACTGCACGCCGACGACGGGATCGATGCGATGGGCGACGGCCATGATCTCGCCGTCCTCGGAGGTCGCGGTCACTCTGAGCGAGGGCGGCAGCGAGTCGGGAGCAATGACGAGCGAGTGATAGCGTGTCGCAGTGAATGGCGAGGGAACACCAGCGAAGAGATCGCTGCCGTCGTGATGGATGCGCGACGTCTTTCCGTGCATCGGCTTGCGCGCGCGCACCACCTCGGCCCCGTACGCGGCGCCGATCGCCTGATGCCCGAGGCAGACGCCGAGGATGGGGATGGTGGGACCGAGCTCGCGGATGACGCCCACGGAGATGCCGGCCTCGTTGGGTGAGCATGGGCCCGGCGAGACGATGATGTGCGAGGGGGCAAGCTCGCGGATTTCCTCGATCGAGATGGCGTCGTTGCGGATGACGACCGGATGCTCGCCGAGCTCGCGCACGTAGCGCGCGAGGTTGTAGACGAACGAGTCGTAGTTGTCGAGAAGGAGAATCACGCCGTCCGTATTCCGCGTGCGAGTCGAGTGTCGACCCGAGCGGCTCAGGGCGTGAGGGCCCGTATGAGCGCGCGAGCCTTGTCGAAGGTCTCGCGATATTCCTGCTCGGGATCGGAGTCGGCGACGATGCCGCCGCCTGCGGAAAAGTATACGCGTCCATGGACAGCCTGATAAGTGCGGATGACGATACTCGTGTCCATGACGCCGGTGACGGAGATGTAGCCGATCGATCCGCAGTAGACGCCGCGCCTGGAGGGCTCGAGCTCGGCTATTATCTCCATTGCGCGCACCTTGGGCGCGCCGGTGATCGAGCCGCCGGGGAAGGTGGCAGCGAGCAGGTCGACGGCATCGCGACCGGACTCGAGGGTCCCGGTGACGGTCGAGACGAGATGGTGGACGGTGGCGTAGTGCTCGAGCGCGAAGAGCTCGGGGACGCGGACGCTGCCGGGGAGCGACACGCGCGAGAGGTCGTTCCGCATCAGGTCGACGATCATCAGATTCTCGGCGCGATCCTTCACGCTCTCCTGGAGGGCGCGGCCGAGGGCGGCGTCGTGGGCAGGGTAGACTCCGCGGGGGCGGGTGCCCTTGACCGGGCGGGCCTCGATATGGCGTGCGGCGCTAAGGCTCAGGAAGCGCTCGGGCGACGCGCTGGCGACGGTGACGGCGCCGAAGTCGAGGAAGGCGGCGAAGGGCGCGGGGTTGATCGCGCGGAGGCGCTGGTAGAGCGCCCACGGAGACTCGGTGAGCGGCGCTTCGAAGCGCTGCGAAAGATTGGCCTGGAAGATGTCGCCGGCGATGATGTACTCGCGCACCCGCGTGAGGGCGTCGAGGTAGCCCCGGTGCGTGAACGAGGATCGGAGATCGAGGGAGGCGGGGAGATCGGTGTCGGAGACGGGGTACGACGGGGCGTGCTCGTGCTTTGCGTCCGACTCTTCGCGAAGAGGTCGAGGTATCTCAGTACTAAGAGAATACGAGGCCAATCGAGCGAGAATGCCTCTGAGGCGATTCTCACAGCGCTGAGATTTCTCTTCGCCAATATCCGGCAACCCGGTGGAGATCAGCCACGCGCGATGCTCGAGATGATCCCACGCGATCACCCAGTCGTAGATCGGGAAGATCACGTCCGGGATCGCGAGGTCGTCGTAGCGCGGGGAGGGGAGGCGCTCGAGCACAGCGCCCCAGTCGTACGCGATGTAGCCGGCCGCGCCGCCCTGGAATGGGGGGAGATCGGGGATCGGATTAGTGTGGTGCGGCGCGAGGAGCTCCCGCACGGCGGCGAGCGCGTGCGTCGCGAGTGGGGCTTCCGTGCTCGTGCGCGTATCGAGCAGCGACGCGTGTGCGCCCTTGCCGCGCACGACGAGCGCCGGATCGGCGGAGAGAAAGGAGTAGCGGCCCAGCCGTCCCGGATCGCGCGCGCTGTCGAGGAAGATCAGATACGGCAGCCCTCGCAGGCGAGCGCAGCTTTCGACCGGATCCGGAACGGGGATCAGCTCCTCGACGAGGGGCGCACTCATATCGCGGGTGGCTCACCTTTGGGCGTCGCGCTGCGACGTGAGTGCTGCGTCAGCTTCACGTGCTCGGACTTCAAGTCATCCGGCGGCGTGAGATAGCCCCAGGAGAGCGAGCCTTCCTGGCGGTACGTCTTGCCCAGCGTAATCGCGAGCTTCGCCTTTGCGAGCTCCTTCCCCAGGTAAAATGCGTGGGTCGGCTCGTCGACGCCGAGCTGAGCGAAGATCTCCTGGATGTCGGTGCCGCGCACGAAGAGGTCGCGGTTGAGCACCGTGATCGTGTCGCGATCGGTGAAGATGCGGAAGTTCGGATCCGTGATCCGGCTCTGCAGCTCGCGCAGCTCCGCCTCGCCGTACTCGAGAATTCTCGAATCCTTGATCGTCACGAGGCGCGTGTCGACGCGCTTCGGCGGGATCTTCTTCGTAATCGAGTGATGCATGAGGCGGCGGGCGATGTCGATCTCGCGCACCGAGCCGTGCGCCCACGGGATCACCTCCGTCGTCAGCACGGCACGAACGCCGAGCTCCTGACAGATCGCTATCAAGATCGCATTGATTCCCGTCGAGTCGGCGGCCGTGAGCTCCGTGATGTTTCCAATACCCATCATCATCTCGGCGTCCGGCCACCTCCGCCGCGCCTCGGCGTAGCGCTCGAGCGAGGCCATGAAGCCGAAGCCGATCGGCTCGATGATCGGGTCGATGAGATAGGGGATCTTCAGCTCGTCGAGTCGTTCGAGCGTGGGCGTGATCGTCTCGAGTGGCGCGCCGAAATCCGGAAGGGCGACGACGCGCACGTTACGCCCCGCGAGCTCGGGCGCGAGCTCGAGATTGCTGCCATTGATGCTGAGCACGAGTGTGGCGCCCGCGTCGACCGCCGTGCGGATCTCATCGGCGTTGAAGGTATCGATGCTCACCTTGATGCCGGCCGCCACGAGCTCGCGTACGACGTCGCCGAGCTCGGGGAAGGCGAGGCCGGGGGTGCAGCCGATGTCGATGTAGTCGGCGCCCGAATCGCGGAAGCGAAGTGCCTCGCGCACGATGTCGGCGCGCGCGAGCCGAGGAGCGTTGTTGATCTCGGCTATGATCTCGATGTCACACGCGCCGTAGTCCTCGCGCGCGGCGGCCTGCCCGAAGAACTCGGGGATCTCGCGCAGGTCCTTTGGGCCCTTCTCGACACGCACCGTGAAGCGATCGGAGATCGACGCGGTCGCTCCCTCGCACAGCCCCGGGATGAGCACGAGATCGGTGCCCTCGGGAACCTCGAGATGCTTCGCGATCCACTCGGTGGTCATGAGCGCCGCGACCGTGATCGGCAGCATCGCGACATCGGTCGCGAACGGCGCCTTCAGTTGCGCGAGTGTGCTGCGCAGCGCCGGCTCGGCGAGCTTTCCCGTGACGAAGAGGACGCGCGACGGCGCTGCGACTGCAGTCACTTACTTCGGATCGCCGCCCCGAACGAACTTGTTCGGCGTCCCCTCGAGTCCCGTCGTGCGGCCGGCTTCGGGACGCCAGAGCACCGCGTCCTCGATCTTTCGAGCAAGCTCGAAGTCCTTGTCGGTGATGCCGCCCGCGGAGTGCGTCTGCAGCTTCACGCCGACCTTTGCCCACGTGACGCTGAGATCGGGGTGGTGATACGCGGCCTCGGCGAAGTACGCGATGGTATTGACGAGCATCAGCGTCGTCGGCCAGCCGTCGGTCTTGTACTGGCGGCGGATCCACTTGTCTTCGTAGTACCACCCCGGGAGCGCCTTCAGCTGCTCGGCGATCTGCTCGTCTGTGTACGTCGGATCCTTTCTGACCATTGTGTTCGACTCCTCACGGGTGGTGCTTCACATTACAACGCCGCCGCCGATCATCAGCATCTGCCCCGTCAAAAACGCGGAGTCCGGCGACGCGAGAAAAACTGCGGAGCGGGCGACATCTTCCGGGGTGCCCCAGCGCCTGAGCGGCGTCGACTCGACGACGTTGCGATAGTACTCCGGATCCATCGTCGTCGCGGCGAACTCGGTCTCGATCCATCCGGGCGCGAGGATGTTGACGCGTACCTTCGGCGCAACGGAGCGCGCGAGCGACTTGCTGAAGCTCATGATCCCGCCCTTCACGGCCGAGAACATTTGGGGGTTGGTGCCTTCGAAGCCGAAGAGAACGTGATCCCAGCTCATGTTGATGATCACGCCGCCGTCCGGCTGCTCCTTCATGATTCGTGCGGATTCCCACGATGCGAGGATGGTGCCTCGCAAATCTACCATGAGCAGCTGGTCGAGCTTCTCGAGCCGCGACTTCTTCGCGTCGTCGCCGGTGAGGATATCGGCGCCTGCACTATTGATCCAGATGTCGACGCGCTCGAACTGGTCCGTGAGGTCGCGCGCGAGTGTAGATATCGAGGCGGGGTCGGCGAGCTCGAGCTGAAAGACAGCGGCGCGGCGACCCATGCGCTCGATCTCGGTCGCGACCTCGGTGGCGTCGCGCATGCCGGTGCGATAGGTGACGGCGACATCGGCGCCCGCACGGGCGAGGGCGAGCGCGATTGCGCGTCCGATTCCCGTGGATGCACCGGTCACGAGCGCGACCTTGCCGGCGAGAGGAAACAGTGCATCGGGCAACTGGTGGCGCTCCCGAAAATGATGCTAGCTTACCGGCGACTGAGCACTAATTAGCGCGGGATGCATGGACGGAACAAGGGGGAGTGCATGCGTCTGCTGGTGAGTGTTCGCAATGCGGATGAAGCGCGGGCTGCGCTTGCCGGCGGCGCCGAGATCATCGATGCGAAGGAGCCGACGCTCGGCGCGCTCGGGCCCGTGAGCGTGGAGGAGTTGCGCTCGATCATCGAGGCCGTGGGTGGAATGCGGCCCGTGAGTGCCGCGCTGGGCGACTCGGGAGATGCAGACGTGCTGGCGAGCGCGGCGCGGGCGGCGGCCGAGGCGGGTGCGATGTTCGTGAAGGTCGGGTTTGCGGATGTGCGCGAGATCCGGGCGGTGCGCGAGCGACTCGCGCGAGTGATGGATGGTGCGCTGCTGCCATCGTCGCCGTGCGCCGTGGTCGCGGTGGCGTACGCGGATTGGGATGAGGTTGGCGGAGCAGCGCCATCGACGGTGCTCGCGGCGGCGGCGACCGAGGGTGCGATGGGAGTGCTCGTCGACACGGTGCGGAAGGATGGCGCGGGGCTCTTCCGTTGCCTGGGCCGCGCGGCGCTGGGGTCGCTCGTAC
>JACCWE010000020.1 GCA_013697785.1 Gemmatimonadaceae bacterium
TCGCAAAGCAACCGGCGGACTGCGATTTCGTTACATCCCCGTGCATCAAAAACGGAGGCCGGGACCGTCCGCGCGTTTCTAGTGTTGCCGCGTCAGGCGCGCCAGGTCCCCGCGGTCGCGCTGGCCGGCCCCCGGCATTCTTGACCGGCCTCACGGCCGCGAACATCCTCCGCGGCCTATGGGCGCCCTTCCGAAACTGAGTCTCGTCGAGCCCGCGTCGCGCATCGGCAAGATCCTGCCGCGGCAGGTCTCCGACCGTTGCCCCGAGGCGCTGGGGCGCGCGATCGCGCGCGTGGCGAGCGCCGCGGAAGCGCTCAGTGGGAACGCGAGCGCCGCGGAGAGAGCGCGCGGCACGTACCTAACGAACCAGGCCGCGGCGTGCCTGGCGGCGTGGCACGCGGAGGAGATCTCGCTGACGACGGCGCTCGACATCATGGAGCAGCTCGCGCCGAGCCCGAAGGGGCCGCGACCTCGCTTGCCCCCGTCGACCCGCTGAGCGAACCTACGGGTGGTTCTTAGTTGAAGTGAGATGCGGGTGACGCGCGGTTCCGTATGAGCCGGACGCGCGGTCTTCCATTGACCGCCGCCGTTCGTATGATCCGAACGGCGGCGTTTTTTATCGTGGCGCGCCCTCCTTGCGGAGGCGTGCCTAGGCTCGTGCCCGTACTCGGCGTCACGCGCGTCGGTAACTGTTTACCCCCCAGTGGAGCGCCTCCCCCGCGCGCCGGCCGCTCTCGTGGGCGTCCAGATCGCGCACGGGGGTGGGTGCGTGTTTCGCCTGTTCGTGATCGCGCGTTTCACTCCATCGTGATCACCCGTTTCACTCCATCGTGATCACCCGTTTCGGTGATTGTGATCGCGTGTTTCGCGAGCGTGATCACCTGTTTCGGAGGCCGTGATCGAGCTGGACGTCAGTCCAGTCCGAGTGAGGCGACGCCGGGAAGTCCTTGAGCCACAGACGCCCCCTCAACTGGAGGCGAGATGGCAACGACGAGGCTACCCATGCGGCACCTGCGAGAGATTTTGCGACAGAAGTACGAACTGAATCGCTCCCACCGAGAGGTCGCGCGTAGCGTGGGGGTGAGCGCCGGCGGCGTCGCGGGGGCGGCGTCGCGAGCGAAGGCCGTGGGCCTGGACTGGGCGCAGATCCAGACGTTGAGCGACGAGTCGCTGGAGGAGCGGTTGTACGGGCCGCGCGGCGGCAAGCGGGAGGGGCGGGCGGCGCTGCCGGACGCCGCGTACCTGAGCGTGGAGCTTCGCAAGCCGGGCGTGACGCTCCAGTTGCTGCACCTCGAGTACCTGGAGAAGCACTCGAACGGCTACCGCTACACGGCGTTTTGCGCGCACTACAGCGAATGGCTCGCGAAGCGGAGCCCGACGATGCGCCAGGTGCATCACGGCGGGGACAAGCTCTTCGTCGACTACTCGGGGAAGAAGCCGCGGATCGTGGATGCGGGGACGGGCGAGGTGACGGAGGTCGAGCTCTTCGTCGCGGTCCTCGGCGCGTCGAACTACACGTACGCGGAGGCGACGAGGACGCAGCAGGTGCCCGACTGGATCGGGAGTCACGTGAGAGCGCTGTCCGCGATCGGAGGCGTTCCGCGCGCGGTGGTCCCTGATCAGTTGAAGAGCGGCGTGACGGTGGCGTGCCGCTACGAGCCGGGGATCCAGCGCTCGTACGAGGAGCTGGCTGAGCACTATGGGACCGTGATCTTGCCGGCGCGCCCCGCGCACCCGCGCGACAAGGCGAAGGCGGAGGCCGGGGTCCGGGTGGCGCAGCGATGGATCCTGGGGAGGGTCCGTAACCAGACCTTCTTCTCGCTGACGGAGCTGAACGCGCGGATCGCGGAGCTCGTGGCCGAGTTGAACGACTACCGGATGCGCGTGTACGGCGCGAGCCGCCGTGAGCTCTTCGAACGGCTCGATCGCCCCGCACTCGGCGCACTCCCCGCGGAGCGCTTCGCGTACGGCGAGTGGAAGGCCGTGAAGGTGAACATCGATTACCACGTCGAGTACGACCATCATTACTACTCGGTCGAGCACACGCTGCTCGGCGCTGCGCTCGACGTACGCGCGACGCGAACGACGGTGGAGATCTTTCGCGGCACGGAGCGCCTGACGTCGCACGTGCGGAGCCGCGAGCGGGGTCGTCACACGACGAAGCCCGAGCACATGCCGAAGAGCCACCAGAAGCACCTGGAGTGGACGCCGTCGCGGATCGTGAGCTGGGCCGAGAGCATCGGGCCAGAGACGGGCAAGCTCGCGAGCGCGATCCTCGCAGAGCGCCGGCACCCCGAGCAGGGCTACCGCTCGTGCCTCGGCATTCTCAGGCTGTCGAAGCGCTATGGCGCCGATCGACTCGAGGCCGCGTGCGCGCGCGCGGTGACCGCCGGCGCCCGCTCCTACCGACACGTCGAGTCGATCTTGAAGCACGGCCTCGACCGGCTTGCGCCGACCGAGACGTCGTCACCCCAGCTCTCGCTCGTGCACGAGAACGTACGCGGGCGCGACTACTACCACTGAAGAGAGGAGACCCGTTTTGCTCAACGAACCGACCCTTGAGAAACTGAAGACGATGCGGCTCGACGGACTGGCGGCGGCCTGGGCCGAGCAGCAACGACAACCCAACACAGCCGAGCTCTCCTTCGACGAGCGCCTCGGTCTTCTCGTCGACGCCGAGTGGATGCACCGCGAGAACAAGAAGATGAAGCGCGCCCTGAGCGAGGCGAAGCTGCGCCTCGCCCAGGCATGCGTCGAGGACATCGACTACTCGGCCCGCCGTGAGATCGACAAGGCCGTCGTGCGCCAGCTCGCCTCGTGCCGTTGGATCGAGGAGCACCAGGCCGTCCTGATCACCGGCATGACCGGCACCGGCAAGAGCTACCTCGCATGCGCGCTTGCCCACCAGGCGTGCCGCAAGGGATTCCGTGCCGTGTACCGGCGCGCCTCTCGCCTCTTCGACGAGCTCAAGCTCGCCCGCGCCGATGGGACGTACCCGCGCGTGCTCGCCCGACTCGCGCGGGTCGACGTGATCGTGATCGACGACTTCGCCGTCGCCCCGGTCACCGACGCGCAGCGCGCCGACCTCCTGGAGCTCCTCGAAGACCGCTACGGCGTCCGCTCCACCATCGTGACCAGCCAGCTCCCCCCGGCCCAGTGGCACGACTACCTGGCCGACCCGACCCTGGCGGACGCCATCTGCGACCGCCTACTGAACAACGCCCATCGCCTCGTGCTAAAGGGCCCCTCCAAGAGGAAGGTAGAGGACAAGAAAGACAACTGAGCTTCCCCGCGTCGCTTCGCTCCGATCACGATGACCCGGAACGACCGATCACGATCTCGCGGAATGCGTGATCACGATGAGCGAAACCCGCACAATGCCCGACTGAAGCCGGGGCGCTGCCAATTCGTACCGAACTCCCGCAGAGTGCCACCACGTCAGAGGCATCCTCGTGTGACTATTCGCAGTAGCCGTAACGAACGTCGCGCCCGGCGCGTCGGCGCCGAGGGGAGTCCGTTACCCGTCCGACGATGCATCCTGTCCGGCGTCCGAGAGCGGAGCAACGGCGAGAATTCCCTTCGCGATACGGCGAGGCCTCACGTCCGCCGTGCCGTAGCGTGCCGGCTCCGCATCGCAAAGTTCCTCGGCAGGGTCTCGCGTAGCCCTTCTTTATCGGGCGTGAGCGCCGAGCGCGTCATGCGG
>JACCWE010000045.1 GCA_013697785.1 Gemmatimonadaceae bacterium
CGCTGACGCCGACGGAGCTTCAGATCGACAATCTGCGCGCGATCGAGCGGCTGCAATCGATCGGACGAGACTATGCTGCACGAGAGGTGAAGCGCGAGCATCTGCACAGCCGCGTGCAATCCTGACCGGAGTGCGTTGTTATGCGAATCGAAGCGTGAACAGCGTCATCTCCGGGCACACGTTGAAGCGAGCGCGAATGAGATGTCCCACGCCCCTGCTGATGTACAACGTGCGGTCGGCATCCACTCGCGCCGCGCGCAGACTCCGCGGTGCGCCAAGATCACGAAGATCACCGCCGCACCGATCGCCGGGCGATGCGCTCTACGTATGCGCCGCGATCGACCGCCGCGTGCTCGCGCGAGGACGCCACCACCTTGTGAAACTCGGCGGGGTAACCCATCGTAGGCATGAGGGTAGACATTCTACCATCAGCCACCGGCCCATGCCGCCTCGTACGCCGCCGAACGTCGTGCTCCTCCAGGGCACGCTCGACATGCTCATTCTGCGAACGCTCCTCTTTGGAGCGGCGCACGGCCACGGCATCTCGAGCTTCATCCAGCAGACCACTCAGGATGCGCTGATCGTCGAACACGGGTCGCTCTATCCCGCGCTGCATCGCCTCGAGCGCAAGGGCTGGATAGCCGGCAAGTGGGATACGGCGCCCAATCGCAATCGCGAGTACAAGTACTACCGTCTCACTCCGCTCGGCCGAAAACAGCTAGTCGCCGAGCAGTCGAAGTGGGAAGAACTCGTTCGCGCCATCGGTCGTGTGATGCAACCCATCACGGAGGAATGAGCAGTGCTGCGTGATCTTTTTCGCGGACAGCGTGCGCGTCGGCCGGATGACGCGGAGATCGCGCGCGAGCTCCGCAGTCATCTCGAGCTCGAAGAGGATGAGCAGGCGGCGCGCGGTCTCGGCGACGATGCATCGGCCGCTGCGAGACGACGGTTTGGCTCCGTGACCTACGCGCAGGAATCGGTGCACGAGGTGTGGCGGTGGGCCTGGGCCGAACAGCTGGGACAGGACTTCCGGCACGCGCTGCGCGCCCTGCTTCGGAATCCCGTGTACGCGCTCACCGCGACGATCACGCTGGCGCTCGGCATCGGCGCCGCGACGGCGGTGTTCAGTCTCGCCGATCCGATCTTCAATCGGCCGTTTCCGCTTTTGCCGCACTCGGATTTGCTCTGGATCGTGCAGCGCTCGCAGCAGTGTCCGCAGTGCGATAACGCATCGCCGGCCGCCTTCTTCGCTCTGCGTTCGCGCGCGCGCTCGATAGCGGAGGTGGAAGCGAGCACGGAGTGGCGCACATCGCTGCGGCGCGCGTCGGGCAGCGAGCTCGTGAACGGCTTTCTCGTGTCCCCGAGGCTGTTCTCGATGATCGCCGCACCGTTCGCGTCGGGCCACGGATTCGCAGCGGACGCGGATACGCCGGGACACGAGGGCGTGGTGGTGCTCTCGTACTCGTACTGGCAGGACGCGTTCGGAGGCCGCTCGAGCGTTCTCGATTCGACGATCACGCTGAGTGGCAAAGCGCATCGCGTCGTAGGCGTGCTCGCGCGCAATCTCAACTTCCCGACGCATGCAGACGTGTACGCACCGCTGGTGCTCTCGGCATCCGATGCAAACGATCAGCGCTCGCGCTATCTAACGATCTTCGCGCGCTTGGCGCCCGGTGCATCGCTCGCGCGGGCGCAACACGACGGCGCGGCGGTCAGCGCGCAGCTTGCGGAGGAAGCGCCGGAAGCCGCGGGCGGGTGGACGCTCGTCACCCGGCCGTTGGGTGACTTCCACACGGACGATGTTCGCATCATGTTCGCGATATTGGGCACGGCCGTCGCTCTGGTACTGCTCGCGGCGTGCGTAAGCGTCGCCAATCTCGCGCTGGCACGTACGGCTGCACGCAGGCGAGAGCTCGCGCTCCGTGCGGCGCTTGGCGGCAGGCGCGGACGGCTCGTTCGGCATCTGCTCTCGGAGTCGATACTCGTTGCGCTCGCTGGCGGCGCCCTCGGCCTCGCGCTTTCGGTCTGGAGCGTGCGCACGATTCGTGACTCGGTTCCGGCATCCATGTCGAATTTCGTTCCCGGATGGGCAACGGCGCACGTCGATGAGCGCGCGCTCATGTTCACGCTCCTGATCTCGATCGGAACGGCAGTGGTGTTTGCCTTGCTTCCGACGTTTCGCGCGACCGGCGCGCCGTTGTCGACCGTGCTCTCGGACGGCGGACGCGCGAGCGCCGGCGACTCGCACGGCACGCGCCTGCGCGCGACGCTCGTGGTCGCGGAGGTGGGAGTCGCGCTCGTGCTGCTCACCGGTGCCGTACTACTCGCGCGAAGCGTGAACAACATGCTCAGCGGAGATCCCGGCGTGCGAATGGACCATGTGTTGACGATGCAGCTCACCGTTCCCGCGACCACGGCGGATAGCGGCGTGCGTGAGTTCGCGCGCCGGCTGGATGAGCGACTGCGCGCCATTCAGGGAATTCGCGCCGCAGGACTCACGAGCACCATCCCCCTCAGCAACGAATGGTGGGGGACGGACTTCGATATTCCGGGGCGAGCGCCGCCGCGCCCTGGCGAGCAACTCAGTGCCGGCGATCAACACGTGACGCCCGATTACCTTCGCGCGATGGGCATTCGCGTACTGAGCGGTCGCGGCATCAATCGCTCGGACGACGCCGGGACGCAGCGCGTTGCCGTCATCAATCACTACATGAACGAGCAGCTGTGGCCAGGCACGGATGCCGTTGG
>JACCWE010000046.1 GCA_013697785.1 Gemmatimonadaceae bacterium
CGGCGTCAGCGGATTGCCGACGTCCTTCGAGTCCATCATGCAGTTGTATCGCACGTAGGTGAACTTCTGCTCGGCGCTCGAGAGCAGCGTCGGCGTCTCGAGCGAGCCGAGCTCCGAATCGAGCTGCGAGCCGTGGAGAGAGTCGCCGAGCACCCGGCACATCATGTCCTGATTGATAGACGCATCGTCCAGCAGCGCCGGGATGACGAAGCGCAGCGCATCCCACACGTAGGTCTTGTTCGCGAGCCGCTTGGCGAGATGGGTGCGGTGACCACCAGTGCCGATCGACACGACGTGCAGCGCATCGCGCCCCGTCGGCCATTCGAGACGATACGGCGGCAGCGTCGCCATCAGCGCGGCGAGCAGCGCGGGATTGTTGTACGGGGTGATTGCTCCGTCGACGAACAGGAATGACTCGTCGCCGAGCGTGATCTGCTCGGGTGGAAAGAACGTAGGAGCGGCGGTGCTGGCACGAAGCAGTTGCCAGATCGGGAGGTCGAGGTTGCAATTCGGCAGCGAGCGATCGTTGAAGAGCGCGCGCGGATTGCTCGAGATGGGCCATGGCGCGCCGGTCGTCGCGTTGCGCATCACGACGAGGAGCAGCGTCCGCAGCTTCGTTGAGCCGAGGAGCGCCGGCGTGCCGTCGTCTTCCACGAAGTGGCTTCGAAAAAAGGCTGCGATTGCGTCGGCTCGATACTTCGATTTCAACAACCGCCATGGCAGATATGGAAGCTGACGTGCGAACATCTGCTTTCCGCGCGACGTGTAGAGCGCCTCGACGTCGGCTACGGCTACGCCCCACGCGAGAAAAGCGGCGATGATCGCGCCCGTGCTCGTTCCGGCGAACATATGGTAGACATCAGCCAGCACGAGATCCTTTCGGTCGTACTCCTCGCGAAAGAGCTGCTCGATTCGCGCAGCGATCTGGAGCGAGAAGACTCCGCGAATTCCGCCACCATCGAAGGAGAGAATGCGTTTCGGTTCGGTCGACATTGAGGGAGATTTTCGCGGGGTTGAGGCAGCGTAGCGCTGTAGAATCGCGATTTGACGACCGGATGCAACGCTTTCGGCCGATCGCGCGTATGGTCATCTCGCCCACGAATGGGGAGAGCGCGGTGGGAGCTGCGACCATACCTCGATCTTTCAGCGGAGACTGGCGAATGCGTTCGAGAGGAATTCGACGTCATCACGAGGAGCGCGTCAAGGCTCGTGTAAAGCCCTACTACGGCGGGCACTCCGCGGGCGATGCGCGCAGGCTCGGGAGAATTGCGCACACGCGCACCCCGTGTTCATGCCGCATGTGTGGCAATCCGAGGAAGTTCTGGAAGGCGGAGACGATTCAGGAATTGCGGGCGCGGGAGCGCTGACCTCTCACTGCGGGAAGATCACCGGCAGCACGACCGACGCGGTGTAGATGCAGCGATCGTTGTGGCCGCACTCGGGGACGATGATCGCGTTGTGCTTCGCGCCAAGCGTCTTCGTCACGTAGGTGAAGAATGCTTCGCCGCGTGCGCGCCGGGTCGGACCCTGCGCCATTCCCGACGGCGACGAGTCGAATCCGCCCAGCGGGAGCACGTCCACTTGCCCGAGCAGGTACGTGGTGGGCCGCTCCACGAGCTGCCGCGTGAGCTGCTCATCCGACACGCCCGCGGTGTAACCCGTGCGATTCTCGAGTCCGGCGGGCCAGCGGTCGTAGCCCGGAGCCCTGGTAGAGTCGAACGGACCGTAGTTGAAGTGCGAGTGCACCGCCTCGCCCGAATCGCCGAGCGCTTCCTTGTCGGCGAGCGCGGGATCGCCATCGCCAACCGGGAGCGGTCGAAGCGCGGTCGGCCAGGCGTAGCTCGACGGGTTGGCGACGACGTAGCTGACTGTCACACCGCCGAGCTTTCCGTGAACCTTGTTCGACATCTCATAGCGTGTCGCGAATTGTCCGCCGGCAGAGTGGCCAGCGACGACGATGTGCGTGAGCTTCGGGAAGTTTCGCTTGTCCGACAGTTTGCGCAGGAGCTCGTCGGCGAGATCGAATGAGGAGAGCGACGGATTCGAAGGCGACGCTCCGCCGGATCGCCAGCTGTCGCCGCGGTTGGGCCAGACGATTTCATTCGGTTCGGGCTCGTCTTTGCCCGCGATGAAGCGTGGCGCGATGATGATCGTGTTCTCGAGCGCTCCGGCGAGGAAACCCGCGGCGGTTGCGGTGGCGAAGTAATGGTCGGCATTTCGGTCGGCGCCGTGGACCATGATCAGAGCGCGCGTGATCGACGCGTTCGGCTTGTCCAGCGGGTAGGTCGAGTAGCTCATCGAGCGTGCGGGGCCGCCGCCGAGCGGGATCCAGATCTCGCACGCGGCCTTGGCGGTGACGCATGGGGCAGACGGCGCTGACACGGAGGAAGGACCCGACGCGGAGGCGAGAAGGGCAGTTGAAGCGAGCACGATGATTCGCATGACCCGATTGGCGAGCGGAAACGAGGAAGAGAAGATGCTCACGAAGTTACATCCGGGACCTCGTGCGGATGACGGGTCACCTGGCGATGGCGACTAACAATGCACGATCGCTGAAGCCATCGTTAATGCGCACTCGTTTCGGTCGTGCGCTACATGTTGGGAAGATTCTTTCGAGTGACTGCTCGATTCGCCTCCGACAGTTGAGACTTCGGCATGGTCAATCCGTCGCCCGCTTCACTGCATCCGCTCTCGATCACGGTCCTCGCCACGCCGCTGGCGCTCTGTCGTCTCGCCCCGACGGAGGCCATTCCTTCATGGGCGCTGTTGGCGCGAGCATTCGTGACGATCTCGCGTACGCCTACGGAGCTGTCCGTCGTCGCGGATGACGCGGTCGTGCCCCCGGAGGCGAGCGGCAACCGGCCGTATCGCGCGCTCCGCCTGGAGGGGCCGTTCGCGCTCGACCTCGTCGGCATTCTCGCACCGCTCGCAACGGTCCTCGCCGATGCAAAGGTACCGATCCTTCCGATCGCCACCTACGACACGGACTACGTCCTCGTGCGCGAGAGCGCGCTTTCACGGGCACTGGATGCGCTCACGCGCGCGGGATACCCGGTTGTGGTCGAAGCCGCGTAGCCGGCCCACAAGGGGTCTATCATGCAGTGTGGAGACAGCAGATCGGGGAGCGGAGTTGAGAGTGTCCGTCTCTTGGCGATATCACGAGTGAGGTAAGTGCCATGTCCGCAGGAATGAGATTCTCTGGCAGCGCGCGACGGCTCTTCTGGCCGCTTTCGATCACACTGCTCGTCGTCGACTGCACGACGAAGCGCGTCGTGGAGGCCGCCGTGCCGGTGGTGGAGGTGCCGCATCACCTCGTCGACGACATCGTGCGCGTCACGCTCGAGTACAACAAGGGCGGCGCGCTCTCGACGCATCTCGGCCCGTACGAACGCTGGATACTCATTGGCCTGACGCTCGCCGTTTTGTTCTTTCTCGCACGCAGTTATACGCGCATGGCACGCGCGGGTGCGCTCGCGGTGGCTGGTCTCGCGCTCGTCACGGGAGGGGCGGTCGGGAATCTCCTGGATCGAATCCTGTCGACGCGTGGCGTGACGGACTTCATCGACATCGGAATCGGTGCGCAGCGCTTTTACGTCTTCAACGGGGCCGACATCGGCGTGTCCGTTGGCACGGCGCTGCTCGCGTATACGATGTGGAGGTCGGATGGCGAGGGTGTGGAGAAGCTGATCGCCAAAGTGGATGGCGCATGATGCGCGTATGAACAAGCTCGCTCGGCTCACCGCGTGAGTCGGCCTACCGTCATTCTCTTACCGGGATTGCACGGCACCGCCAACCTGTTTCAGCGCTTCGTCGACGCGGCACCCCGCGACGTATCGCCGCGCATTCAGTCACTGCCCAACGATGCTCCGCTCGACTACGAGCAGCTCGCGGAGTGGGTGGTCGCGCGACTCCCGTCGGAAGCCGTCGTACTGATCGCGGAATCGTTCTCGGGACCGCTGGCACTGTTCGCTGCCGCTCGGGCGCCGAATATAGCCGGAATCGTTCTGTGCGGGACCTTCGTGACAGCTCCGGCCCCGCCGATTCTCGCGAAACTCCCGAAAGTAGTCTTTGCCGTAACGCCGCCCGTTGCAGCCATCAGCGCGCTCTTGACCGCCGGCGATTGGACGCTCGCGCGCGAGGTGCAGACGACCGTGAGAACGATTCCCGCGGATGTCATCACCTCGAGGGTAGTCTCGGCGCTCCACGTGGATGCCCGCGCTGAGCTCGAGAGTTTCACTAAACCGCTGCTCTGCATCAGTGCAAAGCGTGATTGGATCGTCCCGGCGCGAAGTACAGCGGTGATTCGTGCTCTCAAGCCGTCCGCAGAGTTCGTAGAGATCGACGGGCCGCACATGTTGCTCCAAACCAGATCGCGGGAGACGTGGCAGGTCGTTAGTGCATTTCTCGATCGAGTTCAGGGGAACCATCACGCGCCACACAACCTCACCTCGAGCACATGAGCTCCATGCAGCGCAAAGAGCCGCTCGTTCTCCTCATCCTCGGCGCCGTGTGCCTCATCGCTTCCTCTATCGGCGCACTCGAGCCGGGGACGTGGGTGCTCGAGGTCTTTCCGATCTTCATCGGCGTCCCGATCCTCATCGCAACCGCGCGGCGCTTTCCGCTCACGCCTCTCGCCTATCGGCTGATCTTCGTACACGCGCTCATCCTCATGATCGGCGGGCATTACACCTACGCCAAGGTGCCCCTCGGCTTCTGGATGCGCGACGCCTTTCACCTCGCGCGTAACAACTACGATCGTATCGGCCACTTCGCGCAGGGCTTCATCCCCGCCGTGCTGGCCCGCGAGATCCTGCTCCGCCGCACGCCGCTCACGCGCGGCAGGTGGATCTTCCTTCTCGTCACCTGCATCTGCCTGTCGATCAGCGCGTGCTACGAGTTCATCGAATGGGGCACCGCCGTCCTCGGCGGATCCTCGGCCGATGCATTTCTCGGGACGCAGGGCGACCCATGGGACACGCAGTGGGACATGTTCACGGCACTCTGGGGCGCAATCATCTCGCAGCTTCTACTTTCGAGGATTCACGATCGCGAGCTCCTCGCCCTCTCTCATCGCGACGAAGCGAAGGGCGCGAGCGCGTGAAGGGGCGCGACCTCTCGCGGAGCTGGGTTCGCGTCGCAACGATGGCCGATGTACCGGCGCTCCAGGAGCTCATCGCCACCTCGGTCCGCGGACTCAGTCTCGGCTTCTACACGCCTGAGCAGATCGAGGCGGCAATTGCCGCCGTGTTTGGCGTCGACACGCGGCTCATCGCGGATGGCACCTACTATCTCATCGACAGCCCATCCGGCCCACGCGCGATCGGCGGCTGGAGCTACCGCCGCACGCTGTATGGCGGCGACCAGATGAAGGGCGCAGAAGATCCAACGCTCGACCCTCGAACAGAGGCGGCGCGCATCCGCGCGTTCTTCGTTCGCCCGGATTCGGCACGCCGCGGTCTCGCGCGCCGATTATACGCGGAATGTTCGCGAGCCGCCTACGCTCGTGGCTTTCGCCACTTCGAACTGATGGCGACGCTTCCCGGCGTGCCTCTCTACTCGGCGCTCGGCTTCGCTCCGGTAGAGAACGTCGCCCTGTCGCTCGGAGCCGACGTCGAGCTGCCGCTGGTGCGAATGACCCGGCGCATCGACGGGGGCTAGACGCTACCCTACGGCATGGATACACCCGAAGCCGCACTTCGCGACGCAGTTCGCTCGGCGCTCCCGCGACTCGAAGCCATTCCAGACGTGGAAGCCAGGCGCCCTCGCTCGCCTGGCAAATGGTCGCGCAAGGAAATCGTCGGGCATCTCATCGATTCGGCGTCCAATAATCACCAGCGTTTTGTGCGCGCGCAGCGCACGAATGATCTCGTGTGCGCGACCTACGATCAGGACGCGTGGGTCGAGGCTCAGAAATACGTCGACGCTGACTGGCACGATCTCCGTGCGTTGTGGTCTCATTTCAATCTCCATCTCGCGCACGTGATGGAAGCGTGCCCGCCGGACGCCCGCACTCGGCCGCGCGCGAGGCACAATCTCCATGAGGTAGCGTTTCGCGCCGTCCCCGCAGATCAACCGACGACGCTCGAGTACTTCATGCGCGATTATGTAGTGCATCTCGATCATCATCTCGCGCAGATCTTCGATCATGAAACGATGCATCCAGTCCGTTGATGCGAGACGGTGCTACTCGCGCTGGTGTTTCGGCGCGAGTCGCCATCGTGCTCGGGCTAGTCGGAGCTGCTTTCTGCACGCACGCACCCCGTCCTCTCACCCGGAGCTCCGTGCCGAACGCCAGCGCCACCCTCCCTCCCTGGTTTGCCGGCGTCTGGACTCGCGAGTGGATCGACCGCAGGGGCACGCGCAGCGATCTCTTTGATGTGAGCTTCCTCCAGACGCCGACGCTGTTCGCCGACATGCGCATTCCGCGCGACCGACCATCCTTCTCGCATGCGACGTCGTTCGCGGACCTCAGCGACACCGATCTGCTCGCGCTCGCGAAGCAGCGCGGTTTCACCGGAATCACCACCGTCGCCGGCGATCTCGCAACGTGGCATCACGAGATCGACTTCCAGCCACCCGACGGCACGCCCGATATCGGACGTCTCGAGCGCATCGGTGACGTCCGTATGTACGAGCACGCGACCGACGGCTCGTACACCGAATCGTGGCGCTCGCTCAGTGATGGCAGCCAGAGCTTTGTGGTGATCCGCGTCGAACACCTCAGTCGCCTCGCTCGCACACTTCTCGTCGCGGGTGATCACTTCCTCTACGTGCGCAATCGGCCCACCGATCTCCCGGTTGCCGAATCGCTCGACTCACTCATCGCCAGCGCACATGGCAAACGCGCAACGATCATCGAGTATCTCGATTGCGAATTGTCATCGGGGCGCGTCCGCTCGGGCGCGGTTCCGTGGGAGATCGAGCGATCGACGCTCCCGTGGCGAGAAGGGAAGCATCTCGACTTCGTCGACGGCGTGGTGGTCGACGACACGGGGAGCATCGTCCCCCGAGCTTCGGGTCACGACCAGTGGTCCGTGCCCGTGAACACACTGACGCTCGCCGCACGAATCGCGCTCTTCGCGCCGCTCAGATAAGGGTGCGAGCGCGTTCCATTCGTTGTGACTCATCAAAATTAGATCCAACCGGTGAGGTCGTGCGTAGATGCTCAGGTGCGAACGACTGCTCCTGGCTTCCGGGTGTGGCATGGCGGCAACTTCCTTGCACTGTCGGCGCAATCCGATACGCACTGTGCCTCCAACCACGCGGAGAATCATGATCAATACCCAGCGACTCACGCCCTGCCTCTGGTTCGACGACGGGGCCGAGGACGCCGCAAAACTCTACACCGGCATTTTCAAGAATTCGAAGATCACCGCAACGACTCGCTATACGGAGGCCGGCAAGGAGACCCACGGTCGCGCTCCCGGATCGGTCATGACGATCGCCTTCACGCTCGACGGTTCGACGTTCACCGCTCTCAACGGCGGACCAGTATTCAAGTTCACCGAAGCAGTCTCCTTTCAGGTGAGCTGCGCGAACCAGCAGGAGATCGACTACTACTGGGATAGTCTTTCGGCCGGTGGAGACACGAAGGCGCAACAGTGTGGGTGGCTGAAGGACAAGTTCGGGCTCTCATGGCAGGTGGTGCCGAATAACATGGGCGAGCTTCTCAAGGCTGACGACCGCGCTGCGAACGAGCGTGTCATGACGGCGTTCATGAAGATGAAGAAGATCGACGTAGAGGCGTTGCATCGAGCGAAAGCGGGGGATGTATCAGATGAGAAAAAATGAACCGACGAGGACTGGATGACTGAGCTGGCACGCCGTGAGCTGCCCGTGGTCCGCACAGGGCAGGGAGAGGTCAAGCTCTCGCGCAAGCAATTCGAGGACCGATTTCGTGAGCGCTTCTACGACCCCTCCTTCGATGCAGTGAAATCGGAGCTCGATCGCATCGTGGATGTGGCGTATACCAACTACGACGAATATCACAAGAGCCCGCGCACGCGAAAGGCCGGCCCCGATTTCGAGAATCCCGACTTCGATCTCCCGGTTGAATGGCTGGCTACGCGAGCGAGCATTCTCGCTGCGCAGAAGACGCACGATGATCCGTCGTCACCTCGCCGGGTGCTTCTCGTCTGCGCGTCCTCGCGCCACGATAAGACGTGTCCGGGCGAAATATCGAAGACCAGCCGGCTCGTCGAGATCGCTCGCGCTGTGGTTGCGGAGAAAGACGGCTTCGAGTGCGATGTGCTGGATCTCAGCCATCTCACGGCGGTCTACGGCCGACAGATATTGCCTTGCAAGTCCTGCGTCTCCACCGCGATGCCACTCTGCAACTGGCCGTGCTCCTGCTATCCGAACCACGCGATGGGCCAGGTCAACGACTGGATGAACGAGCTCTATCCGCGGTGGGTCGCCGCGCACGGAGTCATCATCGTCACACCGGTGAACTGGTACCAGGCGCCGACCGTCCTCAAGGCGATGATCGATCGCCTCGTCTGCGCCGATGGCGGCAATCCGGATCCGACGCGCACACACGGCAAGAAGCCGGATGAGGCAAAGGCACTCGAGCTCGCGGGTTGGGATTTTCCGAAGCATCTCTCCGGTCGCGTCTTCGGCGTCGTCGTGCATGGCGACGCGGCTGGCACGGAGGTACTCCGTCGCAATCTCACCGACTGGCTGCTCGACATGGATCTCATCCGCGCCGGCAATGGTGCGACGATGGACCGCTATATCGGCTATTACGAGCCGTACGCCACGAGTCACGAGGCGCTCGATCGTGACGAGGCTGTGCAGGAAGAGACGCGCAACGTAGCCCGCTCGGTGGTCGAAGCGATTCGGCTGCGACACGCCGGCAGGTACGAGCGTCCTGATGAGGACCTCCCCTCTGTCCGCGAAAAGTGACAGATGGAACCCGACGCTCACAAAGAACTGGATGCACGATGAAAGGAGTTCTTCCCGCGTCGCGGGCCTCAACGCACCCTGCGCGCTCGCTTGGACGCATCGCCGATTAGCGCACTCGAATCTCCGCGCGCTGGCACTACTGCTGCATTAGACGAAGTCAGCTGGCGCACATGCGACTCTTTTCCCGGTAACCGGAGGAACTCCTAAATGTTCAGAAAAATCTCGGCCGTCATGTTCGCGTTGGTGCTCGTCGCAGGCCTCGGCAACTCGGCCCAGGCACAGCACAGGCGTGGTATGGTCCTCCTCGGGGAACGGCACATCGATGGTCGCGTGGACAGCGACAAGATCGACATCGGCAGGGACAACGGCACCTTCCGCGCCATTCAGTTCCGCGTCCAGGGTGGCGATGTGCGCTTCGAAAAGATCCAGATCAAGTATCTGAACGGCGAGCGCGAGGACATCGACGTTCGCAGTGACATTCGATCCGGCGGACGCACGCGTATCATCGACCTCCCGGGCAATCGCCGCGTGATCGAGAGCATCTCGATGTGGTATAGCAAGGGCGAATGGCGCACGCGTCCGCAGGTCAGGGTATACGGCGTTCGGTAACGGATCCAGCGCTCCATCGGTAGATCAAAAATCCCCCGCCCGGCCAGCGGGGGATTTTTGCATCCGTGAGCGGCGATCCATTTTTGCCTGTGTCGCCATCGATGTCCTTCGCCTCGCTAGCCCCATTTCAAAAATATTTTCTCCGCCGTGTCGATTTCGGCCTTCCTCGTTCGACGTGTATGTAGAGCCGCGATACGGAGAGCTAACTTCCTCCGCGGACATTCCAACGTCGATTCGGAGACCGGACAATGAAGTTCATGATGCTGCTCAAAGCCGATAAAATCACGGAAGCCGGGACCATGCCCTCTGAAGAGGTGCTCGTTGCCATGGGCAAGTACAATGAGGAGCTGATTAAGGCCGGCGTGATGCTCGAAGGCGAGGGACTCAAGCCGAGCTCGAAGGGCGCCCGCGTGCGTCATGCCGGAGGCAAATCGACCGTCACCGACGGGCCATTCGCCGATACGAAAGAGTTGATCGCAGGTTTCTGGATGATTCAGGTCAAGTCGAAGGCCGAAGCGATCGAATGGGCGAAGCGCGTCCCCTTCGATTCGAACGGCGGCGAGATCGAGCTGCGCCAGGTATTCGAAGCGTCCGATTTCACGCCCGATCTCTACCCGTCCGCCGAGGCGCAGAGCGTCATGCAGAAGGAAGACGAGTTTCGCAAGCGCAGCAACAGCTGATCCATCACACAACAACGGAGAAGCACGATGATCACACATCTTCACGCGGCGACAATCGTCGTCTCGGACCAGGACAAGGCAATTGACTACTTCGTGAACGTCCTCGGATTCGAAAACACCGATGACGTACCAATGGGTGAGTCGATGCGCTGGGTCACCGTCGCTCCGAAAGGCGCCGCGACTCGCATCGCGCTTTCGCTGCCGGGTTGGTATACGAAGAAGCCATCGCTCGAGATGGGGATCAATACTGCAATTGCCTTCGCGGTTGATGACATGAAGTCGACCTACGCAGAGCTCAAGAAGCGCGGCGTGAACTTCAAGAGCGAGCCCGAAATGATGCCCTGGGGCAAGCCGGGCGTCTGGTTTCTCGATCCCGATAACAACGAGTTCTTCATGGCCGAGAGCTGACCGCAGCTCTTTTCAACTCCAATAGCAGAGCTCCTTCGTGCATTCGCCCGACTCGCGCGCCATACCATCGAACTCCCAGCTCTGGACCGGACGCGTGCTTTCCGGTCTCGCCGTCATCTTCCTCGCCTTCGATACCGCGATAAAGTTCGCGCACATCGGTCCCGTGACCACGACTATGGCGCAACTAGGAATTCCCGATCACTTCGTGCTCGCGATTGCGATCATTCAGGCGATCTGTCTCGTGCTGTACGTGATTCCGCGCACCGCCGCGCTCGGCGCAATCCTCTTCACCGGCTATCTCGGCGGCGCGATCCTCGCGAATCTTCGCGTCGAGAATCCGCTCTTCAGCCACGTGCTGTTCCCGACCTACATCGGCACCCTCCTGTGGGTCGGGCTCTACTTGCGCGACACGCGCGTGCGCACGCTCATTTCCTGAGACTTACAACGGGATGCGGAGTGCGAATGCGATTCTTGTGTCTGATCCATCTGAACGAGCAGGAGATGGCTGCTCTACCACACGCCATGATGAACGATCTCAACGTCCGCCATCTCGCGCTCAATGACAACCTCCGTGCGAGCGGCAACCTCGTCGAAGCATCGGCGCTCGAGTCATCCGAGACGGCCGTGCGACTGCAGCTGCGCGGTGACAGAAAATCCGTCGTCGACGGTCCGTTCGCCGAGACGAAGGAGCTCGTGGCGGGATTCTATCTCATCGACGCCCGTGATATGCAGGAGGCGATCGGGATCGCGTCGCGCTTCCCGAGTGCGCCGTACGGTACCGTCGAAATCTGGCCCACGCGCCAGCTCGAGGTCGACGGCGGTCCGGCCTAGCGCTGCGCGCGGGGTTGCACGCGCGATGCACGCTCGCCTGATTGCACCGCATGACGGCCACCGCCACCCAGCTCGCCATCGACGCAGTTTGGAGAATCGAGTCCGCGAAGTTGATCGCGGGACTCGCGCGCATCGTGGGTGACATCGGACAGGCGGAGGATTTTGCGCACGATGCGCTCCTGATCGCGCTCGAGAAATGGCCCGAGAGCGGCGTGCCGGACAATCCGGGCGCCTGGCTCATGGCCACGGCCAAGCATCGCGCCATCGACTCGCTGCGGCGTGTCAAGCTCCTCGAGCGCAAGCACGAGCTTCTCGGCCACGAGCTCGACGCCGCACACGAGTCCGCGATCCCCGATCTCGACGCGGCGATCGACGACGACATAGGAGACGACCTGCTGCGCCTCGTCTTCGCCGCATGTCACCCGCTGCTCTCCACCGATGCACAGGTCGCACTCACGCTGCGCCTTCTTGGGGGTCTCAACACCGACGAGATCGCGCGCGCCTTTCTCGTTGCCGAGCCGACGATCGCGCAGCGCATCGTGCGCGCGAAGAAGACGCTCAACGAGGCGAAGGTGCCGTTCGAAGTGCCGCGTGGCTCCGAGCTCGAGGCGCGACTCTCCTCGGTGCTCGGCGTGATCTATCTCATCTTCAACGAGGGGTACGCGGCCACCGCAGGCGACGACTGGATGCGTCCGGCGCTGTGCGAAGATGCGCTCAGGCTCGGGCGCATTGTCGCTGAGCTCGCGGCGGAAGAGCCCGAAGTGCACGGTCTCGTCGCGCTGATGGAGATTCAGGCCTCGCGGGCGCGCGCGCGAGTGGGTCCCAATGGCGAGCCGGTGCTCCTGCTGGATCAGGATCGCGCGAAGTGGGACTATGTGCTCATTCGACGCGGGCTCGATGCACTCGCTCGCGCGGAGGCACTGGGCGGTGCGGCGGGGCCGTACGCGATGCAGGCTGCGATCGCTGCGTGTCATGCGCGCGCGCGCGCGGGCGACGAGACCGACTGGGAGCGAATCGCGTCGCTCTATGGCACGCTCGCGCTGCTCACGCCATCGCCGGTGATCGAGCTGAATCGCGCCGTCGCGATCTCGATGGCGCGCGGGCCCGCAGCGGGGCTGGCCCTCGCGGATGCGCTGAGGTCGGAACCGTCGATGAAGAAGTATCATCTGCTGCCGAGTGTGCGAGGCGATCTGCTCGCGAAGCTCGGGCGCGCAGCGGAGGCTCGCGAGGAGCTCGAGCGCGCCGCTTCGCTCACCCGCAATGTGCGCGAGCGGGAACTCCTCCTCGCGCGCGCGGCCTCGCTGCAGTAGCGTTACCGTACAGCGCTGGTGACGCGCGCCAATCTGTACTTTCCCCTACTCGAGCTCCCTATCATGTGCATTCGCGTTCTCGCGATGACCATCGCTCTCACCTCTCTTCCATGCCTCGCCGTCGCGCAAGGCGCTCCCGTCGCCGAGTCGTTTCGCGAGGCGACCGCATCGGCATCGAAGAGGCTGCAGGCAGCCGCTGAGACCATGCCCGCCGACAAGTACGGTTACAAGCCGACGCCGGCGCAGATGACCTTCGGCGACATCGTCGCGCATCTCGTCGAAGCGAACGACTATCTCTGCGGCGCGATCGGCGCCGTCAAGGCGCCCGCGCGCGCCAAGATCACGGGTGCGAGCAGCAAGGCCGATCTGCAGGCGCAGCTCAAGGAGTCGTTCGCGTTCTGCGATCAGGCGGTCGCGAAGCTCGACGACTCGAAGCTCTCCGAGCAGCTTCCGTTCTTCGAAGGCAGCACGCGCTCGCGCATCGGCGAGATGTTCGATTCGGTGAGCGACTGGGCCGATCACTACAGCCAGACTGCGAACTACCTTCGCCTCAACGGACTGCTTCCGCCAACGGCGAAGAAAAAATAGCCTGGCCGGGGAATCCTGATAATTCTCGCAGAGAAGGGCGAAACCCGAAGCTGAACGCCGTCGTATTGGTCGAAACAGCGGCGAACGGCTCGTCAGCGTATCATGCGGATCGAGTCAAACCATTTTCGCCCCGGCGCTGTCGAGTGGTTTGACCTTCACCCGGCTTCCGTGCACGCATGTCGCTGACGTTTGCTCTCCTCGCACTGCTTCAGGTCGCGCAGCCGCCGGCGCAGCTACCCGCGCAGACCGACGCCAAGACATCGCCGACGGTCGGTGCCCAGCCACCGTCGGCCGCGATCGTCGCGACCTCCACGATCGCGACGGCCTCGCGGGCACTCAAACGCCCCATCATCGACGGCCGCGATGACGACGAGGTATGGAGAAACGCGCAGCCGATTACGAGCTTCCGGCAGTTCAGCCCCGTCGCGAACGGCGATGTGCGATTCAAAACGGAAGGAAAGGTTGCGTACGACGATCAGAATTTTTACGACTACATCCGGATGTTCGATTCGCATCCGGACAGCATCCTCCGCCTGCTCGGCCGCCGCGACGTTCGAGTCGCCACGGATCAGATCAAGATCATCATTGATTCGTATCATGACCTGCGGAGCGGCTATGAGTTCGCGGTGAACCCCGCCGGGGTGAAG
>JACCWE010000091.1 GCA_013697785.1 Gemmatimonadaceae bacterium
GTTCCCGGTGGTGCTGTTCGGCTCGCACTACTGGGCCGGCCTGCTGCGCTGGCTGCGCTCGCGGGTGCTGCAGGAGGGGAAGATCTCGGATGGCGACATGGATCTGATCCTACTCACGGACGATCCGAGGGAAGCGGCCGCGGCGGTGATCTCGGCGTATGACTCGCAGGTGCACGCGTCGGACCGGCGGGAGGATGGGCATGGCAGCTAAGAAGCGGGGCGGGTTCAAGGCGTCGAGGCACGGTACGCCGAAGGGATCGAACGAGTCGAAGGTCTCGGCGGCCGGCCCCAAGGCGGAGCAGAAGCGGGCCGCGGAGCAGCGCGAGGCCGGCTCTGGCGGCGCGTCGGCCAGGGGCGGCGCCACCAACCGCTTTCTCAAGGGGCAGCGCATCGACCCGCGCCGCATCGATGGGACGGAGACGGTCGCCGAGCTGATCGAGGGGACGTTTCTCGCCTACAACGCGGCGCGGCTACGCGAGGCGGCGCAGCTCCTCGTCACCAAGATGCTCGCGCCCGACGTCACCGTGGGGCTCACCCTGACCGGCGCGCTCACGCCGGCGGGGCTCGGCATGGCGGCGCTCATCCCGCTCATCGAGGCGGGGTTCGTGGACTGGATCATCTCCACCGGCGCGAACCTCTACCACGATACGCATTTCGGGCTCGGGCTCGCCATGCACCGCGGGAATGCGCAGGAGAGTGACATCGTGCTGCGCGAGGAAGGTGTCGTCCGCATCTACGACATCTTCTTCGACTACGATGTGCTCCTCTCCACCGACGCCTTCTTCCGGCAGATCATGCGCGCGCCGGAGTTCCAGCGTGCGATGTCGAGCGCGGAATTTCACGCGCTCTGCGGCAAGTACGTTCGCGAGCGCGAGAAGGCGCTCGGCCTCTCCCATAAATCGCTTCTCTCGGCCGCCTACACCGCCGGCGTTCCGATCTACACATCGTCGCCCGGCGACTCATCGATCGGAATGAACGTCGCCGCGCTGGCGCTCGAGGGAAACAAGCTCCTGATCGATCCAAACCAGGACGTGAACGAGACGGCGTCGATCGTTCTCGCCGCCAAGCGGGCGAACGGAAAGAGCGCCGTCATGATCCTCGGTGGCGGGAGCCCGAAGAATTTCATGCTGCAGACGGAGCCCCAGATCCAGGAAGTGCTCGGCATCGATGAGAAGGGACACGACTTCTTTCTGCAGATCACCGATGCGCGCCCCGATACGGGCGGGCTCTCCGGTGCGACGCCGGCAGAGGCGGTGAGCTGGGGGAAGATCGATCCCGACAAGCTGCCGGACGCCGTCGTGTGCTACGTCGATTCGACCATCGCGCTCCCACTGCTCACGTCGTACGCGCTCGCGAAGCGGAAGCCGCGCCAGCTCAAACGGCTGCTCGACAAGCGCGCTGCGAACATGGCGCGACTGGTGTCTGAATTCGAGAAGGCGGGCGGCGAGCCGCTCCCGTCGGAGCAGACCCGAGAGGTGTTGGGAAGACATCGATAGCGTGCACAAGGCTGGACAGCGCTCCGGCTCGCCTCTACAATGCACAAAGCACCCACGCGCCCGGCTCTCATGCCGGGCGCTCACATTTTTACGCTGTGTGTGGGACCATGATCGAAGAGCTGAAGGAAAAGCTGGAGCTGGAGGCCAACAAGCTCCAATTCGAATTGAACGTTACTCTGCCCAATGAGATCCGCAAAGCGGTCGAGATGGGCGATCTTCGCGAAAACAGCGAATACAAGGCGGCGCTCGAGCGCCAGCAGTTCGTGCAGGCACGTCTGGGTCAGCTGCGCCAGCGCCTCTCCAAGCTGTCGCAGATCGACGTCACGCAGATCTCGCACGACAGGGTCGGGCTCGGATCGCGCGTCATCGTGAAGGACACGGCGACGGGTTCCGAGGAGAGCTACCAGCTCGTGTTCGGCGATGCCGTGGAGTTCGAAGAGGGGCAGGTCACGATGTCATCCGCCATCGGCAAGGCGCTCGTGGGCAAGGCCGTAGGCGAGCTCGTGATGCTCAGGCTTCCGAACGCAACGCGCAAGCTCGAGATCATCGATCTCAAGACGATTCACATCCCGGCGTCCTAAGCCTCGGCGATTCCGAAGAGGTCGTCGATCTCGCGACGATAGGACTGCAGCTCGTCCTCCACGTTCCACGACATGAGCGGCGCGAGCTTCTCTGCCACCGCTGGCGCGATCGAGAGCCCGTGATCGCGCGTCTCGTAGGCGATATGCACCCTGCGGATGAGCAGATCACCGAGCGTGAGCGCGAGCTCGTGCGACACACACCAGTCGATTTCGGCAGCGATATAGGGAAGCTCCGGGATCAGCCGCTCGGCGAGCGCGCGATCGACGCTCGCGAGCTGCCAGATCGCGCGCCATCGCGTTCCGTAGAAGTGCACGAGATGCTCGGCGATGTCCGGCGCGCCGACGGTCGCGCGCGCGAGTGCGAGCTCGTCCTCGAGCGAGACGATGTCGCCGCCGGGGAGCGGCTGCCTGTGCGTGGCCGCGCGACGGTGGTCCACGCGCAGCTTGCGCGCGATAGTGTCCATCACGTCCGCAGCCATCGCGCGATACGTGGTGAGCTTTCCTCCCGTCACCGTCAGCAGCCCCGGCACCGTCCACACCACCGCGTGCTCGCGCGAGGCCGCATCGGGATCCTTGTCGCCCGATGCGACGAGCGGTCGAATTCCCGCCCACGCGCTCACGACGTCGGTCGCCTGGAGATGTGCGCCCGGAAAGAAGGCGTTGGCGGAGCGCAGAAGGTACGTGACGTCGGCGGTGGTGGCGCGCACGCGCTCGGGCTTCCCATCGAAGTCGGTGTCCGTCGTGCCGATGATGCTGAACTGGCCGGCCGGGAGCACGAACATCACGCGGCCATCGATCGGCGAGAGAAGCGTGAGCGCGCCATTGTTGCGGATGCGATCGCGCGGCACCGAAACGTGCACACCTTTCGTGCCGCGCACCGCGCGCCGCGCCTGCGGCTCCGCCATACGCACGATCGCATCGCTCCACGGGCCGGCGGCATTGACCACGACGCGCGCCCTGATCTCGACGTCGGCGCCGGTACGGAGATCGAGCGCCCGCGCGCCGCAGACATCCTCGCTCGTCATGAGCAGATCGTGCACGGAGACGTGATTGAGCACGATCGCGCCGGCGTCGCGGGCGCTCATCACGTTGGCGAGAGTGAGGCGAATGTCATCGGTGGCAGCATCGAAGTACGAGGCGCCGCCGGTCATCCCCATGTGCCGCAGCTCGGGCTCGAGCGCGGTGACGACGTGCACGCTGAGCGTGCGATGTCGCCCGAGATTGCGTCCGAGTGCGAGGGCGTCATAGAGCATGAGCCCTGCGCGGAGCTTCCAGAGCTTGATGCGCGCCTTTTCGTAGACCGGCCAGATGAATTGCAGCGGCCGCACGAGATGCGGCGCGATCGTCGCGAGAATGCGGCGCTCGCGGCACGCCTCGAAGACGAGGCCGAGCTGACCGTGCTCGAGATAGCGCACGCCGCCGTGCACGAGGCGCGACGAGCGGCTCGAGGTGCCGCTCGCGAAGTCCGATGCCTCGACGAGCGCGACGGAGAGCCCGCGCATCGCCGCGTCGCGCGCAACGCCGGCGCCGGTGATGCCGCCGCCCACGACGAGCACGTCGAAGGCTCCTTCGGCGAGCAGCGTGAGCGCCTCGGCGCGCTGCTCCGGAGCCGTCTGCCCGGGCAACACCGGCTCTCCCTCGATTCGTGGGTTGTCGGGCATCGACGAACGCTACGGGGACGGGTGCACGCGGGTCAACTTCCACAGGTCGAATCGAGTAACTTTCAGCATGCCAACCTTCGGTAACGGCCGCCGCGTCGCCATCGTGGCCGGACTCCGCACGCCGTTCGAGAGATCAGGCACACTCTTCAAGTCGCTCTCGGCGCAGGACCTCGGTCGCGCCGTCGTTGCGGAGCTCGTCGCACGCACGGGGCTCGACGGCGAGGAGATCGACACGCTGGTGTTCGGAACGGTGGTGCCGAGCGTGCTCGCGCCGAACATTGCGCGCGAAGTGGCGCTCCTTCCGATGCTTCCGAAGGGAATTCCGGCGTTCTCCGTGAGCCGCGCGTGCACCTCGGCGAATCAGGCGATCACCGATGCGGCAGACCAGATCGCGCTCGGCCACGCCGACGTCGCGATCGCGGGGGGCGCGGAGTCGCTCTCGAACGTGCCGATCCTGCACTCGCGCGGATTCGCGAACGCGCTGGTTGGCGCGTCGAAGGCGAAGTCGGTTGGAGGGAAGCTCGGTGCGCTCACGCGGATTCGTCCGCGCGATCTGATCCCGATTACGCCGGCGATCGCGGAGCCGTCGACGGGCGAGACGATGGGTCAGAGCGCCGAGAAGATGGCGAAGCTCAACCACATTCCGCGCGAGGAGCAGGACCAGTTCGCGCTGCGATCGCATCGCCTGGCGGCGGCTGGCACTCAGGATGGGCGGCTCACGGCCGAGATGATGCCGTACTACGTGCCGCCGAATTACGGCGAGGTTGCGCTCAACGACAACGGGATTCGTCCGGATTCGACGCCGGAAGCGCTCGCCGCGCTCAAGCCCGTGTTCGATCGGAAGTACGGAACGGTCACGGCGGGAAACTCATCGCCGCTCACCGATGGCGCGGCGGCCGTGATCCTCATGAGCGAGGAACGCGCGAAGGCGCTCGGCTACACGCCGCTCGCCTACATCAAGTCGTACGCGTACGCGGCGCTCGATCCCGGCGAGCAGCTGCTGCAGGCGCCGGTGCTCGCCGCGCCGCTCGCACTGGCTCGTGCGGGGCTCACGCTCGCCGATATAGACCTCGTGGAGATGCACGAGGCGTTCGCGGCGCAGGTGCTGAGCAATCTCCGCGGATTCGAGAGTCAGCTGTGGGCCGAGCGCGCGGGGATGACGCAGCCGCTCGGCGAGGTCGATCGCTCGCGGCTCAACGTGATGGGCGGATCGATCTCGATCGGGCATCCGTTCGGCGCGACGGGCGCGCGAATCACGACGACGCTCGCGAACGAGCTTCGCAGGCGCAACGGTCAGTTCGGGCTGATGACACTGTGCGCCGCGGGCGGGATGGGATTCGCGATGGTGCTGGAGAACGCGTCATGAGACCGGCGCTCACGACCGACGTCCGCGAGGGCGGCATCGCCGTCGTCACCCTCGATCTCGAGGGCGAGTCGGTGAACAAGCTGACGCGCGGCGTGGTGGAGGAGTTCAAGGCGCTGATGGATCGTGTCGACGGCGACACGACGATTCGCGCGCTGGTGCTCGTGTCGGGGAAGCCCGACCTCTTCATCGCGGGGGCGGACATCGATGGCTTTCTAGAGCTGCGCACGGCGGCGGAGGCCGAGGCGTTGAGTCGGGAAGGGCAGGAGATGATGAGCCGGATCGAGAAGCTTCGCGCCCCCGTGGTGTGCGCGATTCACGGTGCGTGCGTGGGTGGCGGGCTCGAGGCAGCGCTCGCGGCGGCGTACCGTATCGCGACCGATCATCCGAAGACCGTGCTCGCGCTCCCCGAGGTGCAGCTGGGACTGATTCCGGGCGCGGGCGGCACACAGCGGCTGCCGAAGCGCGTTGGACTCAGGCAGTCGCTCGACATGATTCTGCAGGGGAAGAACGTGCGCGCGAAGAAGGCGCTGCAGATCGGGCTGATCGACGAGCTCGTCCATCCTTCGATCCTGCTCGACGTAGCGGTCGATCGTGCGGCGAAGCTCGCCGACGGGAAGATCGCGCGCGAGCGAGGACGCGCGGTGCACGGGATGATGGATGTCGTGCTCGAGGAGAACACGCTCGGACGATCGGTGGTGTTCCGCAAGGCGCGCGAGGCCACGCGAAAGGCGACGAAGGGAAATTACCCTGCGCCGCTCGCGGCGATCGATGCGATCGAGCAGTTGTACGCGGGCGATCGCGCGAAGGGATTTGCTACCGAGGCGCGGCTGTTCGGCGAGATGGCGGTGACGGACGTGAGCCGGCAGCTGATCTTTCTGTTCTTCGCGACGGCCGCGCTCAAAAAGGGCAGCGGCGTCGACGATCCGAACCTGAAGCCCGAAGCCGTCGAGAAGATTGGAATACTCGGCGCCGGTTTCATGGGGGCAGGGATCGCGGCGATCGCGGCTCAAGCGGGAACGGTGGTGCGGCTCAAGGATGCCCAGCACGAGCGCGTGGGACACGGGCTCAAGGAAGTGAGCGGGATTCTGCGCGACCAACTCAAGCGGAAGCGGATCACGAAGCGGCAGCTCGAGGATCAGCTCACGCTCGTTGGTGGGACGATCGACTATTCTGGGTTCAAGGACGCGAACATCGTGATCGAGGCCGTGTTCGAGGATCTCAAGGTGAAGCAGAGCGTGCTCGCCGAGGCGGAGGCGGCGGTGCCGCGCGCGATCTTCGCGTCGAACACCAGCACCATACCCATCGAGCTGATTGCGGCGAACGCCAACCATCCGGAGCGCGTGCTCGGGATGCATTTCTTCTCGCCGGTCGCGAAGATGCCGTTGCTCGAGGTTATTCGCGCGAAGGCGACGGGAGATGAGGCGCTCGCGACGGCGGTGTCGTACGGAAAGAAGCTCGGGAAGACCGTGATCGTCGTGCGGGATGCGCCGGGCTTCTACGCCAACCGGATTCTCGCGCCGTACGTGAACGAGGCCGGGCTGCTCCTCGACGAAGGCGTGGCGGTGGATGCGATCGACAAGGCACTCGTCGAGTTCGGATTTCCGGTGGGGCCGATCACACTGATCGATGAGGTGGGACTCGACATCGCCGGGAAGTCGAGCGCGGTGATGATCGGCGCATTCGGCGAGCGGATGATCCCGGCGCAGTCGCTCGCGAAGGTAATCGAAGCGGGACGCACCGGGCGAAAGGGTGGGAAGGGCTTCTATAGATATGAGCAGGGCAAGAAGAAGGGCGTCGATGAGACCGTCTATCCGCTCTTCTCGAGCACCGGACAGCGGATGCTGATTGGCGCGCGAGACATCGTGGAGCGTTGTGTATTCGCGATGCTCAACGAGGCGGCGCGCTGTCTCGAGGAAGGGATCGTGAGCAGTCCGCGCGATGGCGACGTGGGCGCGGTGTTCGGCATCGGCTTCCCTCCGTTTCGCGGAGGTCCGTTCCGTTATCTCGATACGCTCGGCATCCCCACCGTGATCCGCGCGCTCGAGGTGCTCGATGGCCGCTTCTCACCGCGCTTCCGTCCCGCGCAGATCCTGCGGGAGATGGCGGCGTCGGGGGCACACTTCTACCCCGATCGCGAGAAGCCGAGGTAGTCGCAAACGCGCTTGGGAGCGGGAGTTGACAGCTTCCTGACATTGTCAGGGAGGTCGCACACCGGCGCTATTGCCGGCTTTCTGCCCGACGTATAAATGATGGGGGTGACCTCATTCCGCCGGTTCTTCGCGCGCGGCCCCTCCACGTCATCCGGACGAACTCCGCACGTCCGCAGCACGGGTCTGTTCGCGGTACTGCTGCTCGCACTGCTCGCTACGATCGCGCTCACGGCGCAAGCGTGGCTGGCATCGCGCGCACAGAGGCGCGCGGCCGAGGAGGCCGTTCGGGACTACGCGCGCTTCGCGGCGAACAACTACGCGATGGAGTCGCAACGCGCGCTCCGCCAATCGGCGCTCGCGATCTTCTCGTGGCTCGGCGCGAAGAGCAGCAGGCTCGAGGCGGACAGTCTGTACGATCTCGCGGTGCTCAGCGATGCGGCGGCGGATGTGAAGGGGTGCAAGTGCATGTGGGATCCGCAGCCGCTCTACTTCTTTCGCTACGTTCCGAGCACGAACGAGCTGAAGACCATCGGCCCGCACACGCCGTCGCCGATGGAGCTGGACGTTCTGCGCGACTCGATTCGCGGCGACCCGAAGACGCCGCTGTTCGCTGCGCCGAACGTCCTGCGCGGTGCATTCTACATGGTGTCGTTCCCCGACTCGCTCGTGGGCGAGCGGATCCTGCTGCTCACGGCGCTGCACGGGGTGCGAGGCGCGCCGGATGCGATCTACGGCTTCGCCTCATCGCTGTCGTCGTTTTCGCCGCGCACCTTCCGCGCGGTCGGCTCGATGCAACTACTTCCGCCGTCGCTCACCAGGGGCGTGAAGAACGACAGTCTGTTCGCGGTGAAGGTCTTCGACGATCACCGTCTCGTGTACGAGTCGCGCTACAACGGCGACACGGTCTACTCGGCGCGCAGCCCGCTCTGGACCGGGAACGTGACGACGAAGGCTGCGGTTCAGGTGTCGATCCTTCCGAACATGGCGTCTCGGCTCCTGATCGGCGGAATGCCGGAGACGCGCGCGCCGCTGCTCTTCGCGTTCTGCGTGCTCTCCTGCGCGCTCCTGCTCAGCGCCTTCGTCATCACGCGCCGAGCGCAGGATCTGGCATCGATACGCGACGACTTCACGTCGAGCGTGTCGCACGAGCTTCGAACGCCGCTGGCCGAGATCATGGTGTATGCGGAGATGCTTCAGCTGGGGCGCGTGTCAGCGCCGGACGAGCGCTCGCACGCCGTGTCGGTAATCGTGCGCGAGGCTCGGCATCTCACGCATCTCATCGACAACGTACTTCTGTTCTCGCGTGCGTCACGCGAGCAGCCGACGGCGCCGCCTGCGAATCCGCTCCCGCTCGCGCCGCTCGTGCACGAGCTCGTGCGCACCTTCGCTCCGCTTGCGCGCCGACAGGGGATCTCGATTCACGAGGAGCTCGACGAGGATCTCGCGGCTTCGATCAGTGCGCCGGTGCTTCGCCACGCGCTGCTCAACCTGCTCGACAACGCAGCGAAGTATGCGCCGCCGTCATCGGTGGTCACGGTGCGCACGTCGCGGCACTGGGAGCAGGTGCGGATCTGCGTCGACGATCGGGGCGAGGGAGTACCGACCGCTGAGCGCGAGCGCATCTGGGAGCCGTACGTGCGGCTGCCACGCGAGGTCACGTCGTCATCAACGGGGAGTGGCATTGGGCTCTCGGTGGTGCGGCACCTGGTGGACCGGTATCGCGGACGAGCATGGGTCGAGGATGCGCCGGAGGGCGGGGCGCGCTTCGTGATCGAGGTGCCGGGGATGACGCTCCCGCGCACGGCGGAAGTGGACGACGGTTCGTTCTCGATCCGTTCCCCTGTCGCGCAAAGCGGAGACTGAGAGGACATGGCGAGAATACTCGTGGTAGAGGACAGCGTCGATCTCGCGCGCGCATTGCGCACCAATCTCGAGCTCGAAGGGCACGAGGTCGCAGTCGCGCTCGACGGCGAGCGAGGGCTCGCGCTGGTGCGCTCGTCGCGCCCCGATCTCATCGTGCTCGACCTGATGATTCCGAAGATGGATGGCTATCTTCTCCTCCGCGCGGTGCGCGGTGAGGGGATGCACATGCCGGTGCTCATCCTCACCGCACGATCAGATGAGGCGGAGAAGGTGCGCGGCTTTCGCTGGGGCGCCGACGACTACGTCACGAAGCCATTCAGCCTCATCGAGCTGCTCGCGCGCGTGGAGGCGCTGCTCCGGCGCTCACGCCAGGCGACGGCAGTGGCGGCCGAGCAGGCAGATGCGGCCGTGCGCTTCGGAACGATCGAGGTGCATCCGTCGAAGCGGCTCGTGATGCGCCAGGGCGCGCCGGTTCCGCTAAGGCCGAAGGAGTTCGATCTGCTCATGGCGCTCGTGCGTCGCGATGGCAGCGTGGCGCAGCGTGCCGAGCTCCTGCGCGAGGTGTGGGGATACAAGCCGGCGATGGTGAGTCGAACGATCGACACGCACATCGTCGAGCTGCGCCGCAAGCTCGAGGATGATCCATCCTCGCCGCGCCATTTTCTCACCGTTCGGAAGACGGGCTACCGCTTCGAGCGCTGACCCGGCGGGGGGCCGCAATAGTCACACTTGCTGCTCCACCACCACCGCCGTTCCGTAGCACAGCACTTCGGTGACGCCCTGCGCGAGCTCCGTCGCGTCGTAGCGCACGCCGATCACGGCGTTGGCACCGAGGGCGGCCGCGTGCCCCATCATGAGATCGAAGGCGTCGTTGCGGGTCTTCTCGCACAGCTGCGTGTAGATCGTGATGTTGCCGCCCATAATCGTTTGCAGCCGCGCGCCGAAGGTGCCGACGATCGAGCGCGAGCGCACGATGATTCCGCGAACGACGCCGAGCGAGCGTGTAACCCGATAGCCTTCGATCGTGAAGGTCGTCGTTGAAAAGGCCTGTTGCATCCAGAGCTCCTACGAGGGATGCGCGATGATCGCCCGCGGGCTCGGCCCGCGCAATGGCCGCGCGGACTATCCGCCCTGCGGACCTGCCGATAAAATTCCTCGTCTTCGCCCATCGAGTGATGCGCAAAACTCTCGTACTCTCCGCGTTCCTCTGCGCCACATCCGCTCCGGCCGCGGCCCAGCGAGGCTCCGACCTCACGGTCGAGGCCATCACGCACGGCGCGTTTACCGGTGCGAGAATGCCGGATCCCCAGTGGCTCGCCGACGGTAGCGCCTACCTCGATCTGCGGCCGGTGGCGAGCGGGAACGGGACGAACGAGATCGTTCGGGTGAATGCGGCGACGGGTGCCCTTACCGTGATCGCGACGGCGCAGGCGCTCAACTCGAACGGCACGCCGCTCGCGGTCGAGAGCATCGTCATCTCGCACGATGGGACGAAGGTGCTGCTCTTCCACAACTCGGTTCGCGTGTGGCGGCAGAATACCCGCGGGGTATACGACGTGCTCGATGTCGCGAGCGGGAAGGTGACGCCGCTGTCGACGGCGCCGGGGCTGCAGCTGTTCGCGAAGTTCTCGCCGGACGGATGCCGCGTGGCGTTCGGGCGCGCCAACAATCTCTTCGTCACGGATCTGGCGACGCGCGAGGAGCGCGCGCTGACGAACGATGGCAGCGACATGATCATCAACGGCACGAGCGACTGGGTCTACGAGGAAGAGCTCTCGATCCGCGATGCCTTCCGCTGGAGTCCGGACTCGAAGCGGCTGGCCTTTTGGCGCTTCGACCAGTCGCCGATCCCTGTTTTCCCGATGCTCGATGAGCTCTCCGAGCAGGCGACGATGATCCCGCTCCGCTATCCGCGCCCGGGTGCGCCGAATTCGAAGGTCACCATCGGCGTCGTCGATGCGGATACGCGCGCAACGACGTGGCTGCACACCGGCGAAGGCGAGTACGTTGCCGCGATGGCGTGGGCGGGGCCGGACAGCGTAGCCGTCCAGCGCATGCCGCGCACGCAGAATCGCATCGATCTTCTTATGCTGAGCGCTGCGAGCGGCGACGGGCGCACCGTACTCACCGAGCGCGACTCGGCGTGGGTCGACATCGACGAGGAAACTCCGCGCTGGGTCGCCGATGGTACGATGTTCCTCTGGCCGAGTGATCGGAGCGGCTGGCGACAGTACTACCTGTACAAGCGCGATGGCTCGCTGGTGGGGCGCGTCACGCGCGATGGAGTCGACATCTCTTCGCTCGCGGGCGTCGACGAAAAGCGCGGCTTCGTCTACGCAGTGGCGGCCGAGCCAACGCCAATGCAGCGGCAGCTCTTCCGGTATCCGCTCAAGGGTGGCGCTGAGACGCGCGTGACGACGGAGCCGGGGACGCACAAGGTTCACATCTCGCCAGACGGGAGCGCGATGGTCGACATCGCCTCGTCGGCGCAATTCCCCGGTGCGGCGACGCTCGTCTCGCTCGCGCCGGGCGGCGCGCATCACGTGCTCGAGGCGAATGCAGAGCTGCGCAAGCGGCTGGCGCAGATCACGCGCGCGCCGGAGTTCTTCCAGCTCCCGCTTCCCGACGGGTCGAAGCTCAATGCCTATCGCATACTCCCACCGGACTTCGACAGCACGCGGAAGTATCCGGTGCTCATGTATGTCTACGGCGGCCCGGGATCGCAGACGGTGCTCGACGATTTCGGTGGCGATCGCTACCTCTGGCACGAGATGCTCGCGAAGAAGGGGATCATCGTTGTCAGCGTCGACAACCATGGCACCGGCGCCCGTGGCGCTGTCTTCCGCGAGGTCGTCTACCAGCACCTCGGCATCCACGAGTCCGACGATCAAATCGCGGCGGCGAAGTGGCTAGGCACGCAGAAGTGGGTCGATCCGGCGCGCATCGGTATCTGGGGGTGGAGCTACGGCGGCTACATGACCGCGATGACCTCGTTCCGCGGCGGCTCGCTCTTTCGCGCAGCGATCTCGGTCGCGCCGGTCACCGACTGGCGGCTCTACGACGATATCTACACCGAGCGATACATGCGCACGCCGGCCGAGAACAAGCGCGGCTACGACGACGGTGCCGCGCTCAAGTACGTGAGCGGGCTCTCGGCGAGCTATCTCCTCGTGCACGGCACGGGCGACGACAACGTGCATCCGCAAAACTCGATTCAGCTGATCGACAAGCTCGAGGCGGCGAACAAACAGTTCCAGCTGATGCTCTACCCGTCGCGCACGCACTCGATCTCGGGCGGCAACTCGCGGATGCATCTGTTCACGCTGCTCACGAATTTCGTGGATGAGAACCTCGGGCCGGCGTCGGTGGCGGCGTCGCCGGTGAATCCGTGAGGGGTTGGGTGGTCGCTGCGGGCGCGGCGCTGATGTCGGCGATTGGGTGTTCGCATCGAGTGCCCGACTACATGCGTGCCGACGTGACGGATGGACCCATAGTGATACGTGGCCTCCCGCGCACGAGCGCTGAGCGTACTTCGTACAGCGAGACGTCGACGTACGCGGATGTGATTGCCTTCATCGACTCGCTCCAAGCAAAAAATTTACCGTTCGTACGTCAGGAGCTCGGCAGGACCACCGAGGGGCGCGTCCTCCCTCTGCTGATCCTTTCGCGCCCGCTGGTGCACACGCCGGCAGAGGCCCGCGCGCTTCACCGCCCCATCGTCTACGTCCAGGCGAACATCCACGCTGGTGAGGTGGAGGGGAAGGAAGCGCTGCAGGCGCTCGTGCGCGATCTCGCGTCGACGTCGCATAACGTCCTCGACTCGATCGTCCTCATCGCCATACCGATCTACAACGCCGACGGCAACGAGGTCTTCAAGCCGCAGGCGGTGAATCGCACGGAGCAGAACGGGCCCGAGAGCGTCGGGCAGCGGCCGAATGCGAAGATGCTCGATCTCAATCGCGACTACGTGAAGGCCGAGGCGCCGGAGACGCGCGCGTCGCTCGCGGCGTTCGAGAAGTGGAATCCGGATGTCTTCGTCGATCTGCACACGACCGACGGGAGCTTTCACGGGTACGCACTCACCTACGCCCCATCGCTCAACCCTGCGGCGCGCGAGGCAGGTGCATATACGATGGACTCGCTCCTCCCGGAGCTGCGGCGGAGGATGCAGCGACGCGATGGCTTCGCGGTGTTCGACTACGGCAACTTCGATTCGGGGTACGAAGAGCGCGACATCACGGACACCGTGAAGCAGGGGTGGTACAGCTACGATCACCGCCCGCGCTTCGGCACCAACTACTTCGGACTCCGCCAGCGCATCTCGATCCTGAGCGAAGCCTACTCGCACGACCCGCTCGAGCGTCGCGTGAAGTCGACGTACGCATTCGTGCGCGAGATTCTGTCGCTCGTCGCCGAGCGCGGCGCGCGCATCCGCGCGATCGAGGCGCGCGCGGACTCGCAGTTCGCGCATGGCGATTTCACGACGCTGGTTCCGATCCGCTCGCACCTCACGACCGCGCCGCAACAGCAGTCCGTGGTCTTCGAGGTGATGGCGCACACGGGTGACTCGTCGCTGACGCAGCCCGGCGTGCCGCGGGGCTACCGGCGCACCGGCGCGATGCGCACGCAGACGATGCCGGTTTACCTGCGATTCGAGCCGGCACTCGCGCGCACGATTCCCCGCGCATGGCTGCTTCCCGCGCGCGACACCGCCGCCATCACGCTACTTCGTCTCCATGGAATCCAGGTGGAGCACCCGTCCATCAACATGACCTCCGCCCGCCTCAGCCAGTTCGTGATCGACTCGCTCCGTACCGAGCCGCGAGAGTTCCAGGGACATCACGAGGTGCATCTCAGCGGCAGCTGGCGCGACACGACCACTCAGCTTCCCGGCGGGATGGTGATGGTGCGCGGTGATCAGCTCCAGGCCGTCGCCGCCCTCTACCTCCTCGATCCCGAGAGCGACGATGGACTCGTCACCTGGAATGTCTTCGACCCCGAGCTCGCGCCGGGCAGGACGTTCCCCGTGTTTCGCGTTCTCTCCTCCCCGAACGGGTCGCGATGATGTGCGGCACGGTCTAGCTTGCAACCATAGAGGCGCGCTCCGCTGCGCTCTCGCTACTCATACCGACATTCATGCTTCGTCAGAGTCTTCTCTACCTCTCCAATCAGCCGAGCATCTTCAAGCTCGTCCGCAAGAACGGATTCGCGAAGCGATTCGCCGAGCGCTTCGTCGCCGGCGAGACGCTCGATACCGCGCTCGACGCCGTACGCGCACTGAACGCGCGAAAGATCACGGCCTCGCTCGACCTCCTCGGCGAGAGCGTGAGCACCAAGGCCGAAGTCCAATCGGCCGCGCAGGAATATCTCACCATGCTCGACCGGATCCACGAGCAGAAGCTCGATGCCAACGTCTCCGTCAAGCTCACGCAGATGGGGCTCGATGTGGACGAGGAGCTGTGCGTCGAGACAATGCAGCGCATCCTCTCCCGTGCGCGCGACTACCAGACCTTCGTGCGCCTCGACATGGAAGGGAGCGCCTACACCGAGCGCACGCTGCGGCTGTTCGAGGATCGCCTCTATCCGAACTACCGCGACAACGTCGGCATCGTGCTGCAGAGCTATCTCTATCGCACGAGCGCAGATGTCGAGCGCGCGATCATGCTCAAGGCGCGCGTACGCATCTGCAAAGGCGCGTACAAGGAGCCCGCGGGCGTCGCGTACCCCGACAAGAAGGACGTCGATGAAAATTACGTGCGCTGCATGGAGAAATTGATTGCCGATGGCAACTATCCCGGCGTCGCGACGCACGATCCGAAGATCATCGAGGACGCGAAGCGCTTCGTGCAGGACAAGGGAATTCCATTGTCGCGCTTCGAGTTCCAGATGCTCTACGGCGTTCGCCGCGACATGCAGGATCAGCTCGTGCGCGAGGGCTACAACATGCGCGTCTACGTTCCCTTCGGCACGCAGTGGTATCCGTACCTCATGCGCCGGCTCGCCGAGCGTCCGGCGAATCTCGCGTTCATTACCGGCAACGTCGTGCGCGAGATGATGAGCGGCTACAAGCAGTAAATGGCGCGACACGAGCCGCCGGACCACACTAAGGGAGACGAGAAGACTCTCGGCGGGTACATGGCGGTTCACGCGCGGCCGGCGGCCTTCGAAGGCTCCGATGGCCGCTCGTACACGGTCGCGATCGAGACGGATGAAACGGGCGATCGCGCGCGGCCGGTGGGCGGATTTTTGTTGTTCGTGCGCTGGGGCGGCGAGCAGCCCGAGGTCACCGGACACATCGAGTCGCCCTTTCTCGCATGGGGCGCAACCGCGGACGAAGCGACGCGCGCCGTCGGCGCGCTGTCGCTGCACGAAGTGAAGAAGCAGCTCGACCTTCTCGTGGGCGGAAAGCCGCAGTCGTCGCGCCCGTGGTGGGAAGCGATGCGCGAGGAGGGCACCGGGCATGGCCAGTGATGCGCCCGCGATGACGGAGGCGCCGGGCGACGTGCGCGGGATAGTCATGAACGGTACCGGCGGCGTCTGGACGGTGCGTACGGCCGGGGGCGCGCAACACCAAGCGACGATGCGCGGCCGGCTCAAGCAGGAGGGCGCAGACAAGATCGCCGTCGGCGACGACGTGCGCCTCGAGGAGGAGGAGCGCGGCGGCAGCTGGGTGATCGCCGAGCTCTTTCCGCGACGGTCGCGCCTCGCGCGGCGCGCACCGGGCGGCTCACACGGCGAGCGCGTCGTCGTCGCAAACATCGATCAGGTCATCGTGGTATTCGCCCTCGCGATGCCCGAGCCGCATCCGCGCATGCTCGATCGCTTTCTCGTAATCGCGGCCGCGAACGACATCCAGGCGCGCATTGTCTTCAACAAACGCGAGCTCGTGAGTGAGATTCCCGCGTGGCTCGATGAATACAAGCTCGCCGGTTATCCGATTCACTTCACGAGCGTGAAGGAGCGCATCGGGCTCCACGCGCTCGGCGAGGCGCTGCACGGTCGCACCTCGGCGCTCAGCGGACCGTCGGGCGTCGGGAAGTCATCGCTCCTCAACTCGATCTATCCGGGGCTCAACTTTCGCGTCGGCGAGATCAGCGAGTCAGTGAACAAGGGGCGCCATACCACCGTCGGCGCCGCTCTTCATCCGCTCCCCGACGGTGGCTTCGTCGTCGATACGCCTGGCCTGCGCGAGATCGGCGTCTGGAATCTGCTCGCGAGCGACCTCGACGACTGCTTCCTCGAGTTCCGTCCCTTCATCGGCGATTGCAAGTTTGGAGACTGCAAGCACGCGCACGAGCCGGGATGCGCCGTGCGTGGTGCGGTGGCGAAGGGCGCGATTGGCCCCTCGCGCTACGACAGCTATCTCAAGCTCCTGGGCGAGCTCGAAGAGGGAGAGAAGGAGACGTATTGAGCCCGGGATTCTCGCGCGCCGCCGCGGCGCGCTCGGCGGCGGTCGTGAGCCGCATCGGCGCGCCATGGACGAAGATCGTGGGATGGCTCGAGCGGCGTGACTGGGATGAGGGAACGCTGCTCATGGTGTTCGCGCTCGCGATCGGCGCGGCGGCGGCACTCGGAGTCGTCGGATTCTACCGGCTCATTGATCTCGCGTACGAGCTCCTCGTCACGCAAATCGGCATGCGCCTCGATCCGGTGGCGCGAGCGTTCTACCGCCCGCTCGTTACTGCGCTAGCGCTCTGGATCGCGTGGGCGATCGTGCGCTGGGCCAGAATTCCCGACGGACAAACCGTGCCGGATGTGCAGCTCGCGGTCGCAAAGCGCGGCGGCGTCGTACCCTTTCGCCCGGTGCTGGCTCGCACACTCGCGGCCGTCGCGACCCTCGCGGGCGGAGGGTCGGCGGGAAGCGAAGGACCGACGGCGGTGCTCGGATCCGCGATCGGATCGGCGGTAGGGCGCGCGCTGCGTTTCCAGCCGCGCCGCCTGAAGATTCTCGTGGGCTGCGGCGCGGCGGCGGGCATTTCGGCGGCGTTCAACGCACCGTTCGCCGGAGCTTTCTTCGCGCTCGAGGAGGTGCTCGGCTCCTTCTCGATCGGCGCGTTCAGCCCCGTCGTGATCGCGAGCGTCGTGGCGGCGATTACCGTGCGACCATTTCTCGGCTCGCATCCGGCATTTCACATCCCGCCGTACGGGAGCATCAATCCGCTCGCGATCGTGCTCCTCTATCCGCTGCTCGGCGTTGCCTGCGGTCTCGCATCCGCATTCTACTCGCGACTGTTCTTCGCCACCGCAGACGTTTTCAAGCGGCTCAGGCCACAGTGGATCCGTCCGCTGCTGGGGGGACTCGCGGTAGGGCTGCTCGCGTATTTCGGCGGGTCGCTGCTCACGGGCACGGGCCATCTCGCCATTCCGATCGAGATGTTCGGCGGCATCGCGTGGTACGCGTTGATCGGCTTCGCGCTCGCCAAGATGCTCGCAACATCGCTGACACTCGGCTCCGGCGGATCGGGCGGCCTCTTCACGCCGACGCTCTTCGTGGGCGCGGCGTTCGGTGGCGGCGTCGGCGTGCTCGCGCAGCGACTGCTCCCGCATTTCGGCCTGCATCCCGAGGCGTGGGCGCTGGTCGGAATGGCGGGACTCATCTCCGGCACGGTACACGCTCCGATCACCGCGATCTTCATGGTGTTCGAGATGACGGACGACTACAACCTCGTCCCGCCGCTCATGATCGTCTCGGTGATCGCGCTGGCCACCTCGAAAGCATTCGCGGAGCATGGGCTGTACGATGGCTGGCTCGCGCGCAAGGGCGAGCATCTCGCCCACGGTGCCGACCGCGCAATCATGCATCGTCTGCTCGTGCGCGACGTGATGAACGCAGCGCCCGTGACCGTGACTCCCGAAGCGACGCTGGAAGAACTGGTGGCCGCGTCATCGACGTCGCGGCTGACGACGCTTCCCGTCGTCGACGGCGACCAGCTGCTGTACGGAGTCATCACCTTCGCGGAGCTGCGACTCGCCTTGCTCGATCGCGGCGATCTCGCGCCGATCCTGCTCGCCGCGGATCTCGCCGAGCCTACGGAGGTTGCGGTGGTGACGGATACGGTGCAGACGGCGCTCGCGAAGTTGAATGCGCGCGCCGCCGATCTTCTGCCCGTCGTCCAGAGCGAGGCGCGTCCGATTCTCCTCGGTGTCCTCACCCGCGAGGACGTGCTCGCGGCGTACGAGCGCGAGCTGATGCACCAGGTATAGCAGCCGATCAGAACGTCGTGATCAGCTGTCTGGAGACCTTGGTCGAGTCGCCGACGTACGCGAAGTGCATTCCCTTCATGTACTTCCTCGACGCATCGCGGATCTGCTCCGGCGTCACCGCACGCAGCTGATCGACGAACTGCCCCGCGAGCCGATAGTCGCCGCGGTACAGCTCCGCTCGCGCGATCTGGTTCGCCTGCTCCGCGTCGGTCTCGTTGTTCAGGTAATACTCGGTGATGAACTGCTGCACGATCACGTTGAGGTTCTCGGGATCGAGCAGCGTCGTCTGCATCCGCGCGATCTCGCGGCGCATGATGCCGAGCACCGAATCCGGATACACCGTGGTGACGTACAGTCCGCCGGATGAGATCGCGCGCTCGACGAATGGCGCGGACACGTCGTACGTCAGGTTGCGGCGCACGCGGATTTCGGTGAAGAGCCGCCCGCTCAACACCGACGTCGCGATGCGGAGCGCCTGGTAGTCGGAGCCCGTGGAGCGGGGGCCCGGGTAGTAGCCCAGGATGTAGTTCGTCGGCAGTGCGCGCTGCACGAAGATCGCGTCGGCCGGACGCACGACAGGATTGGGCGGCGGCGTCCACTTGTAGTTGCCGCGCGGAAGGGTTCCAAGCGTGGGCAGGATGAGCTTCTCGAGTCGCGCGCGCTCGATGTTGCCGACGACGACGAGTAGCATGCGCGACGTGACCATCTGCGTCGCGCGATACTTCTGCAAATCGGCGACGGTGATCGATGAGAGCGAATTCGCGTCGCCGGTGGCCGGCATCGCGTACGGCTGCCCGGCGAAGAGGAGGCTGTCCGCGAGCCCTTGCACGAGATCGTCGGGCGAGTCGTTGCGCTGGCGCACTCCGGAGAGCACCTGCGCGCGAATGAACTCGACGTCGGCCGGCGCGAGCGTCGGCGCCATGAGCCTGTCGGCGAGGATCGCCCACGTGCTGTCGAAAGTGTCGCGGGTGCCGCGGAAGCCGAACACGGTCCAGTCATCGCGTGGCTCGACGATGATCGTGCTGCCGAGCGCCGCCATCTTGGAGGTGAGCGCATCGCGGGAGTAGTGCTTGGTCCCACGCTCCGACGCCCAGAGCAGCAGCGGCTCGGTGCCGGCCGTTTGCGGAGTCGACTGCTGGTTGCCGCCCAGCAGGTAGAGATTGGCGGCGACGACATCGTTGGCCGCGTTGCGACGCAGGATGACGTGCACTCCGCCGACATCGAATACCGAAGTTGAGGTGTCGGTGCTCGCGCGCTGAGCGGAGGCGGGGAGCGCCCCGCCGAGCATCGCGAAGCCAGCGATGACCACGCGAGCGACGAGTGCGCGGCTCATTGCACACCTACGACGTTCGCATGCTCGCCCTGGATCAGCTCTTCCTTCGTGAGATTGAGCTGCTTTCGGTCCTCGGGCGACAGAAGGACGCCGGTGACGTGCGGCTTGCCGACGATGTAGCTGTGCGCGTACGCGCGCAGATCAGCGGGGGTGCGTCGAGCCATGTTGTCGATGTATCCCATGTAGTAGTCGAGACCCGCCACGCTCCACCAGAAGCCCAGCTCGTGCGCAAAGCCCGATGCGCGCTCGAGGCCGAGCACCGTTCCAACCTTGCGCTGCTGCTTCTGCGGTCCGAGCTCGGCGACGCTCATGTAGCCGGGCTTGTCGAACTTCGCGATCTCCTCGTCGAGCGCGGCGAGGGCGGGGCGCAGCTTGTCGGCGGTCGTCTCGCCGCTGATCGTGATCGGGCCGGTCTGGTTGAGCGTGTAGTAGTTCACCAGCAGCGAGTGCCAGAGCCCACTGTCGACGAGGCGGCGCTGGAACGCGGAGCCGTCCTGATTGAGAATGCCGGAGAAGACGTCGGCTGCGTACGTCGCATCGGGATCCTTCCCGACGCTCGGGCCGAGCCACTGCATGATCACGGCAACCGTGTTCACGGGCTGTTCGATGATCACCGCGTCGTTCCCCTTGAGTGGCGGAATGGGCGGAATCGGATTCGCGATGAACGGGTCGGCGCCGCGCGCTATATCGCCGTAGATCTTCTCGGCGAGTTTGAACACGGTGTCGGGAGAGACGTCGCCGGCGACGATCAGCGCCGCGTTGTTCGGGACGTAATAGCGATGCTGGATGATCCGCATCTTCTCGGGCGTCGTCGTGCGCACGATGTCGCGATCCCCGAACTTGTTCTTGCGGCTCCACTCGGTGGTGTAGAGCGTCTTCCCCATCTGCTCATCGAGCCTGAAGTACGGACTCGACTCCTGGCGGTCGTATTCGCCGAGCACGACTTCGCGCTCCGGCGCGAGCTCCTCCTCGCGGAAGAGCGGCGAGCGGAACGCGGATGCGAGGAAGCGCATACCGCCGACGAGCGAGTCCGCGGGGACGGTGAGGTAGTAGTTCACCACCTCCTCCTGCGTCTGCCCATTGAACACGGCGCCCAGCTCCGCGGCGCGATCGATGAACTGCTCGGGCTCGGGGTAGTCCTTGTTGCTCTTGAAGAACATGTGCTCGTAGAGATGCGCGAGTCCTTCGTACTCGTGCGTCTGCGTGAACGAGCCGTTGCGCACGTCCAGCTCGACGGTGGCGAGGGGCACGCCGTGATTCTCGACGACGATCACCTCGAGGCCGTTCGAAAGGATCTTCGTGTGAATGATCTTCTCGAGCTTGGCACGCTGCGTGAGCACAGCGGGAGCAGGTGCCGCTGGCGCAGGATGCGCTTGCTTCGTCTTCTGCGCAGGGAGCGCGATAGCCGCGAGCGCCAGCGCGCAGCTCATCAAGCAGCTGCGAATGGTCGAGAGAATCAGCGAGTTGGACATGCGGGAAAGCTAGAGGGGGAAGGAGTGCATTTCATACACTGTATATGACGATCGGTGCCCATAGTACGTACTGCTGTCGGCCTGCCTGTTTAGGGAGTCTTTTGCGCGAGTCGCACGCTTCCATTGTAGCCATCGCCAAGCCCCCGCTATCCTCCCATCCATGACGATATCGCTCGTGTTCAGCAATTCGAACTGGCGTCTTCCGGCGTGCCGCAATGCGGCACGTGTCGGAGCACGAGGGTGTGTTCGTCGATAGCGCGTTACACTCGCGCGACCCGTCGCCCTTAGGTGCCGTTACGTAGGGGCGATTTCTTTTTTTGTGTACTTCACCTCGGAGCCCCATGTTCGGATTCAGGGAAATCGCGGCCATGGGCACGTTCACGCACTTCGATGTCAACGGCACGGTCGACATGCTTCCCCTTACCGCATCGCGATGAGCCGCGCGCGCGATCACGCGCGTGCGCTCAGGGCGGCGAGGTTCGCTTTGAGGATGAAGGAGATGAGCTCCTCCGCGGTAGACGACGAGAAGGTGCGCGCATTCGGGAGCATGCGTCCGCCTACGTCGTGCTCGCGCCCTGCGTCGCGCAGCCAGTCGCGTGCGCCGCGAGTGACGTAGGTCGGCGCACTGGCGGGGATTGCGGTGACGTCGTCGGTATCGACGATGAGGACGCGGAGATTTTCCTTTCCCTTCGTATTCTCGAAGAAGGCGAGCAGCGCATTCTTGAATTGCGTATCGCGCACGATGACGTAGACCGGCTTGCGCAGCAGCAGGCGCCACTCGCCTCCGATCAGATCCGTGCGCACATCGGCAATGATGCAGGGCTTTTCGAGCTGCGCGGCGATCTTTCTGACGAGCGTCTCGTGCGCCGGTGTGGTCACGAGCAGATCTGCCTCGCGGACCTCCGGCGAACGTACGGTGCCTCCAATCTCGTCGAAGCCCACGGCTGAAGCCTCGAAGCCATAGTCTTCCTCGAGCTCCGTGCACATGCCGGTGCGCTGGTCGGTTACCGCGTGGATGACGACCGCGCGCAGGCGCATCGTCTCGGTGGCACGGCGCAGCGAGTCGATCACTCCCCGCATCGACATATCGCGCGCGCGGCCCTGCATGAAGATCCCATGCAGCCAGTGCTCCGGCGGCATCGGCTCGCGCACTGCTCCGACGGTGGCGTTCGCGACGTAGATCCCGCCGCGAGGGCGCATCTCCACGAGCCCCTCAGCCACCAGCTGATGGTACGCAGCGACCACGACCCGGTGATCGACGTCGAAGTCCGCTGCCAGCTCGCGCGTGCTCGGCAGCCGGTCGCCCGTCGAGAGCGAGCCGGCGTTGATTCCGAGTCGGACTCTTCTTCTCAGCAAGTCCGCGATTTCCTGACGCCGTTCCATGAATCTCTCCGTTCGAGCGACCCGAAACCGGGCTCAGCTAGTCCGTATGAACAGTTGGCCTATCCTCTACGCGGTAGGCCGAAGGTTGGATTCGTTGTGTGCACATTACATGCTACAGATTAAACAGTGTCACTGGTCCTGTTCGTAAGATTTGGACCAGAATGGCCCCGTAAATGCGTTATGTGCGCAATAATACAATCCTCGCCGGGGCGTGCCGCTGGCCGCACCATGTCGGGTTTACAGAAGCCAGCGGATTATCAGGAGGAAGGGCATGGCTCAAAAAAATACTTTGGTGATCTCGTCGGCCGATCAGCTTCTGGAAGCGCGCACGCGTCGCGACTTCCTCAAGGTGCTCGGCGTCGGCGGCGTCATGGTCCTGTTGCCGACGGCACTTGCTGCGTGCGGCGACAACAACGCCGTGACGGGTCCACGCCCGGGTTCGGGAAACGCGCTGACGATTGATTTTGCGAATGGAGATTTCGCGGTCCTTCAGTTTGCGTACGCGCTCGAGCAGCTCGAAGCGGATTTCTACACGAAGGTGGTCGCGCAGTTCGGAAGTTCCGGGCTCTCCGCAGCAGAGCAGGCGACGCTGGCCGACATCAAGAATCACGAGATCATTCATCGTGAATTTTTGAAGGCTGCGCTCGGATCCACGTATGGCTTCACCATCACGACGACATATCCGGCCGTGAACTTCAGCAGCCGTTCGTCCGTGCTCGGCACCGCCGCCAACTTCGAAGACCTCGGCGTTGCCGCCTATAATGGCGCGGCGCAGTACCTCTCCAGCACCGATTACCTCACCCTCGCAGGCAAGATCGTTTCCGTCGAGGCACGGCACGCCTCCGCGATTCACGATCTCATCGCACCGAAGACCAGCGCTTTCGCGCCGAAGACCTTCGATGATGCGTTCAGCCCGACCAAGGTCGCAGGTATGGCTCAGGGTTACATCGTCGACAAGCTCGCATTCGCGAACGCGCCCAGCACATTCGTGCAGGGCCCCAACAACAACGGTTGAGGAGCCCTTCATCATGGATCAGAAGACACTTTACGATACGATCGACCCCGAGATTCTCACGCGCGTGAATGCGCGGCAGGAGGAGATCTCCAAGGGCGCATCGATCAATTCCAAGCTCGCAGCGGCGCTCGCGCTCGGCTCCATTCCGGTCGCACTCGCTGCTCTCACGAAGGACGTCTTTGCCCAGGCGCCGAGCGATGTGCTCGACGTGCTGCAGTTCGCACTGCTGCTCGAGCAGCTCGAGGCGGAGTTCTACGATCGCGGTGTGGCCGCGAGCGGCCTCATCGATGCGGGCGACATGGCGATCTTCGCGCAGATCAAGGCTCACGAAGATGCGCACGTGACCGCGATACAGGCTCTCATCACCGGCAAGGGTGCGACGCCGAATGCGAAGCCGACGTTCGATTTCACGGCGCACGGCGCGGTAGCGGGCTTCAATTTTTCCGCCGGCCAGTATGAGACGTTCAAGGCACTCGCGCAGGCGTTCGAGGATACCGGAGTGCGCGCGTACAAGGGACAGGCGCCGCGACTGATCAACGACAAGGCCGTCCTTACGGCTGCGTTGACGATTCATGCGGTCGAGGCGCGCCACGCGTCCGAGATCCGTCGACTTCGCGGGCTCAAGGGGTGGATCACCGGCGCGAGCCGCGACGATCTTCCCGCGTTCACGCAGGGCATCTACGATGGCGAGGACAACGTCATGCAGGGTGGAGTGGATGTGAGCTCGCTGTCCCTCACGGCTTCGAATGGCGGAGTCGATGCGGCAACAGAGGCGTTCGATGAGCCTTTGACAAAGGCGCAGGTTACGGCGATCGTGATGCCGTTCATCGCCACGTCGTAAAGCTCGAAAGGGCGGGCGGCATCCGATCCGGGTGCCGCATCGTCGCTCGGCACGACCGTTGCTTTTATCGTTACCGAATCAACATCTCTCGCCTCGAGGCTCGCATGTTTGGAATCGGACCGGAAAAGATCTTGCTGCTGGGAATCGTCGTGCTGCTGTTATTCGGCGCGAAGCGCATTCCCGAGATCGGCTCCTCCTTCGGCAAGGGGATTCGCGAGTTCAAGAAGAGCATCGGCGACAACGGCGATGATAGCGCAGCCCGCGCCGAGATCCGCGCTCCGGCGCGCGAGATGGAGACACCCGTGCGCTCCGAAGCAGCCAAAGAGCCGGAGTGGCAGCCCCGCCGACTCGGCTCCTGAATTGTGCCCAATCGGGCGCGCTCTCATTCATAGATAGGGAGATCCACCTGATGCACGCAGTTCGATATTTCACGGCGGTCGCGATCGTCGTGCTCGCCGCAGCATGCACGCGTGCGTCGAAGAGTGCCGATTCCACCTCGACTCCCGCCGATACGACCGTCGCGGCGCCGCCAATGATGCCTGCCGCCGGCGATTCCGCGCCAATGGCCAAAGCCGACTCCGACATGCAGGCCGTGCTCGACCAGCTCGCAGCGCTGCACGGCAAACCGATCGAGACGTTGACGGCCGTCGAAGCGCGTAAGCAGCCGACCCCGACCGATGCAGTGAAGGCCTTGCTCGTGAAGATGGGGAAGCCGACGACGCCGCCCCCCGGCGTGACGACGGTCGATTGCGAGATCACCGGCGCGGCGGGCACGATCAAGGCACGCATCTACACGCCGGATCAGGGAACGAAGCCGCTCCCGATCATCGTGTACTATCATGGCGGTGGATTCGTGATCGCGACGATCGATACGTACGATGGCGGCGCGCGTGCGCTGTCCCGGATGGCGAAGGCGATCGTGATCTCGGTGGAATATCGGAAGGCGCCCGAGAGCAAATTCCCCGCTGCGCACGACGATGCATTCGCGGCGTACAAGTGGGCGATGGCGAACGCCTCGAAGATCGGCGGAGACTCGTCGCGGATGGCGCTGGCAGGTGAGAGTGCTGGCGGCAATCTCGCGGTGGCGACGGCGATGGCCGTTCGCGACGCGAAGCTCCCGCTGCCCAAGTACGTTCTTTCGGTTTACCCGATCGCGCAGCCGGACACAGAGACGGCGTCGTACAAGGAGAACGCCGCCGCGAAGCCACTCAGCCGCCCGATGATGGAATGGTTTCTGAAGCAGTACGAGCGCACTCCGGCAGACGGCATGGACCCACGCATCAATCTTGCGGGCGCGGATCTCAAGGGCCTGCCGCCGGTGATGATCATCAACGCGCAGATCGATCCGCTGCGCACCGATGGCGAGATGCTCGAGAAGAAGCTCAAGGCTGACGGCGTCACGGTGGAGCGGAAGGTCTATCCGGGCGTCACGCACGAGTTCTTCGGAATGGGCGCGGTCGTCGCGAAGGCGAAGGACGCGGAGCAGACGGGCGCGTCGGCATTGGCGGACGCGCTGGCGAAGTAACGCAACGCTCGTCCCGATCGTAGACAGAACGGGCGCTCCGCGAACGACGGGGCGCCCGTTCGCGTGTAGCTTTGGATTACCTCAGCCCAACGAATCGCGATGAAGCTCACCCCGGTCGGCCCTCACGACAAAATCTCTCTCGGCGACAAGGCGGCGCTCCCTCCGCGCTCCCTCGACGCGAACGACGACACGCTCGAGAAGAAGATGGAGAAGCTGCACGTTCGGCTCGACGAGCTGCAGAACGCGCTCTACGCGGAGTCGAAGCAGTCGCTGCTCGTCGTGCTGCAGGCGCGAGACGCGGGCGGGAAGGACGGCACGATACGGCGCGTGTTCAGCTCCGTGAATCCGCAGGGATGCTCGGTGACGGCGTTCAAGGCGCCCTCGCACTCCGAGCTCGCACACGACTATCTCTGGCGCGTCCACGCGGCGGTTCCCGCGCACGGGTTGATCGGGATCTTCAATCGCTCGCACTACGAGGACATCCTCGCGGTGCGCGTCCACGAGCTCGCGCCGAAGAAGGTCTGGAAGGCGCGCTACGACGAGATCAACGAGTTCGAGCGATATCTCACACAGAACGGCGTCACGATCCTCAAGTTCTTCCTGCATGTCTCGAAGGAGGAACAGCGCGTCCGGCTGTGCGAGCGGCTCACGGACGAATCGAAGAACTGGAAATTCCAGGAAGCGGATCTGAGCGAGCGCGATCTGTGGAAGGACTATACGGCTGCGTACACGGACGTCTTACGGAAATGCAGCACCAAATACGCCCCGTGGTTCATCGTACCGGCCGATCGCAAGCACGCCCGCGACTATCTGGTGCTGGAGAAGATCGTCTCGACGCTCGAGCGGATGAACCCGAAGTATCCGGCGGCGGATCTCAAGACATTGAAGCTGCTGACGAAGTTGGAGGCGTAGCGGAACCGGTTCGTTCCTGATCCGCCTCGAAGAGCGCCGTCGTCAGATAGCGCGCTCCCGAGTCCGGCGAGATGCATGCGACGCGCTTTCCCGGGCCGAGCTCGCGCGCGATTGAAAGCGCTACGAATGCGATCGCGCCCGTCGACATCCCGACGAAAAGTCCCTCCTCGCGCGCGAGCCTGCGCGCGAGAGGGAAGGCATCCTCTTCCCACGCGGTCACGATCCGATCCACTACGCTGCGGTCGAAGTTGTCCGGGACGAAGCCCGGCCCCATTCCCTGGAATTGATGCGTGCCGCGCTCGCCGCCGCTCAGCACCGGTGATCGCGCCGGCTCCACCGAGATCACCTGCGTCTTTGGTGAGCGCTCCTTGAGATAGCGGCCCACGCCGCTGATCGTCCCGCCGGTTCCCGAGCCGTACACGAACGCATCGATACGCCCGCCCATCTGTTCCCACAGCTCCGGGCCCGTGTATTCGTAGTGCACGCGCGGGTTCGCCGGATTCGAGAACTGATTCGGCATCCATGCGCCCGTCCTGTCGCGAATGCGCTCAGCTTCCTCGATCGCGGCGAGCATGCGCCGTTCGGGATCCGTGAGCACGAGCTGCGCGCCGTACGCGAGCAGCGTGCGCTTGCGCTCCTCGCTCATCTGCGAGGGAAGGCAGAGTATGAGCTTGTAGCCTCGCGTCGCCGCGACTTGTGCCAGGCCGATGCCGGTGTTCCCGGACGTCGGCTCGACGATCGTTCCGCCCGGCTTGAGCACTCCGCGCTGCTCGGCGTCCGTGATCATCCCCAGTGCCGTGCGGTCCTTGATCGAGCCGCCGGGGTTGCTCCCTTCCACCTTCATCCACACCTCCGCCATCTCCGGCTCGACGACCTTCTCGAGCCGGACCAGCGGAGTACGGCCTATCGCTGCATCGATCACGAGTCTCCGTTACTTCAATTCAAGCTCCCACTCGACCGGGATCTTCGGGTCGAGTGAATCGCGCACCGAGCAGTACTTCGTCACCGACAGCTCGATCGCCTTGAGCGCTTGCTCGCGCTCGATGCCGGGACCGGAGATCCGGAAGATCATGAGCGCGTGCTTGAGGCGGCGCGGACTCGCATCCTCGCGAGTGCCCACCACTTCGACCTCGAGCGACGTCGCGGGAGTTCGCTGCTTCTTCAGAATCCCAACGACGTCCATCGCTGAGCACGTGCCGAGTGCGCTCAGGAGCGTGTCGACGGGGCCCTGTCCGGTCTTTCCATGACCATCGATGCGCGAAGTCACGCCACCGATCTTTCCCGTGTCGAACTCCTGCTCACCTTTCCAGACCGCGAGGATTCGTTGCGGTGGCTTTTCGGCCGGCGTGGGATCGCTCATTTCTCGATCGGAAGTCGCACGGAATTTCCCCACTCGGTCCAACTGCCGTCGTAGTTCCGGACCTTCTCGTAGCCGAGGAGATACGAGAGCACGAACCACGTGAACGATGAGCGCTCGCCGATGCGGCAGTAAGCGACGACATCGTCGTCCTTCTTCAGGCCGATCTCCCTCTCGTAGATCGCACGCAGGTCATCCGCGCTCTTGAAGGTGCCGTCGGTGTTCGCGCCGCGCGCCCACGGAACACTCTTCGCGCCGGGAATGTGGCCGCCGCGCAATACTCCTTCCTGGGGATACTCGGGCATGTGCGTCTTCTTCCCGGAGAACTCATCGGGCGAGCGCACATCGACGAGCGGCTTCTTCGCCTTCGAGTGCGCGAGCGTCTCGTCGCGGAACGCACGGATCTTCGAGTCGTCGCGCGGCCGCGCCTTGTACGTCGTCGTCGAGAACTTCGGAACGTCGGTCACGAATTCGCGTCCCTCCGCCTCCCACTTGATGCGGCCCCCATCGAGCACGCGCGCGTTCTCGAAGCCGAACAGCTTGAACACCCAGAAGGCATAGGTAGCCCACCAGTTGTTCTTGTCGCCATAGAACACGACGGTGGTGGACTCGTCGATCCCCTTCGAATGGAGCAGCTTCTCGAACTGCTCGGGGCTCACGTAGTCGCGCACGGTCTCGTCGTTGAGGTCGAGATGCCAGTCGACCTTCTGTGCGTTCCGTATGTGGCCGAGGTCGTAGAGGAGCACATCCTCATCGCTCTCGATGATGCGGATCTTTGGATCGTCGAGATGCTGAGCGAGCCACTCGGTGGACACGAGCACCTCGGGGTGCACGTAGCCCTTCGCCGCTATCACCTTGTCGTTGTCCACTGCCGTTGCCGATGCCATGCCGTTCCCCCTGTTCGTGTGGACACACTGCTGAACGCCTGAGCACACGGCGTAGTTTCGCCTCGCGGAGTCGACCCATCTATGACCTTGCGCGCACCACCTTCGCCGTCGCCACGATCCCGCCTACGTGACGCTGCGTGTGCTCCGCGATGTGCACGAGCAGGCCGAGCACCGTAGTCGGGAGCTTGCGGCGTCCCACGCCGCGCGAATCGAGATAGGTACCCGGTGGCGTCACACGCATCGCCTCGATCGCACGCCCGATCGCGGTCACGGCATCGCGCGCGAGCTGATCGGCGTCGCGACCATCGTCCTCGATTTCCGCATCGAGCTCGACCGTCTGCGCATCACTGAGCATCTTGCCGTTTTCATAGGTGAGGAGCCGATCGATGCTCCCCGCCAGATGCCGCAGATGGAAGCCCACAGCCGCCGCGCCCCCCGGCAACGCCCACAGCTGTGCCGTCGTCAGCCCCTCGGCCGCCATCGGGATGTCCTCGGCCGCCTGCATCAGTGCGTGCGCGGCGGGCATCACCATCGCCGGCATTCCTGCGATCGGGCCGCGAAGCCACGGCTCAGCCATGAGTGTGCAACAAAATTTGTCTCCGCCAAGGTGTGCGAGTTATAAGCGAAATATGCACCGATAAACGTCAATGTAGCGTCTGCTTCGTGAGCCTTGCCCGCTAGATTTCACGCCATGGGACAGTACAAGCATCACGTGTTTGTTTGCACATCGGGCGGCACGTGTCCGGGGCAGGGAAGTGATCTCGTTTTCGCGGCACTCAAGAAAGGCGCAGCCGCCGCTGGAATTCAGAACAGTGTTCGCGTCAATCACTCAGGATGCATGGGGCAGTGCGGCAACGGTCCGATGGTGGCCGTGTATCCGGAAGCAGTATGGTATTCGCACGTTGATGTGGCCGGTGCGGAGCAGATTCTGCACGAGCATCTCATCGCCGGGCAAGTTGTCGAGCAGTATCGCTACGTCGCACCGCCTGGCGACAACAAGCTTCCCAAATAAAGAAGGGCCGTATGTCGATGTTTGATCAACATGATGAAAGTGCGCGCGATGGTGCGCGCTCGGAAGCAGCCACGCAGCCGATGTACGCAGCGCTCCGCTCACTCGAGGAAAACGGGGTCGACGTCACGGGCTCCGAGAGCGCTCCGGAGCTCACCATGATGCAGGTGGCGGTCGACGCCTTCCGCCGCGCCGCAGAGCTTCTCGCAGGTCGAACGTCGCCCCCGCAGCTCGGCACTCCGGATGATCTCTGCCGCCACGTCGTTCCGCCGCGCGCGGCCGACGAGACGCCGCGCCAGTACAGCGAGCGCGTCAACAGAATGACGGAGCGCTTTCGCTCCCTCACACAAAGCCCAGGCCGCGATCGCTCGCGCTGAAGGTCGCTAGCGCTCCGAGAGCCGTCGCTGCGCACGCTTGAAGTCGCTGCGCGCGAGCTGCTCCTCCACCGCCCGCAAATGACGTGGCCACACCGCAGTCGCCAGCGCGAAGAAGTATTTGCGCGCGACTGGCTCCGAGGAGAGAAATTCGGCGAGCTTGCGGTGGCCCTTGAGTGTGTTGCAGCCCTTGCACGCCGTCACTAAGTTCCCACCGGATCGGTCTCCTCCCCGCACGCGAGGCTGCACGTGATCGACCGTCAGCTCCTCCGCGGGAAAGATCTCTCCACAGTACACGCAGCGATGCTTGTCGCGCGTGAAGACCTGGTCTCGAGTCATGACTAGTCCGATAAATCCACGTCGTGCGCTCATGGGTGCGGCGAAGAAATACTTCCTCGAGCAGGGCGAAGCCGCGCTCTCCGCTTCAACGAACGATGACCCGCCACGACTCACCCTCAAAGCCCTAGAGACGATATCCATGTCGCGCAGCCGCGAACGCATCCTCAACAATCTGGACGAGATGTACCGGGAGAGCTTCGAGCGAGCCAAGGCGACCGAAGACAGCACGTCGATGGCCACGCTCGACTTCGCCTATCGTCGTGAACAGCTCTACTTCGAGATCCTTCTCGACATTCGCGACGCCATGGAGCGGCGCTAGCGCGGGATGGAAGTCTCCTGGCGCGCGTCGGTTCTCGTCATGATGACTGCATTCACGCTCGCCGCGTGCTCGAGCGGGAGTAAGCCCGCACCCGTCACCCTCGCGGTGGTGAACGCCCGCGTCTGGACGGGGAATTCGAAGCGGCCGTGGGCCGAGGCGATCGCGGCGCGAGGCGATACCATCGCGGCGGTGGGCTCGAGCGCCGAAATCCGGAAGATGACTGGCGCTGGGGCGAAGATGATCGACGCGCACGGCCAGATGCTCGTCCCGGGCTTCATCGACGCGCACACGCACATCATCAGCGCAGGCCGCGGGCTCTCGTCCGTGAAGCTTCGCGATGCGAAGACGCCTGCCGAGTTCGCTTCGCGCATTCGCGACTACGTGAAGACGATTCCGAAAGGCGCGTGGGTCACCGACGGCGACTGGGATCACACGCTCTGGGGTGGAGAGCTTCCTACGCGCCAGTGGATCGACTCTGTGTCGCCGGACAATCCGGTATGGGTTGCGCGCCTCGACGGGCACATGAGCCTCGCCAACAGCGCCGCGCTCCGGGCCGCGCACGTCACGAAGGAGACGCCCAATGTCGACGGCGGGCTGATCGTTCGCGATTCGAAGGGCGAGCCCACGGGGTTGCTCAAGGACAACGCGCAGGGGCTCGTGGATGACTCAATGCCCGACCCGCCTCCTGCGGTCGCCGACCGCGCCTTCGACGCCGCGATGAAGTACTTCGCGGAGCATGGAGTTACGTCGGCGCAGAATATGGGCACGTGGTACGACCTCTCGATCTTCGAGCGCGCGCATCACACTCCCGGGCGGATGATCACGCGGATCTACGCAGTGGTACCGCTCGCGACCTGGGAGCGTCTGCGGGACACGGTCGCGGCTCGGGGCCACGGCGATGCGTGGGTGCGGATCGGCGGGCTCAAGGGATTCGCCGACGGCTCGCTCGGCTCGCACACCGCGGCGATGCTCGCGCCGTTCACCGACTCGCCGAAGGACAGCGGATTTTACGTCACGGAGCCCGAGAGTCTGTACGCGCGTACCTCCGGCGCCGACAAGGCAGGGCTGCATGTGATGGTGCATGCGATCGGCGATCGCGCGATTCGCATGCAGCTCGACGTTTACGCTCGTGTGGAGAAGGAAGACGGCCCGAAGGATCGCCGCTTCCGCATCGAGCACGCGCAGCACATCGCGCCGTCGGACATGGCGCGCTTCGGCACGCTCGGCGTGATCGCGAGCATGCAGCCGTACCATGAGATGGATGATGGGCGGTGGGCGGAGGCGGTCCTCGGCCACGAGCGCTCGACGACGACGTACGCCTTCAAGTCGATCCTCGACGCAGGTGCGCGCCTCGCCTTCGGCAGCGACTGGTCCGTCGCGCCGGCGATCCCGATCGAGGGGATCTACGGCGCGGTCACGCGCGAGACGCTCGACGGGAAGCATCCCGGCGGCTGGATCCCTGAGCAGAAGATCACGGTCGAAGACGCGCTGCGCGCGTACACGAGCGGCGCCGCGTACGCGTCATTCGAGGAAAACATCAAGGGCACGCTCGAGCCGAACAAGCTCGCGGACTTCGTGCTGCTCGACCGCGATCTCACGCGCATCCCGCCCGCCGACATCCGCAACGCACGCGTGATGATGACGATCGTTGGCGGAAAAATCGTCTACGAGCAACCCGACTCAGTACTTCGCGGGCCCCAGTAGAATCGCGTTGCGCACCAGGTGGTCGAGCGACGACCACCAGCCGCGGAACATTGGCTCATTGGTGAAGAGCACCACGTTGCCGCTGCCGATCTGCTCGTGGATCATGAATGCCGTAGAACATTGTGACGCTGGCATTGGACGCTCGCCCCTCTTAGCTTCGCGAAATAACTCTTCGGAGAAACCCAGGTGTCGCAGTCAGCTTCCCGATGGCGCGTTGCCGCCGTCATCCCGGTGTTCGCGCTCTTCGTTGCCGCCACCCCGAGCGCGACGAAGGGCATTACCTACGATTTTACGATGGACACCCATAACGACAACGGAAAGGGCAAGGACTTCACCATGGGCGGAAAGGGCTACGTCGCCGGCGGCAACGCGCGCATCGAGTTCACCAACGTGAACAACCCGCAGATGAAGGCGCAGGGCGGCCCGTTCGCCGAAGGCTCTTACATCCTCTTCAAGGGCGCGACCAGGGAGTTCATCGTCGTCGACACGAAGCGGAAGCAGTACGCCGACATGAATCAGGATCAGCTGATGCAGATGACGAGCATGCTGACCAACCTCGTCAAGTTCGAGATGACGAACGTTCACCTCGATGCGAACCGCGTGCAGCCGGACACTACGGTCGACGGCTTCAGGACGCAGCACTACAAGCTGACGCAGACCTATCACATGAAGCTGTCGATGGCGTTCATCCACCAGGAGACCGACGTCAACACGAGCGGCGACTACTACTACGCCCACGAGCTCGACGATCTGATCAATCCGTATATGTCAACGGGGTGGAGCTCTTCCACGAACTTCTTCAACAACGCCGATTATACCAGTCAGCTCAAAGCGGTAGCCGCGAAGATGCCGCACGGCGTGCCGGTGCTCGCGGTGATTCGCAGCACGAACACGGACAAGAAGGGGAAACAGCAGACGGGGACGACGACGATGCACAGCACGAACATCGTGCGTGGTGATATTCCGGCGTCGACGTTCGAAATCCCTGCGGGATACACGAAATACGAACCGCCCACTCAGCCCGCGGCTGGTGCATCGGACGCGCAGGATGCAAATACCCAAACCGACACCACCACCAAGAAGAAGAAGCACGGGTTGTTTCACATCCCGATCTGAGATCGGCTCGAATAGACGAAGCGCCAGGCACAGAGCCCTGGCGCTTCGCACAGCCACGCTTCCCCGACGGCTAGAACGTCATCAGCTCGGCGTACGCCTTCTTGAAGTCGTCCACCTGCGGGAGGATCGCATCCTCGAGCGCTGGCGCGTAGCCGACAAAGGTGTCCGTGCTCGCCACGCGCTTCACCGGCGCGTCGAGCCATGCGAAGCACTCGTCGGCGATCGCCGCCGCGATCTCTGCGCCGTAGCCCCACGACATCGAGTCCTCGTAGCCAACGATTACGCGATTCGTCTTCCGCACGCTCGCGAACACGGTCTCGCGATCCCACGGGCTCAGCGTGCGCAGATCGATCACCTCGACCTCCACACCCTGCTCGGCCGCGTAGTTCGCCGCGATCAGCGCGCGCTGCACCGTCGCGCCGTACGTCACCACCGTGATGTCCGATCCTTCGCGCACGACCTTCGCCTTCCCAAACGGAATCATGAAGTTCGGGCCGGGATAGCACGCCTTGTTGTACGTCTGCCGGTAGAGATGCTTGTGCTCGAGGAAGATCACCGGGTCGTCGCCTCGAATCGCGGTGCGCAGAAGCCCGTTCGCGTCGAGCGCGCTCGACGGGCAGACGACGCGGAGCCCCGGCGTGTGGGTGAACAGCGACGCACCGGTCTGTGAGTGATAGATCGCGCCGCGGATGTAGCCGCCGTATGTCGTGCGCACGACCACCGGCGCGCTGAACGCGTCGTTCGAGCGCCAGCGCATCGTCGCGAGCTCATCGCGCAGCTGCATGAACGCCGGCCAGATGTAGTCGAAGAACTGGATCTCGACCACGGGCTTGAAGCCGCGCAGCGCCAACCCGATCGCCCGGCCGATGATGTTCGCCTCGGCCAGCGGCGAGTTGTACACGCGCGCACCGCCGAACTCCTTCTGCAGTCCCCAGGTGACCTTGAAGACGCCGCCCTTTCCCTTGAGCGTGCCGAGGTTCTGATCGCGCGAGACGTCGGCAACGTCCTCGCCGAAGATCAGGATCTTCTCGTCGCGGCGCATCTCGTCCTTCATGCACGCGTTGAGCAGATCGACCATCGTCGTCGGCTCGCCCGCAAAGTGCGGATCGTCTTCCGTGTCGAAGTTCTCGCCCGTCGGATCGACGTGCGGCGAGTAGACGCCGTGATAGATCGTGTCGGCCGTCGGCTGCGGTTGCTCGAGCGCGTCGTCCGTCGCCGCGAGCACGAGCGCGTCGACCTCCTCGCGCATCGCGGCCAACGACTCCTCCGTCGCATGCCCCTCGGCTATCAGCCACTTCGGATAATTCACGATCGGATCGCGCGCTGCGTCGGCCTCGCGCTCCGACGTCGGGCGATACATCACCTCGTCATCCGAGAGCGAGTGCGAGTACGGACGGATGACGTGCGCGTGCACGAGCGCGGGTCCCTTCCGCTTCCGGGCGTAGTCGATTGCGCGCGCCATCGACGCGTGCGATGCGACGAAGTCACAACCGTCGACTTCCTGGATGTACAGCCCCGGGAACGATGCGAGCAGCTTCGAGATGTTGCCCCCCGGCGTGTTCACCTCGACGGGCACCGAGATCGCGTAGCCGTTGTCCTCGACGAGATACACCACTGGCAGGCCGAGATTGCACGCGCTCGAGATCGACTCCCAGAACTCGCCCTCGCTCGTCGCGCCCTCACCGGTGGAGACGTAGACGACCTCGTCCTCCGTGAAGCCCTCGGTAATGCCAATGAGCTTCGCGCGCTTCGATGCCTCGGCGAGCCCGACCGCCTGCAGAAACTGCGTTCCCGTCGGCGACGATGAGGAGACGATGTTCCACTTCTTGTGGCCCCAGTGGCTCGGCATCTGCCGCCCGCCAGACGCCGGATCTGCCGCCGCACCCACCGCCTCGTAGAGCATTTCGGCCGGCGTCACGCCCTGCTGCAGGCAGAAGGCGCGGTCGCGATAGTACGGGAGTGACCAGTCCGAGCCCGCGCGGATCAGCATCCCGGCAGCGGTGAGAATCGCCTCGTGCCCCGCACCCGAGATCTGAAAGAAGATCCGATTCTGCCGCTTGAGCTGGATCTCCTTGTCGTCCATACGCCGCGACAGATACATGTTTCTGTACGCAGCGACGAGTTGATCTGCGCTCAGCGTCGTTGCGGTCGGCAGCGTGGCGGTTGCGGGCGTGGCCATGTCAGGTCAGCTCCAATGAGATCGACGGTGTAAGATACCTTCCCTCCCGCCGCTGATGCCACACGAACGGCTACCGGGGGCGCGCCGGACGCCTTATCATCCGTGGGCAGCGGTCACACGGCTGCAACTACTCTTTACGCGAGCGGCCTCGACCGCTTCCTGGACGACGACATGGCCTCCGGCTCACCAAACGCACACTGCATTTTTTGCGACATCATGAAGGGTGCCGCCGAGGTCTCCGTGTGCTACGAGGACTCGAGCGCGATTGCGTTCATGGACGTGCAGCCGGTGAACGCGGCGCACACGCTGGTCGTGCCGCGACAGCACTACGAGTCGTTCCAGGATCTGCCGACAGACCTCGGAATGCATCTCTTCGAGGTCGCGATGCGTCTGAATCCGGTGATCCGGAAGGTGGCAGGGGCCGATGCCATGAATCTCATCGTCTCGAGCGGTGCGGCGGCGGGACAGGATGTGTATCACTTCCACATCCATCTCATTCCGCGCCGCGCAGGAGACGGCTTCGATGTGCCGCTGCCGTTTCCCGGCTCCGTGATGCCCGATCGCACGATCCTCGACGCGCAAGCCGCGCAGATTCTGGCGTCGCTCCGTGATCCGATGCGCCCCACGCCGCGCGTCGCGCCGGCAGTCGCGAAGAAGTAGCGTAGGCTGGTCGCAAGCCGTGGTTCAGTACTTCCTGGGCGCGAAGAGTCCGCAGGACACACAACATGAAGGGCCAGTCCCGCGCTGCGGACTGGCCCTTCATCGTGATTCATGCTGTCGAAGCACTTCTAGCCGATGAGAGATTCCTTCTCTCGCTGATTCAGTAGCGCACCTGCCAACATGAAGAATGCCGCCAGAAATGTCACCCAGGGCGGTGTCGCGATCATGCCAGGCAGCGACAAAAGAAAGCAGGCTGCTCCAAACGCGAACGCGGGAGCCGCTCTTTTCCAGCCGCCGAGCTTCGAAAAGCCGATCATGATGCCCTTGACGAGGCAAAAGGCAGCGGCGAGGCTCGCACCGAGTGTCAACCCGACATCGAGTGGCTGTAGAGTCATGGAATCCTCACTTGGTGTACTCGTCGATATATATACACGCTTGGGTAACAATGCCATTGCTGCACCCGCCAAAATCACCTGCTCCACCCGAGCCCCCAGCTCCGAAGTCGCCCCCCGAACCTCCGCCCATGCCTCCGCCAAAGGTCGACCTGATCTGGCAATTGAGCAGCGCGTCCTCGGCCTTTGCAGCAGCGAAGAGTGCGGCGGCGAACGCCGCTTCGGTCAATCCGCACGCGGGGCAGGCAGCCAGCGCAACTGCTGCCACCGCAAGCGCCAGCCCTGCGGCCTGGTACGTGAGCCACTCCTGTGTGCACGGTCCAAACAGCCCAGGAATGCTCGATTGGGCGAGTGCATCCGCGGGAGCGAAGACGTTTGCTAGTCCGAGCGCGAAGTATCCCGCCAGTCTGCCTCCCAGTGGTACGTGGTCGTTGATGACCATCTGGCCCGGACCGCAGTTGGGACTAACCTTTGGATTGCACGGCTTCGTTGCCACGGTGTAGACGCCCTGGATGGCCTGGGACGACAGAACGGAACCGCTGGCGGGATTCATAACCTGAAACGTCATCAGTGAGCGATACCATCCACCCGTGATCCTGGTCCACGTGTTCTTCGTCTCGCTCAGGAGCTTGCCGTCGATGTAGTGCTGAACGGCAGTTGGCGGTCCACCACTGTTGGGGTACAGGTACAGGATGTCGTGCTTGTGCTTCGTCGCATCCACCGTACTGACCTTGAGATGCGCAGCACCGACGTGCGACACGCTCGCCGCATTGTCCGCGAGAAGCATCGCGGGCTCCGATGCAGGTGCGGTGGTCGCGAGAGACACACCGTTGGAGTTATGAAACCCGGGTGCATAGCGGGTGAGCACGCCCGTGGTGGGGTTCAGGATTTCGATACTCGTTTCCGATGCGTAATACTGCGGCGATTTTTCGGGCGCGATTATGGAGTCGCTGCATGCAGCGGCGACCAACACCACCCCTGCCACTGCGAGAGTGGCAGCGCTAGCCAGACGATGGTTCATATGCCTCCAGTTGGTGAAGAGATGGAGTGAACGTCGTCGACGTGAGTGCACTCGCGTCGACTATCGCCAGCATATGTTGTGAGGTGCGAACCAGCAGGACCGTTATCGCCCCGCTCGAACCGCTGCCACTGCGTTCGCCAGCGTCTCCGCCGTCGCACTGAGCTCGGTCGCGGCGCCGTTCAGCGAATCGATCGCTCCCTCCTGCTGCGTGCTCGCGCCCGCGACCACGCCGGTCTCCGACGCCGCCCGCGTCGCCTCTTCCTTCGCGTCGGCGAGCGCGCGCGCCATCACCCCCGAGCGATCCGCGCTCTCGCGCGCCGCATCGACGATGCGATGTCCCGCCGCCGCTACCGACTCGGAGGCGAGCACGATGCGGTCGAGCTCGTCCACCCAGTTGCCGCTCGCATCGGCGACGGAGAGCACTTCGCCGCGCGTGCGCTGCATCAGCGCCACGGCGCGATCGAGCGTCACGCGGATGTCGCGCACCGCATTGTCCATCCCCTCCGCTTCCGCCGCGCTCCTGTCCGCCAGCTCGCGAATCTCGCGCGCCACGACGGCGAAGCCGCGTCCGTGCTGTCCGGCGCGCGCGGCCTCGACCGCGGCGTTGAGCGCGAGCAGTCCCGTCTGATCGGCGAGCTCGGTGATCGTCTGCCCGAATCGCTGCACAGCCTCGGAGATCTCGCGCAGCCGCGAGACCTGATCGGCGCCCAGCTGCACGGTCGCGGCGGCGGCGGTGAGCTGCGCGCGCGCCTGTTCCGTCGCACCGCGCACGACGCGCGCGTCGGCGAGCATCTGGCCGCCGCTCTGCTGCGTCACGCGCCCTTCGGTGACGGTGCTGTCCGCGATCACCTGCGCATTGCGCGCACCGTCGGCGCCGCGGGAGAGTGTGTCCGCGAGATTGCGCACCGTCGCGGCGAGGCGCCGCGCGGTCTCCGCGCTCTCCTGCGCGCTCGCGTGCAACTGCTGTGTCGTTGCCGTGATCGATTCGACGTGCGACGTCATCTCCGCGGATGCGGTGACCACCGGCTGAATGAGCTTGTCGAGCGCCAGCGAGAGCGCGAGCTGGGGCGCGATGTACTCGAGCAGCGACGCATCGTGAATGCGATACATCTCGACGCGCGAGTGGCGCACCGTCCAGATGCCGACGAGCCGCTCGCCGTACTTGAGCGGGATCACGATCTGCGATCGCTGCGCCGCCTCCGTTGGGCGCTGCGCGAGCGGAAGCGCCAGATCGGTGATCGCGTGGCCGGCGCGGAGCGCGCTGCCGACCATCCCCTCGGTAGCCGAGATGCGCGTGCCCACGGGAACATCGCTCGACGTGTCGACGACGACGACGAACTCGTTCCGATCGGCATCGTATGCGGCGATTCCCATCTGCTCCCACGGCACGAGCGAGCGCGTGAGCCGCTGGATGTCCACGAGCGCGTGGCGCAGCTCGGGGCGTGCGCTGATCGCGCTCGTGAGCCGCTGCACGAGCTGAAGACTCTCTCCCACCGCGGCCTGGCGAACGAGCCAGTGCGTGAGCACGCCGATGAGCGTGAGCACGAGCGCGCCGGCGATCATCGTGCGCGGCGCAGTCTGGCTGTAGGCAAGCCGAAGCGCGCCGAGCGCGAGGAGCGTCGCGAGCACAGCGACGGTGCTTTCCCAGCGCGCGGTGAGTCTCGGATCGACCCACGCGATCGCGGGTGAGAGCTTGAGCTGCAGGTAGAAGGTGCCGTTTACCGTGAGCAGGAAGAGCGCGATCATGAAGCCGAGCCGCCACGCGTTGCCTGACGAGAATGCGGCGAGGCCGAGCTCACCACTCATCAATCCGTAATAGACGTAGCCGGCGACGGTTCCTGCCGTGAGAAAATGTCCGGCATTGCTCACGGCGTTGCGCAGCGGAAGACGCCGCACGACCGCATCGCCGATCACGATTCCGAGCGCGACGACGAGCGCGCCTGCCGCCCAGTCGAGTGCGATGATCGCCGCGATCCCGGGACCGACTGCGAAGCTCGCGAAGCCTTTCCCGGGGAGCGGGATGCCGAAGACGCGCGTCGCCGCTGCAATCACGACGAGGAGTCCGGCCCCGAGCCACGGGAACGGATGTGCGTAATAGTTGAAGGCGAGCCCGAGCGCGACGGAGAGCGTGCCGAAAGCGACCACGCACATGCGCACGAGCTCGTCGGTCATCCACGACCGGCGCGAGGGAAGCATTCGCGTGGCGGTGATCTCGAGCTGCGACGTCGTCATTGTAACTAGTGGACGCGCGGTGACTTAGCAGCGTCACCGGGTACTTCGAGTCAGGACCCTCGCAGCACGTCCATCGGGTCGACCGCCGCGGCGCGCCGCGCCGGCAGCCAGCTCGCTACGAGCGCGACGACCGCGATCAGCACAATGACGCTGAGGTACGCGATCGGGTCCGTCGTGCTCACGCCGTACACGAGGCCTGTGAGCAGCCGTGTGAGCGCGAGCGCGACCATAGCCCCAACGAGAATTCCGGTGATCGCGAGCGATACGCCCTGCCTAAGCACCATGCCCAGCACATCGCCGCGCTGCGCGCCGAGCGCGATGCGTACGCTGATCTCGCGTCCCCGCTGCGCTACGATGTACGAGATCACGCTGTAGACGCCGAGCGTCGCGAGAAAGAGTGCGGCGCCGCCGAAGACGCCGACGAGAAGCAGCAAGAACTTGCGATCAGCCACGGACGTCGACACGATCGTCTCCATAGTGCGCACCTCCGCGGACACATCGGGTCGAAGCCCGCGCACGACCGAGCTCGCTGCTGCCATGACCGGCGCCGCATCACCGGCGGTCTGCATGACGACGTACATGCTCTGCGCTGCGTGCGCGCGCTGCGGGAGATATGCATAGAACGTTGGCTGCGGCTCGGCTGCCAGACTCGCGTCGCGCACATCGCCGACCACTCCAACAACGGTGAACGGCCGCGGATCGCCGTCCATGTTCCCGTACTCAATGACCTTGCCGATGGGGCTCTCGTTCGGCCACTTCGCTTTCGCCAGCGACGCGCTGACCACCCCGACATGCTGCGCGTCCGGCGAGTCGCCGTCGCGAAAGGCTCGGCCGCTGAGCACCGGAATGTTCATGGCTTCGAAATAGGCGCCGTCGACGACCTGAAAATTCGCGTATCCGCTGCGCGCGGGATCCTTGAAGAGCTCCGACATCTTCTCCGGCTCGATTTTCTCGTCGGCGCTGGTCATGATGATGTAGGCACCGTCGGCGGCGCCGCCGAGCAGGGGAAAGCCGTTGGATGCGCCCACCTTCCGCACTCCGGGAATCGCCGCGGCGTGCTCCATGACTTCGGTGTAGAACGACACGCGCCGTCGCGCCGCATCGTCGCCGGATTCGTACGGAAGCGTGGCGTCGAGAATCACGGCGTGGTCGGTGCGATAGCCTGGGTGTACGTCGAGCAAGCGCACGAAGCTTCGACTGAGGACTCCCGCGCCGATGAGCAGCACCACGGTAAGTGCCATCTGACTCACGACGAGCGACTTCCGGATGCGCGCGCCCGCGACCGTCCCTGCCTGCGTCCGCTGCGAAGACGCCATCGAGTTGCGAATGTCGCGGCGCGTGCCCTGCCACGCGGTGAGCAGTCCCATGCCGAGCGCCGCGAGGAGTGAGATGCCAATAGCGAAGAGCAGCACCGGGACGCTCATGTGGATCTCATCGACGCGCGGCAGCTTCGCGCCCTTAAGCCCGATGAGTACGCGTATGCCTGCTGCCGCGATGGCCATGCCCGCCAAACCTCCAGTGAGCGAGAGCAGCGCGGACTCCGTGAGCAGCTGTTGCACGAGGCGCAACTGGCTCGCGCCGAGTGCGACGCGCACGCTGAGCTCCTCGCGGCGAATCGACATCCGCGCGACGAGGAGATTCACGACGTTCGCACAAGAGATGAGCAGGAGAAATGCGGAGGCGCCGAGCAGCACGAACAGCGCGGTGCGGCTATTGCCGACGAGCTGCTCGCGAAGCGTGACCGCGTTGGCGTCGGACATGTAGCTGTCGTCGCCATACTCCTGCTTCATACGACGCGACAGCGCGCTGATCTCGCGCGACGCCTGCGGCGGCGTGGTGCCATCTCGCAGTCTCGCGATCACACGCCAGCCGCCGGCTGAGCGGCTGTGATTCACCTCGTCCGCCGGATGTGGGAGCCAGACCTCGTTCCCCGCGGGATAGTTCATTGCCGCGGCCATCACGCCGGCGATCGTGACGAGCTTCCCATCGACCGTCATCGTCCGTCCGATCGCAGCCGCAGCTGTGCCGAACTGCCGCTGTGCAAAGCCGCTGCTCACCACCGCTTCCGGCGCGGCTCCGACCTGCATCTCAGCGTCCCCGAACGTGCGACCTGCGGCCGGCGTCAAGCCGAACACCGGAAAAAAGGCGCCTCGCACATATGCCACCTGCGCACGGGCCGGCGCGGCCAGTCCGTTCACCGGTATGGTGAACGCCGCCGATGAAATCGCCATGCTAGAGAAGTCTCGTGACTGCGACTGCCAGTCTTCGAAGTTCGGCTCCGACGAGCTGATGTTCTTGCCGTTCTTGTCGAGCGGCAGCAGCTGGACGATTTGGTCGGAGCGCGGATATGGAAGCGGCTGGAGGAGCACGCCATTTACGACGCTGAAAATCGCCGTGGTTGCGCCTATTCCGAGTGCGAGCGTGAGCGCCGTGATGACGAAGAACCCTGGCGTGCGGCTGAACGACCGCGCGACGTAGCGTAGATCCTGCAGCATGGAAATCATCGTTCGGCTCGCCATGGAGGAGTCGCGGATTCGATCGCACCGCGTCGACGGTTCGACATGCGATCGCACGCGATGGTTTGAAGCGGGGGCAGGGCGTATCTCATTCCCGCAGCCCGGCACCCCACTCCGATGTCACGCCATACGAGCCAGTGCGCGTTTAGTTCCAGCGCTCCTAGTAATCCACCGGGCGCAGGTAGCTCTCACCGATCGCCGTGCCGCTCACCATCGCCACCGTCGACATTCGGCGCTTCCAGTGCGTCGACCCCAGCCGCCTCTTCACCGTCTCGACATCGTCCTTCGCGAAGCCGCGCGCGATCAGGTCGTCGGCGGAGAAGCCGCTCAAGATCCAGTGCAGGATCTGATCGGCGCGCTCGTAGACGATCCCCATGTCGTCCTCGTCGGTCTGCCCCTGATGCAGATCGGCAGACGGCGCCTTGTCGACGATCGCGGCAGGGACGCCGAGGTGCTTCGCGAGCTGCCGCACCTGCGTCTTGTACAGATCACCCAGCGGATTCACCGGCGGTGCGTCGTCGCCGTGCCAGGTGAAGTAGCCGAGCAGGCGCTCGGTCTTGTTTCCGGTGCCCAGGGGAAGCGCCTTGTAGCGCGCGCCGAGATCGAAGGTGGCAATCATGCGCATGCGCGCCATGACGTTTCCGCGGCGTGTCGTGTCGGCGTCGGGCTCGTTGGCGAGATAGCCATCGACGGCCGCGCTGATGTCGAGCGTGCGCGACTCGATGCCGAGCGCGTCGATGACGAGCTGCGCGTGCTCGAGACTCTCCGGGCTCGACGTGCGATAGGGAAGCCGCAGGCCGATGACGTTCTTCGCGCCAATCGCCTTCGCGGCGAGAAAGGCGGTGACGGCGGAGTCGAGCCCGCCCGAGAGCCCGATGATCCCCTTCTCGTAGCTGCGCTGCGAGAGCTCGTCGCGGATGAACGTCGTGAGCCACCCTTCGGTGAGCGCGCCGTCGATCGTCAGCGCCGGTGGCGCTCCGCTCTCGAGCGCGGTGACCTGCACGATCTCGATGCCGCCTTGGGTCGATTTCGATTTTTCGCGCCCGTTCGATTTCGCCGCCATCCTTGCCTTCGGCGCGGGGTCGTACTCGAGCGCGGCGGGCGCCTCCGCCTGGATCTGCTCGAGGTTCTCGATGAGATGCGGCATCGCGGTCTGCAGATCGGCGAGCAGCGGCATCTCCGAGCGCGCGCGCGCGAGATCGTCGAGGTCGATGGGAATCGAGACGAGCGCCTCGCGCCAGAGCGGGCCGCGCACGCGTACTTCGCCGAGCGGACCGGCGATCGTCGCGCCGCCGGGGAAGGACTTTCCGCCTTCATTCGCCACGAGATTAGCCAACGACACGAACACCCCGTGCTCCTCGGCGATGTCGCGCACGAGTCGCTCCCAGCGCGCGACGCTCGATGGACCGGGAATCGCGTCGTCGCGCGGATGGATGCCGCGGGCGGGCGCGGCCGCGGAGATGAAGATCATCGTCGCGCCGTCGAGCGCGAGGAGCGTTCCGGGCAGCGAGTGCCACGCGTCCTCGCACACCAGCATCGCGAACCTCCCCCACGGCGTCTCGAAGGCGCGGATGTCGTGGCCGCGCTCGACGAAGCGCTCCTCGTCGAACAGGCCGTACGTCGGAAGGAAGTTCTTGCGATGCACGTGACGGATGAGCGGCGCGTCGCCGCCGAGCCGTACCCACATCGCGCTGTTGTAGAGCGTGCTGTTCCAGAGCTCGTAGAAGCCGATCGCGACCTCGAGCGGCTGCGACGCGGCGCTCGAGTCGAGGTAGGCGGCTTGCAGATCGGCGGCGAAGGCGCCGGCGGTGCGCGAGTGCTCCCGAACGCCGCCCTCGAGGAAGTAGCCGGTGAGTGCCGACTCCGGGAGGTGGAGGACGTCGGGCCGCGGGTCCAGCGAGTCGAGCTGCGAGAAGATATCGCCCAGCCGCGCGAGGTTGGCGACATATTCCCCTTTGCCGGGGGAGAACTGCAGCGCGGCAAGCTGGAGAATGTGGGGCATGTACGAAAGATGCGTGTATTAAAGGAAGAGGGGTAGCCGCGGAAGCGCGTGCCGCCCCCGACTAACTTGCCACCCCGTTCATTCGTCGGCCGGACATGCGCCTGCGCAACCCATTCGCCACCGCTCTGCTGATAGCGTTGACCGTCGCTTCGCCGCTCGCGGCGCAGGCGCCCAGCGAGGCGTGGCAGATCGTGCCGCAGCCGCAGTCGTCGCTCGTGCTCGCACGCGATGGGCAGTTGATCGGCGAGCTCGGCGCGCAGTTTCGCGTGAGCGTGCCGATCCGCTCGCTCCCGCCGTATGTCGGCGAGGCGTTCATCGCGGTGGAGGACCAGCGCTTCTACAAGCACGACGGCGTCGACATGGTCGGGATGGCCGCGGCGCTCAAGGATGCGTTGCGTGGGCACGCGCGCGGCGCGAGCACCATCACACAGCAGCTCGTCGGCAACATGCACCCCGACATCATCGATCGCTCCGACCACTCGATCTCGCGCAAGATCCACGAGCAGAACGCGGCGCGCGAGATGGAGCGTCATTACGACAAGCAGGAGATCCTCGAGGCGTATCTCAACCAGATTCACTTTGGCCACGGCTGGTACGGGGTCGAGGAGGCATCGCGCCACTATTTCGGCATCCCAGCAGCGCGGCTCTCGCTCGCGCAGGCAGCGACGCTCGCCGCGCTGCCCAAGGGGCCCGCGCTCTACGACCCGATTCGCCATCCCGATCGCTCGAAGGAGCGGCGCGATCTCGTGCTCTCCCTGATGGCGCAGCAGGGCTACGCGACGGCCGCCGCCGCCGCCGCCGCGAAGGCCGAGCCGATCGTCACCGCGCCGTCGATGTCGTCGGCGCCGTACGTCGTCGACGTCGTGCGCCGCGAGGCGGAATCAGCGGGAATTCCGGTGATGACCGGCGGCTTTCAGATCATTACGACCATCGATGGGCAGCTGCAGACCCTGGCCGCCGACGCGCTCACATCCGGACTCGCGCGTGCAGAGGCGCGCGCGGGGTACAAGCATCCGCTGTTCGCCACGCGCACGGCCGGAAGCAGCGACTATCTCCAGGGCGCGGTCGTCGCCATCGATCCTGAGGATGGCGATGTGCTCGCGCTGGTCGGCGGGCGCAACTACGCCGACTCGCGCTTCAATCGCGCGATCAACGCACTGCGCCAGCCCGGATCGTCGTTCAAGCCGATCGTCTATGCCGCCGCGATCGCCGACTCCTTCACGGCCGCGTCGATCGTTTACGACAGCGCGCTCGCGATCCCGCTCGACCGCAACGTCTATCGCCCGCGCAACGACGACGGTCAATTCCTCGGTCCGCTCACGCTGCGCGAGGCACTCGTGCGCTCGCGCAATCCGGTGGCGGTACAGCTCGGGATGGCCGAGGGGATGGATACGATCGCAGCGCTCGCGCGCGCGCTGGGGATCACGACGCCGATCTCGCCGTATCCCGCGAGCGCGATCGGCGCATCGGCGGTGCGGCCGATCGAGATGGTCGCGGCCTATGCTGCGTTCGACAACGATGGATCGCGTGTGACGACGCGCTTCATCCACAGGATCACCGATGCGAGCGGGCGCCAGGTGTACGCCGAGCGCAGCGTCGCGCGCGACTCGGTGCTCGATCCGCGCGTCGCATTCGTGGTGCGCGACATGATGCGCGACGTCGTCACCCGCGGCACGGCGACGAGCGTGCGGCGCTATCTCCCCGAGCGCATCAGTGCAGCCGGAAAAACGGGAACGACGAACAACGACACCGACGCGTGGTTCGTGGGGATGACGCCGGAAGTCGTCGCCGGAGTGTGGGTGGGCTTCGACAAGCCGGTGCCGATCTCGCCCGGTGCCGCGGGCGGCTCGGTCGCCGCGCCGATCTGGGGTGACATGATGGGTCGTTACTATCAGTCGCGCTCGAGCGGTGCGTGGAATATTCCTGAGGGGATCGCGGCGGTGGCCTTCGACCGCGACACGATGGCGCCGGCGGACAGCACGACGGTGCCGGAACGGCGCTACATGGAATACTTCCTCGAGGGAACGCAGCCCGGGGATCCGTGGATCATCTTCGCGAACGGGCCGATAACGTTTTAGCGCACCGCGATTTGCGCCGGCCATTCGCGGTAGCGACTTTACTTCAATGACCGACCGCCGGTACGACGACGAAGAAATCGCGGCAATCTTCCAGAAGGCTGCCGAGGGTCCGCAGAGCACATCGCTGTCGGCGCCTCACAGCGAGGGGATGACGCTCGCCGAGCTGCAGGAGATCGGCCGCGAGGCCGGCATCGCGCCGGACGCGGTCGCGCGCGCTGCGCAGTCGCTCGCGATTCGCTCCCCATCCGACGTGCGGACCTTCCTCGGGATGCCGCTCGAAGTGGGACGCACCATCGACCTCGGTCGCAGGCTCACGGATGAAGAGTGGGAGCAGCTCGTGGGCGAGCTGCGCGTGGTGTTCAAGGCGCGCGGCAACGTGAGCTCCGGCGGATCGCTACGTCAGTGGACGAACGGGAATCTTCAGGCGCTGCTGGAGCCTACGCCGACGGGCCACCGCCTGCGGCTCTCGACCGTGAAGGGCGACGTCCGCGGCTGGACGATGCTCGGCTCTATATCGTTGACCGGGAGCGCAGCTGTCGCGATGGGTGCCGCTGCCGCGGGGCACTTCGGCGCATCGATTGACGCGGTCGTGATGCTCGCGCTCGTCGGCGCAGGCTCAATCGCGAACGGCGCGCTCAGGCTGCCCAGTTGGGCGCGCACGCGCGGACGGCAGATGGATGCGATCGCGGAGCGGCTCGCGCTGGAAAGCAGCTCGACGAGCAAAGATTCGAAGAGCGACCCGAAGAAATTAGTTTGAGTTCAAGATATCTCCCTACTGCGGCTGCCTCCCCGACTCGATCATGCGCTCGAATCGCGGATTGCCGTGGAGCGCAGCGAACGTCGGATCAACCGCCAGGTACGCCGGCGTGATGTAGTAGTGCTCCTTCAGCAGCTTGTCGAGCAGATCCATCGCGTGATCGTTTTCTCCGGCGATCGCATAGATGAGCGCGAGCGAGTGCTCTGCCTCCGGGCCATCGTTCGCGTCGCGAGCCACGGGGAGAAGCGCCACCGCGCGCTTGCCCTCGCGGATGGCTTCCTCGCCGCGACCTGCGTACGCGAGCGACAGCCCAAGCTGCTGGCGAAGAAAGGCGTTGTCGGGCACCGAGCGCAGCAGCGCGACAAGGTGAATGCGCGCCGTATCGGCGTAGGCGACCTGCTTCGCCTTGTTGCCGCGCATCACGTACGACTGCGCGACCACGAGCGCCCAGTTCGCGGTATCCGCATCGAAGGCTTCCGGGGGAAGTGTGCCGATAAACTCGAGCTGCGCGCTGTCCATCGCCCACATCGCTTCGCGGTAGTGACTGACGAACGCGACGACGCGCGTCGAGTCGAAGGTTGCTCCTGTACCGCGAATCGCCGAGCGCGCACTTGCGAGATCGCCGTCCGCGACGAAGGTGAGCGCGCGTAGCTGCAGCAGCGCAGAGTTCTCCGGATCGATCGCGAGTGCTCGGCCTACTGCCTGCCTCGCTTCGGCGGACCGTTTCATCCGAAGAAGCACGAGCACGAGTCGTCCCATCGCCTGAGGATCGCGCGGATCGAGAGCGACGGCTTGCGCAGCATGCGCCGCGGCTGCGACCCACCTGCCCATGTGTTCTTCCGCCGTCGCTGCGGCCGCGAGCGACGGCGCATTGGGTCCATTCGCAAGTCCCTTTTCCGCCTCCCCGAGCCCCTGCGCGTAGTCGCTCCTCACCTGCGTGAGGTATAGCGCTCGGGATGCGTGCGCGTCGACCGAGCCCGGCGCCAGCTCGAGTCCGCGTGCGGTGGCATGGTCGGCGGAGTCCGCGAACGCAGGGAGCGGCTGGCTGTAGTAGAACAGCTGCGCATACACCCGCCCGAGCGAGCTCCAAGCGAGCGCAAAACTTGAATCGCGCGTGGCGGCATCTCGCAGCAGAGTGATCGCGTGTCGCGTGTTCGATGGCGTGAATCCCAGCTCCATCGCGCCCTGCGCTCTGAGAAAAGCGTCGTAGGCAAGCAGGTTCGAAGTCGGTCGCGATGCCAGCCGGGCCTCAGCCGGCGCCGTGAGCGCAATTTGCAGCGCCTGCGCGACCTTCCCGGCGATGTCGGATTGTACCTGGAAGACGTCCGTGAGCGGCGCGTCGAACGGCTGCGCCCACTTGTCAGTCGACGAGCCGACATCTACCAGCTCGGGGCTGACCCGAACGCGACTGGCTTTCCCCGTTGCCTTTGCCCATCGCACGCGCCCTTCGAGGACGTAGCGCACGCCGAGCTCCTCCCCGATCTGCTTTGCGGATTTCGTGGTCCCGCGATACTGCCTCGCGCTCGCCGTGCCGATCACCTCGATGCCCGGCACGCCCGCGAGCTTGTCGTGAACGGCCTCCGTCATTCCCTCCGCGAAGTAGCTATCGGCCGAGTCGCCCTCGTTCTCGAACGGCAACACCACGAGTCGAATGGCAGTCGTGGCCAGCGGCGCAGGAGTCGCGACATGCCTCGGTCGCCACGCCAGCGCCGCCAACGCAGCCGTCAGGATCGCCAGCGCTCCGATGAACAGCGCCGTGCGGGTTGCGCCGCCGACGCGCGCAGGAATCGCTGCGGGCGCGCGCTGCGTCTCGTCGAGTGCGCGAGAGAATTCGCCAGCGGACGTCCACCGATCCGCGGCGATTGGCTCCAGCGCGCGGCGCAGCACCGCGTCGATGCCGCTCGACACTGCCGGGCGCACCATACAGATCGACGGAGGCTCGCTCGCGAGCATGCGCGCGATGATCGCCTGCGCCGTCGGCCCGGTGAACGGAGGCTCGCCGGCGAGCGTCTCGTAAAACACAGCGCCCAGCGCGTAGACATCGCTGCGCGCATCGAGCGTGCGCTGTCCGCTCGCCTGTTCGGGGCTCATGTACTGCGGCGTCCCAATCGATGCTCCCGTCGCGGTGAGCGTCGGTACTCCGGGCCCGAGCACGCCGCTGTCGAGCGCCTGCGCAATTCCGAAATCCGCGAGGAGTGCGTCGCCCTGCTTCGTCAGCAGCACGTTCTCGGGCTTGATGTCACGGTGGATCACGCCGCTCAGGTGCGCGTAGTCGAGCGCGCCCGCGAGCTCGCGCACGATTCGTAGCGCATCTTCCACCGAGAGCTGGATCTCGCGCTTCAGCCGCGCTCGGAGCGTCTCGCCATCCACGAAGGGCATCGTGAACCACAGCCGACCATCCGAGGTCTCGCCCGAGTCAAAAACCCCGAGCACGTGCGGGTGCTGGAGCCTGCCCGCAGTGGCAACCTCGCGACGGAATCGGTCGGGCCCGAGCGTCGCCGAAGAGTCCGCATGCAGAATCTTGATTGCGACCAGCCGCTGATGCTTGTTGTCGTGGGCAAGGTACACCGTCGCCATGCCGCCGCGGCCGAGCTCTCGCTCCAGCGTATACGCCACACCGATCGCCGCCTGGAGCATCTCCTGTTCCGCCGGCGTCACCGTGTCATGCTCCCGCGAGTCGTCAAGAATTGAAGTCTACGGATGCATGCCGCACGTCGCCAGCGTGCAGATGCAAAAGCGCCGCGGCATTTCTGCCACGGCGCTTTTCCCCAGCATCCATACGATCAGGGTAGAGCTACACCCCCGCGTGAACTTCCGCGCTCTCGTCCACCTCTTCGACCAGCGTCGGCTCCCCGGGCAGAATCAGCTCGCCCTCCGGCTCCAGCGCGATCGCGAACACTTCGTCCAGCGTGCTCACCGTGTGGAAGGTGAGGCTGTTGCGAACCTCCTCGGGAATGTCTTCCATATCCGCCTCGTTGTCCTTCGGCAGGATGATGGTCGTGATCCCCGCGCGGTGCGCGCCGAGCACCTTCTCCTTCAGTCCGCCGATCGGCAGCACCCTGCCGCGCAGCGTCGCCTCACCCGTCATCGCAACGTCCTTCCGAACCTTCCGGCCGGACATCGCCGAAACCAGCGCGGTCGAGATCGAGACACCGGCGCTCGGCCCGTCCTTCGGAATCGCTCCCGCAGGAACGTGCACGTGCACCTCGATCGATCCCAGCTTGTCGGTGGGAATGCGGAGCTGCGCCGCATGCGTCGCCGCATACGTGAGAGCCGCCCGTGCCGACTCCTTCATCACGTCGCCAAGCTGGCCCGTGAGAATGAGCGACACATTTCCCCAACCCGAGACCTGCACATCGCCATCGGGCGAGGCTGGTGGTGCGTACAGCCGGCGAATTGCCGCTTCCACGAACATGATGTCGCCGCCCGCAGGCGTGTAGTACATCCCCGTCGCCACGCCGACCTCGTTATCCTCGGCCGCGTGCTCCGGGTGCACCTTCGGACGTCCCAGCAGCTCGCGAACATCCGCGGGCGTGATGGTGAGCGAATCGATCTCCTTCGCCGCGATCTTGCGCGCGACCTTCCGCGCCACCGCGCCAACCTGTCGCTCGAGCTGTCGCACGCCGCTCTCGCGAGTGTACCGCGTGACGATCGCCGTCACCGCTTCATCCGTGAACGTGACGCCCTTGTCCTTGAGCCCCGCGTCTTCGAGCTGGCGCGGCACGAGATAGGTCTTCGCGATCTCCGTCTTCTCACGCTCGGTGTAACCCGAGAACTCCACCACCTCCATTCGATCCAGCAGCGGCGCCGGAATGTTCTGAATGAAGTTCGCCGTCGCGATGAAGAGCACTTCGCTCAGATCGAACGGAACGTTGAGATAGTGATCGGTGAAGCTGTCGTTCTGCGCAGGATCGAGTACCTCGAGCAGCGCGCTCGACGGATCGCCCTGATACGAGCTGCCGAGCTTGTCCACTTCGTCGAGCAAAAAGACGGGGTTCTTCGTTCCCGCCTGCTTGAGTCCATTGATCACACGCCCCGGCATCGCGCCGACGTACGTGCGGCGATGTCCGCGAATGTCCGCCTCGTCGCGAGCGCCGCCGAGTGCCGCGCGGATGTACTCGCGTCCGAGCGAGCGCGCGATCGACTTTGCGATCGACGTCTTGCCGACGCCCGGAGGTCCGACGAAGAGCAGAATCGGCCCCTTCGCCATCGCACGCGCCTTCACTTCCTGCTTGTCGGTGATCGGACGCTCCTCATCCTCGCCCGTCGCCAGCGTCGGCACGACATCCTCCTTCGCCGACTTGAGCTTCGCCGCCGGGTACTCGCCGGTCTTCTCGACCTCCTCGGCCAGCTCCTGCGCGCGCAGCTGTCGCACGGCGAGGAACTCCAAAACCCGGTCCTTCACATCGGGTAAGCCATAGTGATCCTCGTCGAGCACCTTGCTCGCGTGACGCAGATCGAGATTGTCATCCGAGCGCGTATTCCACGGAAGCTCGGCGACCCACTCGAGATACGTGCGGATGACCTGCGCCTCCATGGACTCGCGTCCCGAGCGCTCCAGCCGTCCGAGCTCGCGCTCGACTTCCTGACGCGCCGACTTCGGCAGCTCGAGCTTCGAAAGCTTCTCGCGAAGCTCCTCGATCTCGCGGCTTTGATCGTCGTCGCCGAGCTCCTTCTGGATCGCCTTCATCTGCTCGCGCAAATACATCTCGCGCTGGCGAGTTCCGAGCTCTTCCTGCACCTGCGACTTGATCTCTTCCTGCGCCTCGAGCAGTCCGATCTGGCGCTGCACGTGCACGAGCACGCGACGCAGTCGCTCCTCGACGCTCAGCGTCTCGAGCAGTCCCTGCTTCTCGGCCACCGAGAGCTCGATGTAGCCGGCGACGAGATCGGCGAACTTGCCGGGCTCGGTGACGGAGTCGAGTACCTGATGTACGACCTCTTCGGGAAGACCGCGCTTCTCGCCAAGCTCGGCGGCACGCTCGCGAATCTCCTTGTGGAGAGCCTCGAAGGCGCTGTCATGCTCGTCCAGCGCATTCATGTCTTCCACCTGCACCGAGACGGCTGCGAGGTAGTTGTCGCTTGTGGAATATTGGAGTGCAGTGGCACGCTGCTCGCCCTGAAGCAGCAGCTGAACGCCACCGAGTCCGCGCTGCACCTGTCCGATGCGCGCGATCACTCCCATTGTGTAAAGATTGTCCTGAGTGGGCTCTTCCGCGTTGTCGCGCTGCGCTACGGCGAAAACGAGCCGATCGCCCTTGAGCGCCGCCTCGATCGCGCGAAGCGTTCCCGGCCGCCCAGCCGCAATGGGTGCGGTGAGGCCCGGGAAGATGACGGTTCCGCGAAGCGGAAGTACTGGCAGTGTTTGACGTTGCGCCATTGTGTCGACCTTGTTGTAAGACAGCATCTCAAGCCGGTTCGAGGCCTCCGATCATCAGACCAAGCGGATGGCGAGGGAAGTCGTTCCGACGTACAAGTCCAGCACCAAACAGGCCATCGAGGCAGAAGTTGCAACTTCTACACGTCGCTTTGACGTAGTACCCCTGCCAGCGCGGCTGATTGTCTTTTCAGATCGCGCTGCAAATGGTACACTAAGCAGACTCTATTCCTCCCGGAGGGCCGTTGTCCCCGAGGGCTTCTTGCTCCCCCCAGGGGTTCTCGAGTGCCTGATCCCGCCGTGCCTGCGGATGCGGAGATCCGTGCTGTAGCCGAGCGCGCGCTCGCCGCCAATTATGAGCTCGACAACGAGCTTGGGCGCGGTGGCATGGGCATCGTGTATCGCGCGAAGGACCGCCGGCTGAAACGGCTGGTCGCGATCAAGCTGCTGCCGCCGGAGCTCGCCTTCCGCAGTGAGATCAAGACGCGATTTCTGCGCGAGGCCGAGACGGCGGCGCAGCTCAGTCATCCGAACATCGTCCCTATCTACAGCGTCGACGAGCGCGAGGGATTGGTGTACTTCGTCATGGCGCTGGTCGAAGGGCCGACGCTCGCGAAGAAGATGTACGAGGATGGGCAAATGTCGGTCGACGAGACGCGCCGCGTGCTGCGCGAGGTCGCCGACGCGCTCGCCTACGCGCACGCGCGCGGCGTGATCCATCGGGACATCAAGCCCGACAACATTCTCCTCGACAAGGAGAGCGGGCGCGCGATGGTGACGGACTTCGGAATCGCGCGCGCGATCCAGGAAGGATCGGACTCGCGACTCACCGCCACCGGCGTCGCCATTGGCACGCCGGCATTCATGTCGCCGGAGCAGGCCGCGGGCGATCGCGAGATCGACGGACGCACCGATCTCTACGCGCTCGGCGTCGTCGCCTACCAGATGCTGTCAGGACGGCTGCCGTTCCAGGCGGCGACGACCGCATCGATGTTGATGAAGCAGATCACCGAGCGTCCGGCGCCGGTGAATCAGCTGCGCGCCGACTGTCCCGCGGATCTGGCGGCGACGGTGATGTCGCTGCTCGAGAAGGAGCCGGAGAATCGTGTGGCGAGTGCGGCTGCACTCTCGCGCGCGCTCTCCGGCGACGTGACGGTGATTCCCGCGGTGGTCGATGCGCCGCCGCCGCAGCGCACGTCGTCGCAGGACTGGACGCCGCGCCCGTTCGAGACCGCGCCATCGTCACCGCTTCCCGCGTCGCACGCGCTCTCGAACTACAGCCCCGCGACCAGCGAGGAGATCGCGCGCTGGATGGCGCCCGAGGTTCGCGCCTTCCGCGGAAAATTCGGGACGTTCGCGTTCGTCAACGCCGTGATCATCGCCTTCTCGATCTTCGGCCACGCGGATTTCTTCTTCGTGACGCCCGTCTGGGGCATCTTCATGGCCTTCAAGTATTCGAAGCTGTGGAATGCGGGCTACGATTGGCGCGATGTCTTTCGCCAGCCGCGCGATCGCCGCCTCGTGGATCTGGCAGGCGAGACGATCGAGGAAGCGCGCGGGCTGTTCGACAAACAGCGTCGCTCGCTCCCGCGCCCGCCGCGCATGTCGCTTCCGCCAATGCCGGGCCCCGGGAACACCGGGATGCAGCGCGCCGCGGGCTTCGATCCGAATCGCACCGACATGGGTCCGTATCGCGGCACCGTGCAGCGCGCGGAGCAGGATCGGAGCGAGATCATGCGCATGGTGAGCTCGCTGCCGCCGAGCGATCAGTCGCTCGTCGACGGAGTGATCCCGGCCACTGAGGCGCTCTTCCAGCGCATTCAGCTCCTCGCGCAGGCGACGGCGGCGGACGAGAAGGCGAGCGCGCCCGATGCGCTCGCGCAGATAGAGTCGCAGATCTCGGAGCTCGAGGCGCAGGCGAATCCACTGGAGCGCGGGAGCGAGGATCGCGTGCGGAGGCTCGCGCTGCTCAAGCGCCAGCGCCGCGGCGTCGCGGACATCTCACGCCGCCACGACGACGCACGCGCGAAGCTGGACAGCTGCGTGCTCGCGCTGCAGAACATGCGCCTGGACATCCTGCGTTTGCGTGCGGGAGCGGTCGCGAACGCGGGGAGCCACATTACGCAGCTCACCGAGCGCGCGCGCTCGCTCGCGGATGAAGTGGACGCGGCGGTTTACGGCGCGGAGTCCGCGCGCGGCTCGAGTGGCGTCCGCGGCGCGTCATGACCGACGTGATGCACGACCGCGTCGTCGTAGCGGTCGGTGATCTCTACGATGTGCAGAACGAACTTGGCCGTGGAGGGATGGCGCTCGTCTACCGCGCCATCGATCGCAGGCTCAAGCGCCCTGTCGCGCTCAAGGTGCTGCCGCCGGAGCTCGCCTACCGCGAGGAAGTGAAGCGACGCTTCCTTCGCGAAGCGGAGACGTCGGCTAAGCTCAACTACCAGAACATCGTCCAGATCTACTCGGCCGACGAGCGAAACGGCATCGTGTATCTCGCGATGGCGCTCGTGGACGGAGAGACGCTTGCCGCCCGGCTCGCGCGCGCACCGCGAATGACCAACGACGAGGTTCGACGCCTGCTGCGCGAGGTCGCGGGCGCGCTCGCGTACGCACACGCGCGGGGCGTCGTGCACCGCGACATCAAACCGGAGAACATCCTCATCGATCGCGAGAGTGGACGCGCGATGGTGACGGACTTCGGAATCGCGCGCGCGGCGGAGGGCGATGCACAGCTGACGGCGACCGGCGTCGCGATCGGCACGCCGGCCTACATGTCGCCCGAGCAGGCGCTCGGCGAAAAGGAGGCGGATGGGCGGAGCGACATCTATTCGCTGGGCGTCGTCGGCTACGTGATGCTCACAGGCGAGCTGCCGTTCAAGGCATCGAATACGCCGTCGATGATGATGAAGCATCTCTCGGAGAAGCTGCGCCCGGTGAGAGAGGTGCGCGGCGATGCGCCGCCGGACATCGCAGCGATCGTCGAGTATGCGCTCGCGAAGAAGCCGGAGGATCGCTTCTCGAGCGCCGCCGAGATGGCGTCGGCGCTGGCGTCGCCGGGGTGGAGACCGCGCGCAGTGGCGCCTGTCGCGCCGGCGCCAGTCGCGCAGCAGCCAGTCGCGCAACCGCAGGGGTACGTGCCGCAGTACGGTATTCCGCGAAACGCACCGCTTCCACCCCCGCCGCCGGTGCCAGCGCTTTTCCGCGATCCCGCCGCTCCATGGGCGCATCAGGCGGCGGCGTTCCCGATGGGTGCGGACGGCATGCCGGCGCATCCGATGTCGCGGCGCGAGTGGAAGGAGTGGCGGAAGAACTATCGCGATCAGATGAAGATGAGCGTCGATGGCCGGCCGGTGCGTACGATCGGCGAGCGCATCGTGCTCTTTCGTCGGCATGTCGTGAGCAACTTCGCCGTGATCGGGATGCTCGCCGGGATCAATCTCCTCACGAGTCCCGTGACTCCCTGGTTCCTCTTCCCGGCGGTATTCATGACCGTCGGTCTCATCAAGGAGTGGGGGAATCTCTGGTCCGAGGGCGTGACGTTCGGTCAGATCCTGTCGCGACCTTCGGCGCCTGACCTCGCATCGCTCGGTTCTGCAGGGGCCGGAACGGCAGCGCGCGCGCTGCCGCCGGCGGTCGCCGAGGATGAGGCGGCGAAGCTCGCGCCGCGCGAGGTGCTTGCGGGCGCATACGGCGCGAGCGTGCGTCGCGCGGTCGCAGACCGCGCAGCGGTGCTCGCGACCGTCGCATCGCTCGCCAAGGCTGATCGCGACTTGCTACCCGATGTCGTGCCGACGGTGACGGCGCTGGTCGAGCGCGTCGCGTCGGTGGCGCAGGCGCTGCACCATCTCGATGCGGACTGCTCGCCCGAGCTGGTGAAGGAGATCGAAGGTCGCATCGCTCAGGTCGAGCTCGAGCCGGCCGAAGCGTCGGATCGGGATCGGCGGTTCTCGCTGCTCAAACGACAGCTCGTGTCGATGACAGAGCTCGCTTCGCGACGTGCGCGTCTAACCGGACAGCTCGACAGCGCCGGTCTCGCGTTGCAGAATTTGAAGTATGACCTACTCAAGCTCCGCTCATCCGGTGTGCAGTCAGCCATCGGCGACGTCAACAGCGCGACCGTCGAGGCACGCGCTCTCTCCCGCGAGATCGGCCACGTGCTCGAGGCCGCCGACGAGCTCCGCAAGATCGACGTCTGAGCGCCTGGCGCGATCGCTGCGGCGCATCGTGCTCGCCGTCGCGCTCGGAGCTCCGCTGCTGCTCGGCGCACCCAGTGCGAGGGCGCAGACGAGCGTGCCCACACCCGCATCGGTGATCGGCTTCGTTCCCGGCACCGATCGCAAGCTCCCCGCGTGGTCGCAGGTCGTCGCCTACTTCACCGCGCTCTCGAAGTCGAGCCCGCGCATTCAGCTCCACGTGCTCGGCAAGACGACGCTCGGCCGCCCCTTCATCGCTGCCATCATCTCCGACTCGGCGACGATCGCGAATCTCCCGAAGTACCGCGAGATCCAGCGCCGGCTCGCGGACCCGCGCGTGCGGAAGCCCGGTGAGCGCGATTCGCTGATCGCGAACGGAAAGCTCGTCGTGCTCATCACGTCGAGCATTCACTCGGATGAGGTGGGCGGCATCCTCACGCCTCTCGTGCTCGCGCACAAGCTCGTGAGCGGCGAGGACGCCGAGGCGAAGGCGATACGCGCGCAGACGATCGTGATCATGGTGCCGTCGCTCAATCCCGATGGTGTCGACATCGTCGGTGACTGGTACCGAAGCACGATCGGGACGCCCGCGGAGGGAACCGATCCGCCAGTGCTCTACCATCACTACACTGGTCACGACAACAACCGCGACTGGTACGCATTCACGCAGCTCGAGACGCAGATGACGGTGGATTCGCTCCACAATCTCTGGCATCCGCAGATCGTGAACGACATCCACCAGCAGGGTTCCGACGAGGCGCGACTGTTCATCCCGCCGTACATGGATCCGATCGAACCGAATGTGGATCCGATCCTCATTTCCGGCGTCAACGCGCTCGGGCTCGATATGACATGGCGGCTGACGGCCCAGGGGAAAACCGGTATCACGAACAACTCGACGTACGACGCGTGGACGCCGAGCCGGGCGTATCAGCACTACCATGGAGGCGTGCGCATTCTCACGGAGACCGCGAGCGCGAGCATCGCGACGCCGCTCGTGACGCCGTTCGACTCGCTGAAACCGGGGCGCGGCTACGACTCCAAAGTGTCGTCGTGGAATTTCCTCGTGCCGTGGCAGGGCGGAATATGGACCGTAGGCAACATCGTCGACTATCAGGTGAGCGCGTCGTGGGCACTGCTAAGCTCTGCGGCGCCGATGCGCACAACGTGGCTCGAGAACTTCTCACGCGTGAGCGAGCGCGCGGTGCAGGGAAGGAAGGCAGCGCAGCGCGAGAAGTGGCCCGCTGCGTTTCTGATCCCGATGCAGCAGCCGGATCAGTCATCGCTGCGTACAGTGTTGCGTATTCTGCAGCGTGGTCAGGTGGAGATCCGTCGAGCGACGGCGCCGTTCGTGGCGAATCGCGTGCGCTTCTCGGCCGGCACTTACGTGGTGATGCTCGACCAGCCGTACGGCGGCTTTGCGAAGGCGCTGCTCGAGAATCAACACTATCCCGATTTGCACGAATATCCGGGCGGCCCGCCGAAGGCTCCGTACGATGTGACAGCGCAGACGCTGCCGCTCCTGATGGGCGTGGGCGCGATCGCAGTTGATTCGTTCCCGGTCACGACGTCCGACATCATCGCGCAAATTCCGCCGCCGAAGCTCGACGTGCCGGGGCTCAGCGGCAAGACCGCGCGCCGCATCGCGATCTACAGAAGCTGGAACCCGTCGATGGATGAGGGATGGACGCGCTTCATCTTCGACCAGTACCGCATTCCGTTCACCGTCATCGGCGATCGCGAGGTGCACGCGGGGAATCTCGCGTCGCGCTTCGACGCGATAATCCTCCCCGACGAGTCGCCGCGCGGGTTGCAGCAGGGCGCGCGCGAGGCGGGGTATCCCGACTCGCTCAAGGGCGGTCTCGGCACCGCGGGCGATGCGGCGCTGCACGACTTCGTGAACGCGGGCGGAACGCTCATCACGTTCAACGATGCAAGTCGGTGGGCGATTGAATATTTGAAGCTGCCGGTGAAGAACGTGCTCGAGGGGGTGAGCGACCGCGACTTCTATGCGCCCGGCTCGCTCTTCGCGCTCAACCTCGACCAGTCGCATCCGCTGAACAGGCTGATGCTCGCGCATCCGGCGGCGTGGTTCGAGAGCGGCCCGGCGTTCGAGATCACGGACACAACGCTCGCGACTGCGGCGGCGGTGTATCCGTCGACGGGGTCGGCGCTGCTGAGCGGATGGCTGCTAGGCGCCGAGAAGTTGCGAGGGAAGGCGGCGCTGGTGGATGTGAAGGAAGGGAAGGGGCATGTGGTGCTGTTCGGGTACCGGCCGCAGTACCGGGCGCAGAGCATGGCGATGTATCCGCAGCTCTGGGCGGCGTTGCTGGGGTATTAACTCACGCCTTCGTCTTCTTCTCGCTCACCCACGCCCTGATCCGCGCGTCGAGCACATCCAGTGGCAGCGCGCCCTGGTCCAGCACCTCATCGTGAAACTCGCGCACGTCGAACTTGTCGCCCAGCTGCTGCTCGGCGTACGCGCGCAGCTCCTTGATCTTGAGCTCGCCCGTTTTGTAGGCGAGCGCCTGCCCCGGTGTCGTGATGTAGCGGTCGACCTCGACCACGATGTCGTTGTGCGTCTTCGCCGAGTTGGCTTCGAAGTAGTCGATCGCGTCCTGGCGTGACATCCCCTGCGCGTGGATCCCAGTGTCGATGACGAGACGGATCGCGCGCCACATCTCGTAGGTCAACTGCCCGAACTTAGAGTACGGATCCTTGTAGAGCCCAATACTCGGGCCAAGACTCTCCGAGTAAAGCGCCCACCCTTCGACGAACGCCGTGTAGCCGCCGTATCGGCGAAAGTCGGGGACGTCGGTGAGCTCCTGCGAGATCGCGATCTGCAGATGATGCCCCGGCACCGCCTCGTGCGACGACAGCGCCTCCATCTCCCACTTGGGACGCGTGTTGAGTGCGTACGTATTCACGTAGTAATAGCCCGGGCGCCCCGCTTCGTACGATCCCGGCTGGTAGTATGCCGTCGTCGCTGACTTCGCGGCGTACGAGGGGATCGTCGTGACACCGTACGGCAGCCGCGGCAGATGCCCGAAGAGCTTGATCAGCTCGGGATCGATGCGCTTGACGATGTCTCGATAGGCGCGCACGAGATCGGCGCTGTCCGTGAAGAAGAACTTCGGATCCGTGCGCAGGAAGTTCGTGAACTCGGCGAACGTCCCCTTGTAGCCGATCGACTTCATCACGCTGTCCATCTGCCCGTGTATCCGCTTCACCTCGGCCAGCCCCGTCTCGTGAATCTGCGCGGGCGTGCGGTTGGTCGTCGTCTGGATGCGGACGTTGTACGCGTACCACGCGGCGCCATCGGGGAGCGCCCTCATGCCGACTGTTTCCCGCGCGCCTGGGAGGTACTTGGTCGTGAGGAAGGTGTAGAGCCGATCGTAGGCGGGCTTCACCTTCTCGGTATACGCCTTCACCGCGGCGTCGGTGAGCCTCTTCTGCTCGGCCGCGGGAATGCTCGCTGGAAAGCGCGTGAACATCACGAGCACGGGGCTCTTCAGCGGACTAGTGGTGAGTAGCCCCTTCACCTGATCCGGCACATCGCGCAGTGTGATCTTCGGCGCCGTCACCTTCGCGTCGAGTCCCTTCTGCAGGAGCACGATCGTCTCATCGACGACAGCGCCGAGCCCGTTGACGCGGGCGAGGATGTCCTCGTAGTCCCTCACAGTTGCGCTCGGGTTGAGCTCGAGAGCCTGTGAGAGCAGTTGCGGCCCACTCCGTGCATCGATCGAGAGATACTCGCCCGGAAAGCGCGTGCCCGCGATGTTGTCCTCGGCCCCGCGGCGAAAGAGATCGTAGTTGAGCTGATCCCTCGTCGAGAGCGACGCCCGGTCAATCGACGAGATCACCGCCATCGGGTTCTGCAGCTCCTTCTTTCGCTGCGCGATCGCCGCGAGCGAGACATCTGTCCACCGGTCGTTCTGCCCCTTGTAGCCGGAATACGTCGCGCCCTCGGGGTACTCGATGTTGCCGTAGTCCCAGTCGAGCGCGAACAGCTCGTGCAGTCGCACGCTGTCCACCTTCTGCCCCTTCTCGGCTACGATCGCCTGGTAGCGAGCGGTCCAGTCGGGGCGGTTGGCGCGCTGCGCGGCAAGCGGTTGAGCGGCGAGCGCGAGGCACACGCCCGCGAGGGTCGCGAACGAACGACAGCTCGCCGCTGCGATCATTGATTTCACTGTACGATGGAGACTTGCTGACTCTGCCCGACGGCATCGAGCATGAAAGCATCGCGGAATGCGATCTCGTGCAACCGCTCGTAACGTCCCGAGCTCCCGCCGTGACCGCCCGCCATGTTGATCTTGAAGTAAAGCGGATTTGAATCGGTCTTCGTCGCCCGTAGCTTTGCCACCCACTTCGCCGGCTCCCAATAAGAGACCTGCGAATCGTTGAGCGACGACGTCACGAGCATCCACGGATACGCCTTGTGCTCGACGTTGTCGTATGGCGAGTACGTCTTCATGTAATCGTACTGCGCGTTGATGTGCGGGTCGCCCCACTGTTGCCATTCCTGCGACGTGAGCGGCAGCGACGCATCCATCATCGTGTTGATTACGTCGACGAAGGGGACGTCGGCGACGATCGCGCGAAAGAGATCGGGGCGCATGTTCGAGATGGCGCCCATGAGGAGGCCGCCGGCGCTGCCGCCATTCGCCACCATCTTGTCGGCACTCGTGTACTTCTCCTTTTCGAGATATTCAGCGACGTCGACATAGTCATTAAAGGTGTTTTTCTTGTTCAACATCTTGCCGTCGTCATACCACTGACGCCCCATTTCCTGCCCGCCGCGAATGTGCGCGATCGCGTAGGCGAAGCCGCGATCGACGAGGCTGAAAGCAGGCGAATTGAATGTTGCCTCGGTTGTGTATCCGTACGAGCCGTAGGCGTAGAGCAGGAGCGGATGACTGCCATCCCGAACCCATCCCTTCTTCACGAGCATCGATACCGGCACGCGCGCGCCGTCGCGTACGCTCACCATCAATCGTTTGACCTCGTATCGCGACGGATCGTAGCCCGGCACCTCGAGTCGCTTTTTGAGAACGCGGTTGTGCGTCGCCATGTCGTAGTCGTACGTCGATGCCGGAGTTACGAGCGACGAATACTGAAAGCGCAGCGTCGGCGAGTCGAACTCGGCGTTTTGCGTTGGGAACACGCCGTATGCGGCTTCCGGAAAGGTGATGAAGTGCGTCGCGCGCGTCGCGAGATCGGTGACGCGAAGGCGGGGGAGTCCGCCGGCGCGCTCCGAGACGACGACGAAATGCTTGAACGGCTCGACGCCTTCGACGAACACCGAGTCGCTGTGCGGCCGCCATTCGGTCCACTTCGCCGGCGTGAAGTCATCCTCGGGAATGCGCATGATCTTGAAGTTGCGCGCGCCGTCGTTGGTGACCATGAGAAATGCGCCATCGATGTGGTCGACGGTGTACTGCACGTTCGCGCGGCGCGGTGCAATCACGCGTGGCGAGGTCGTCGGCGCGGCAGTCGGAATCGCGCGCCATTCCGAGCTCGTAAAGCCATCATCGGCGATCAGCACGAACTTTCCGCTCTTCGTGCGCCCGACGTTCACATTGTTGAGGACGTCGTCATCCTCGAACACCCGCACATCCTTCGATCGTGGATTGCCGAGCGTGTGGCGCCACACGGCGTTTGTGCGGCGCGCCGAGTCCGCGGTCGAGTAGAACAGCGTGCGATTGTCATTGGCCCACGCGAGGCCGGGCACGACTTCGCCGAGCGTATCGGTGAGGGGCTTGCCCGTCACGAGATTTTTTACGTATAGCGTGTACACGCGCAGCGCGGTCGTGTCCTCGAGATATGCGACGAGCTTGTTGTCCGGACTTCTCTGAACCTCGCCGAGCGAAAAGAACTTTTTGCCTTTGGCCATCGCATTCTCGTCCAGCATGATCTCTTCCTTCGCGTCGAGCGAGCCTTTCTTTCGGCACAGGATGGGATAGCTCTTCCCTTTCTCCGTACGCGAGTAGTACCAGAAGCCGCTGTCGCGGTAAGGCACTGTGAGGTCGGTTTCCTTCACGCGTGCGAGCATCTCGCCGTACAGCTTGCTCTGCAGGGCCTCCGTGTGGCGCATCCGGGCGGCCGTGTACGCGTTTTCGCTGTCGAGATAGGCGATCACCTTCGGATTGGTCTTCTCGCGAAGCCAGAAGTAGTTGTCGATTCGCACATCGCCATGCACGGTGTCTACTCTTGCGATTTTCGTGGCGACTGGGCCGGCGGGCTCCTGCGCGGCCAGGCTCGCAGTCAGCGCGATCACGGCGAATGAGATGGCTACGAACGAGCGTGACATGGAGCTCCTGCGGCGGGGAAGGCAGCGACGACGCATCGGCTGCTGAATTCAGAAGTTATCGCTGAATGCATTAATCGCCAGCGGTTGCGTATCGCAATTGATAGATTGCGAAATGCTCCATCGTGCCCTCGCCCTCACCGCTACGCCGCTCATAATCGCGGGTGGATCGTCGATCTCCGCGCAGGCTCCGGCTGCACTCGCACCGCAGCCCAACTTCTGCCCCGCCCCCGCGCGCGTCACCTCCCCCGACTCGCTCCCCGACCTCCGCCCGCCCCTCGTCCCGCTCCCCAAAGTCGTCCGCGGACTCTACGTCAATCGCTGGGCCGCGCTCGGCGATCGCGGCTGGGAGCTGATCGGAGTCGCGAGCCACACCGAGGTCAACGCGCTCGTGGTCGACGTGAAGGATGATCGTGGCTTCGTCCTCTATCGCTCGCAGGTGCCGCTCGCGCAGGCGATCGGCGCGGACACCAATCGCCCGATGTCGCACGCGCGGCTCCGCGCGATGCTCGACTCGATGCGCGTGCATCACATCTATCCGATCGCGCGCATCGTCGTCGCCAAGGATCCGCTGCTCGCCAGCACGAAGCTCGAGTGGGCGATCCGCCGCAAGGCCGATCCCTCGCAACCGTGGCGCGACAAGAAGGGGAATCCCTGGCTCGATCCGCATCAGGACGGCCCCTGGCACTACGCCGCCGACCTCGCGTGCGAAGCCGTCGACCTCGGCTTCAGCGAAATCCAGTTCGACTACGTTCGATTCCCTGACGACAAGCGGCTCGTGTCCGAGGCGACTTTCCCGCTCGCGCGCGGGCGACTGCGGGCGCAGGTGATTCGCGAGCAGCTCCTCACCACGCGCGCGCGTCTCAAGCCGCTCGGCGTGCCGGTCACGGCTGATGTCTTCGGCCTCACCGCCACGGATACGACCGACATGGGGATTGGGCAAAAGTGGGAGCAGTTCATCAACACGGTCGATGTCGTGCTGCCGATGATGTATCCGTCGCACTACAATCCGGGGTCGTACGGCATCGGGAACCCGAACGCGCATCCGTACGAGACGATTGCGAAGGGATTGAAGGACGTCCATCGCCGTTCGATCGGCATCGTCGGCGCGGCGGCGGTGCGGCCGTGGTATCAGGACTTCACGCTCGGGCCGCCGCATTACACGGCGACCGAAGTCCGCGCGCAGATCGAGGCCGGCTACGCGAACGGCGTGGAGAGCTGGGTGCTCTGGAATCCGCGCAGCATGTACACCGAGAGTGCAATCAAGGCGGCGCCGGAGCGCGCCGCACTGCAATACGAGAAGCGGCGCGCAGGCTCCGCTCATTCAGCCTCAACGAATCCCGAACCAAGGTCGTGACGATGCGCCGCACGCTGCTCGTCTCCCTCTCTCTCGCGCTCGCCGCCTCGCTCGGCGCGCAGGCACCTGCCACTCCCGGCTACTCGCCCACCGCTGCGCGCACGGAGCGCGACCTCGAGACGAGCGTCACCGCTCGCCCCGACACCGGAAGCGCGCGCCACCATTCGCACGCGCTCTCGAAGGAGTCACACATCGCGGGCACTCCGGCGCAGGAGCACACGCGCGACTACGTCATCAACGCGATGAAGTCGTGGGGGATGCAGACCGAGGTGCGCGCGTACGACGTGTGGATGCCGCACACCACCGAGATCAAGCTCTGGCGCGTCGCACCCGACACACTTTCGCTCGATCTCGCGGAAGGGGCGATCGCGGGTGACTCGACCTCAGGCGCCGCCTTCGAGAAGATCATCGCGAACGGCTACAGCGGAACCGGCGACGTGAGCGCGCCCGTCGTGTACGTGAACTACGGACTGATCGAGGACTACAAGCAGCTCGACTCGATCGGCGTATCAGTGAAGGGAAAGATCGCGATCGCGCGTTACGGCCACTCGTATCGCGGCATCAAGGCGCGCGAGGCCGAGAAGCGCGGCGCGGTCGCACTCATCATCTACAGCGATCCCGCCGACGATGGCTATGCGCGCGGAGATGTCTATCCCGAAGGCCCGATGCGCACCGAGACAGGCGTGCAGCGCGGCAGCGTGATGAACGACAATGGTGATCCGAGCACACCGGGATATCCGAGTCACCCCGGTGTCAAACGTATCCCGCTGAGTGAGATGCAAGTGCCACACATCCCCGTGATGCCGGCGTCGTACAAGAATGCGACTGCCCTGCTCAAGGGCGTCCGCGGCGCGCGCATTCCGCAGACGTGGCAGGGCGGCCTCCCGTTTCGCTACCACATTGGCCCCGGCCCCGTATCGGCGCGAGTCGTCGTACGAAGCGACACCGCGACCAATCCGATCAAGCACATCTTCGACACCTTCGGCATCGTGAAGGGGAGCGAGTTTCCCGATGAGATCGTGATCATCGGCGGACATCGCGACGCGTGGGGCCCCGGCGCTGGAGACAACGTCAGCGGTGTCGTCAGCATTCTCGAGGCGGCGCGCTCGGTCGCCGCCGAGGTGAAGAAGGGATGGAAGCCGAAGCGCACGCTCCTCTTCGCCACGTGGGACGCGGAGGAGTGGGGCTTGCTCGGCTCCACCGAATACGTCGAGGATGACTCGCTTCGACTCCAGCGCGGCGCAGTCGCCTACTTCAACCAGGACGGCGCTGCCGACGGGCCTCACTTCGGCGCGGGAGGCTCACCGTCGCTTCGCCCGACGCTGCGCGACGTCGCGCGAGAGGTTCCGGATCCGAGCGGCATGGGCTCGATCTACTCCGTGTGGCGGAAGACCAACTCCGTGCCCGACAGCGCCGAGCCGGAGATGGATGATCCGGGCGGTGGCTCCGACTTCGCCGGCTTCTACAACCATCTCGGCATCCCGATCGAGGACTGGGGCTACCACGGTCCCGGCGGATCGTACCACTCGCAGTTCGATTCGTACCACTGGATGGCTACGTTCGGCGATCCGACCTACGCGTATCACGCCGCATCGGGGCGCTTGGCCGCGGCGATGATGCTCCGTCTCGCGGACGCCGAGATCCTCCCGTACGACTACGCCGAGTACGCGCGCGACATGCGCGTGCACCTCGGCACGACGCTCAAGAATGCGGCGGGAAAAAAGTGGTCGCTCGATGCGTCGAAGCTCAGCGCGTCGATCGACGATCTCGAGCACGCGGCGATCGTCTTCGCCGCCGCGCGCGACTCCGTGCTCGCGAAAGGCTCGCCGTCGAAAGCGGTGAGCACGCGCACCAACGCTTCGCTCATGCTCGTCGAGCGCGCACTCACTCGGCCGCAGGGACTCAAGACTCGACCCTGGTTCCGCAACCTCATCTACGCGGCCGACGAGGACAATGGCTATTCGAACATGGTCTTCCCATCGATCAACGAAGCGACGCGCGCCGACGACCAGTCGCTCGCGCAGTCCGAGATGAACGACCTCGCCACGCGCTTCACCAATGCAACGGATGCGCTGAAGAAGGCGACGGCCGCGCTGCACTAGCGCTCAGTCCTCGTCGAGATCCTCGAGGCGGGCCTCGAACTCCGCCGCCATGCTCGGATGCCCGAACCGACGCGCTGCCGCGATCCCCGCGTGCAGCGCGTCCTTCGCTTCATCAATCCTGCCGAGCTTTTCGAGCGCGAGCGCGAGACGCCCGAAGCCATTCCCTTCATCGTCGTACGACGAGAGATACGCTCGCAGCTGCTCCACGGCCTCCGCGTGCAGCCCCTCCTTCAGTGCCTCGTTCGCCAGACCGAAGCGCGCCAACACATTGTCCGGATGCGCCGCGACCATTGCCCGAAAGGTCTCGAGTCGCGCGCTCATCGCGCGCTCATCGAGTCACGAGATTCGCGATGACATCCGCGACTCGCTGCGGCGCCAGCTCCGGGACGAAGTGCCGTACGTCCGGTATCACCTCGAACGTCGAGCCCTTGATCTCGGCGTGCAGGCGCTCCGCCACGCCGATCCCGAGAAAGGGATCGTGCGCTCCGGTGATGATCGCCGTCGGCGCCACGATGTCCTTCAGTCGCGGCGCGAGTTCCTCGGTCTCCCTCGAATCGAGCGCGGCGAGATGCTCCACAAGCGTGTCGCGCCCCTCGGCACCCTCGAATGGCAGGATATACATGTCTACCGAGTGGCCGCCGCGCTGCACATCCGAGTATCCGCGCAGGAGATCCGAGCGAAGCACCGACGCAACCCACATCGCGGGTAGATAGCGCGTGAGCGGAAGCGTCGCCTTGACGAGCCGCACCTCGCGCGTTGGCCAGCTCTCGAACGCCACTGAGCTCACGAGACCGAGCCGTGCGACGCGCGTGGGGTAGCGTACCGCGAGATACTGCGCGATGCCGCCGCCGAGATCGTGACCGACGATCGTCGCGAACGAGATACGCAGCACGTTGAGCAGTGCCAACACACGCTCGGCGTGCGCCTTGATGCTCAGATCCCGCCCCTCGGGGCGGTCGCTCCGGCCGTATCCGAGCAGATCGATGACGACCACGCGGCGTCCCGCCGGAACCATCGGCACGACATCGCGCCAGATGTGCGACGATGTCGGGAAGCCGTGAAGAAAGACGATCGGCTCGCCGTCTCCACCACTTCCTGCTGCGTAGTAGTAGAGGCGAACACCGCCGACATCTACGAATTCACCGCGCATGGGTGAATCGTGATTCGCACGACCACGGGCGCAGCGTTGGGCAGCCCGTGGTGATGCTATGCATGCGCGAGCTGGCGGGCATCGGCATCCCACGCAACGATGCGGCCGGCGATCGCCGATGCCGCCACCGTGTACGGAGACGCGAGGTAGAGCTGTCCCGGACCCGAGCGACCCGGAAAATTCCTGTTGATCGCGGAGATCGTCACTTCCTCGCGCGTTCGCGAGACGCCGGGCCCCGCGTTGATGCACGCACCGCACGACGGCTCGATGAGGGTCGCCCCGACCGCCGCGAACACCTCGTCGTACCCCTGCGCGCGGCAGTACGCGAACACTTCCTGCGAGCCGCACTGGATGAAGCAGCGCACGCCCTCCGCGACCTTCTCGCCGCGCTCGAGCGCCTCGCTGAACACCTTCGCGTACATGTCCATGTCGTCCTTCTTCCCTGCCGTGCACGATCCTGCGTAGGCGATGTCGATGCGCACGTCGCCGTGCTTGTCGTCGATGTGAATGCCGTTCCCCGGATCGCCGGGAAGCGCGATCATCGGACGGATCGACGCCGCATCGATCTCGATCTCCTGCACGTACGCAGCGCCCTCGTCGGAGTAGAGTCCCTCGCACAGCGCGCGCGCGGCCTCGGCCGTCATCCCGCGTTGCGCCACCAGATACTCCACCGTCTTTTCATCCGGCGCGATGATCCCCGTGAATGCGCCGACCTCCGCCGCCATGTTCGTCATCGTCGCGCGCTCGTCCACCGATAGCGCGGCGACCGCGTCACCGGCGTACTCGATGATCTGGCCGATGGCCGAGCCGCCCTTGATGTATGGGTGGCGCAGGATCTCGAGCATGAAGTCCTTCGCAGTGACGTTGCGCGGCTTCTTGCCGCGCAGCGTCACGCGGAACGTCGGTGGCACCTCGACGCGAACATCCTTCGTGATCCACGAGTTGAAGATCGCCGTCGTGCCGACGCCGAACGCGATGCACCCCACCGCGCCCGCGTGGGGCGTATGCGAGTCGGATCCGATGATGATCTGCCCAGGCTCGGCGTGCGCCTCGAGGATCTTCGAATGGCAGATCGCCTCGGAGCCCTGCGCCGAGAGAGCGCCGTGCAGGTTGAGGCGATCGAGCTCGCCGTAGAGCTTCACGCCCTTCTCGCCCGCGAAGATCCGCTGCTTCGCCTCGAGCTGATTCGCGACATCGAGCAGTCCCATCTCGATGTGCTCGGGACGCATCACCTGCGACAGGAAGGTGAGGTGGTCGCGAAAGAAGAACACCGACTTCGGATCGTTGATCGGCTCGCTCTTGCCGACGAGCTCTTCGAAGAAGATCGCGGCCATCGGCGTCACGTATTCGTGGCTGAAGCGAATGTCCGTGCGCACGAAGCCCTGATCGCCCGGCTGCACCGCGTCGACACCGATCTTCTCCTTCGCCGCGTCGAGCACCCAGTGGCGCGCGAAAATCTTCTCTGCCACCGTCATCGGCTTCTTCGGCGTCGTCACCACCGGAACCTCGACGAGCCCCTGCAACCGCGCGACGTTGTAGTTGAAGAGCCCACCGTACTCGACGATGCCGCGCGAGATCCCGCCTTCACCGCGCGTCAGCTCCTCGAGCGCGATCTCCTCGCCGTTTCGAATACGCTCGATGAGCGAGAAGTCCGTCGACGTGAAGACGCCGAGGTTCTGGCAGTTCTCGCGATAGATGCGCTCGATGCTCTCCGCAATCACGATCTTGATTCCCGCGTGCATCTCTGCATAAGGCGAAGCTTCGCGCGACGAGCCCTTGCCGCGCCGGGCGCCGGCTGCGCTGGCGACGAATCCGCCGGCGCGCACGGAGCCGCGCACCATCGGAAATTCCTCACCGGCCTTGAGGCCGAGGTAGGGAAAGTCGCCGAGCGTCTCGTCGAAGTAGTAGCAGATGTAAGCCGGCGTGATCTCGTCGGTCGAGATGTTGTCGCGGAGCTTCGGATGTGTCGGCGATCCGGCGGCCGCGGAGGCGTCGAAGGGGAGATCCTCGCCCGCGAGCTGGCGATGCAGCAGAGCCGGATCCTCCGTGAGCAGGAGGACGCGCCCTTCGAAGCGAATGCGGTCCGGGACCTTGTGCACGGCGCGCGTGCGTAGACTGTCGATCATGCGTCGGAAGATGCGGGCCGCAAGAGGCTATCACAAGCGATGCGGGACCACGACACAACGAGGCCCGGCACATTGAGGCCGGGCTTCGCCGTATATCGTGATCGTCTCGCTCGCGAGCTACGTATGACTATCGGCGATCGTGACGACGCTCGCGCTTGTCCTGGTGCAAAGCTTTACGGTCGCCGCGCTTGTCTCGGCGATCTCCGCGAAGGTCGCGGCGGTCTCGGCGCGACTCGTGGCGATCGCGGCGAAGCTCCTTGCGATCGTGGCGCGCCTGGCCCGTGCGTCCGTGCGCCCTGTCGTTGCGCAGCTCGCGCCGGTCGCCGCGGCGATCACGGTTGTCGGAACGAATGTCGCGCTTGTCGCTGCCGATGTCGCGCCTGTCGCTGCGCAGATCGCGCCTGTCGGAGCGGATATCGCGCGTATCCCCACGAACTTCGCTTGAGCCCTGCAGCGGCGAGGCGGCCTGCGCGTTTGCGATGGTGGCGAACCCGGTACTAACCGTCAGCGCGAGGCCGAGTGTGATCAGTTTGTTGCGAAGCATCGTGAAATCCTCCAGAGATCGGTGGGCACGCGACTGTTCATCGCGCCGTTCGAGGAGGTAGACGTGTGCATTGACCGAGCGTTAAGGGGCTCCCCTACCTAGCGTTTCGCCGAAAAGATGGTATCGTTCCGCGCCGGGCTGGGCCGACGCGTTTCAGAGGGCCGAGCCTGTTGCGGTTCAACGGCTTACGCACAAATCGAGGGCGCAGTGACAGCTTTGCCGACTCCGAGTAGTCCGATGCCGAGCATACCGGCCGCTCCTCCAGCGACTCCGGCGGCGCCTATCGGTCCTCCTGCGGCGATGGAATTTCCGCTTTCCTGGCTCCTTGAGTTCGCGCCACCTCCAATACAGTATCGCGCCGCCATCGAAGTCGCCCGGCTTCCGCTTGCGAGCTCAAAGAGCTTCTCAGCGCTGCCATACGCGTATCAGCCGGCCATCGAACTAGCGCTAAGTCAGTTGGCAGACGGCACTTGGAACCACAACATGCTCTCCATCCCGACCTCGCGAAGCGAGCGCTACAAGGGGATCGGCACGATCAGCGCGGTACGTCGGCTACTGGAGTACGGATGGGACCGGGAGTCGCCACCCCTGCTCCAGGCGCGCCGGGTGCTCTTCAGGCTGCTCGCGGAAGACGATGATCCCGCGTACCTCTACGAGCTGGGGGGCAAGGCCAAGGTCGAGCTCGCCATGGTCCGTCACGGTCGTCAGCTGCTGCGCGAGGCCGCTGCTGCCGCGCTCGCTCAAGCCGGCTATGAGAACGATCCCCGGCTCCGCGGCGCCGCCCGTCGCATCCTCGAGCGCGTGGACGCCTTCCTCAAGTCGCCGCTGGCGCAGAAGCCGTTCATTCGCGTGGGCAATCATCACGTACTTGCGCCTGGTGCGTCTCCGCCGAGCGTGCACACCTTGGTGATGCTCGCGCATATGCCGCTCTATCGGAGCGAGCACTACGACCTGCTCGACCGACTGTACGCGCAGCTTTCGCAGCCGCAGCCGCGACAGGAGGCCGCCACGATGATCGGCAGCAAGATCGTCCTCGAGCCTCATCTCGTGCTCGGCGATCCACTCCCGCATCGAAACGCCGCCGACGCCGACATGCCCGCCGCGCTCTTCTGGCTCGAGATCTTTGCGCGACTCGGATTTCTGCGCAGAAACGATCAGTGGACCAAGCTGTACGAGCGGCTGCTCGATGACTGCGACTCCGGCGGCGTGTGGCATCCGCCGAAGCGCACTGCGACGATGCGATCGGAGAACGCGTACGCGTGGCCGGGCTTTCCGCTCGAGCTGCAGGCGACCGCCGAGGAGCGGTGGAGCGACATCACGTTCAGGCTGGGCGTGATCGCGCGGCACTCGGGGCGCCCGATCAACCTCACGTAGCGCTCGCTGTCGTCACGGCGTTAGCTTTCCGCACGTAAGCACAAAAGAATAGATGGCAATCCTGCGTTCTCAGGCGCTCGCGCAGTCTGCCCCCGGAGCGGGGCAGGGAAACTAGAGCTCCACAGGTCGCTGTACCGCATCCGCACCCCGCTCGGTTACACCTCGGGGGCCTGGAGCGGCAAGCGCGGCACGAACGTGCCTCGCGACATTTCGCAGTGCGCCGGCCCATCGAACACTCGATGGACTTGCGGCCCCGGCGCCGAGCTCGAGAGCATTTTGACGGAAATCATCGAAACACCAGAAGCAGATGCGCCGACGACCTTCGCCGAGCTGATGCTCGCGCCTGAGCTCCTCCGCGCAGTCGCAGATGCTGGCTACACCACGCCCACTCCGATTCAGGCACGCGCGATTCCGCTCATTCTCAATGGGCGCGACATCATGGGGCTCGCACAGACCGGTACCGGCAAGACGGCCGCCTTCACACTCCCGATCGTGCAGCGGCTCCTGGGCGGACCACGCCGCGCGCGCGCGCTCATTCTCACGCCGACGCGCGAGCTCGCCGTACAGGTGAAGGAATCGTTCGCGAAGTACGCGATCCACAGCGGGCTCGAGATCGCCGTAGTGTACGGCGGCGTTCCGCTCGGACCGCAGGAAACGGCGCTGCGCGGCGGCGTCGACGTCATCGTCGCAACGCCGGGGCGGCTGCTCGACCACATGGAACGCCAGAACGTCGCCTTCGACGATCTCGAAGTGCTGGTGCTCGACGAAGCCGACCGCATGCTGGACATGGGATTCGCGCCGCAGCTCAATCGCATCGTGGCCGAGATTCCGAAATACCGCCAGACGCTGCTGTTCAGCGCGACGATGGCGCCGGAGATCGAGGCGCTCGCCCGCAAATATCTGCGCAAGCCGATCGTGGTGCAGGTCGGGCTCCGGACCCAGGCAGCGAGCACGGTCACGCACGCCGTGTACCCGGTGCCGCGCGACCGGAAGAGCGAGCTCCTCGTCGAGCTGCTGCGCCAGAAGGAGCTCGACTCGGTGCTCGTGTTCACGCGCACGAAGCACGGCGCCGACAAGGTGGTTCGCAAGCTCGACAGCGAAGGGATTTCGTCGCTCGCCATGCATTCCGAGAAGTCACAGGGCCAGCGCACTGACGCGCTCGAGCAATTCAAGAAAGGAACGATCCGCGTGCTCGTCGCCACGGACATCGCGCAGCGCGGGCTCGACATCGCCGGGATCTCGCACGTCATCAACTACGACGTGCCCGCGCAGGCCGAGGATTACGTGCACAGGATCGGACGCACGGGACGCGCGGCGGCGACGGGCGATGCGTTCACCTTCATGGCCGCCGACGAGATCTCGATGGTCCGCCTCATCGAGCGCACGCTGGGCACGCCGATCCCCCGCATCTCGGTTCCGGGATACGACTTCGGCACCGTGGCTGCCGAGGCGGAAGCAGTCCCGGCGTAACGCTTCACCATCGTGCGCGGCCGAGTCGCGCGACGAACACCGTTTCGGCGGCGGCGCCGCGACTCAGCACGATGGTGGAGTTTGCAGCGCCATATCCGCGCCCGCTCGCGCCATAGGTGACGGTGTCGCGTGATGCCGCGAACACGACGCCCAGCTCCGCGCGCAGTGGCCGCACGAGCAGCGTGTCTGCGCCCGCGAGAATTCGCAGCAGCCCCGCGGTGCTGTCGAGAGCGACCGACACGCGCTCCGATCGTGACTGCGCCGAGCCGCGCGCGCTGCTCAGCGCGGAGACGAGCTGCATCCGTGCATCGCGCACGGCAACCTGGTCGAGCGCCGACAATAGTCTCGGGCCGGCGATCCCAATCAGAATCGTCATCACCGCCAGCACGACCAGCTGCTCCAGCAGCGAAAATCCCATTCGCATAGATTCCCTTCGACGGGTGTGCGCGATATATAGAATCCGGAAGCGATCGCGCTGCACCGCTTCATCCCTTCATCCAGCATTCTCTTTCCTGCCCTGATGCGCATCGCAATCTCCACCGGCGGCGGCGACGCACCGGGACTGAACGCAGTGATCCGCGCCGCAGTCCTCACCGCTCTCGATCGCGGCTGGGACGTCCTCGGCATCAAGCGCGGCTACGCCGGCCTCCTCGGCGACGACGACGTGATTCCGCTCAATCGCGAGACCGTGAGCGGCATAGGTCACCTCGGCGGAACGATCCTGCGCACGACCAATCGCGGCAACCCGTTCCATTTCCCGGAGCGGCAACCCGACGGGTCGATCGTCGTGATCGATCGGAGCGACGAGTTGATCGAGCGCGCCAACGCACTCGGCATCGACGCGATCCTCACGATCGGCGGCGACGGGTCGCTCGGCATCGCGCAGAAGCTCTACGAGAAGGGAGTGAAGATCGTCGCGGTTCCGAAGACGATCGACAACGATGTGAGCCTCACGATCACCACCTTCGGCTTCGACACCGCGGTGTCGACGGCGATCGAGGCGATCGACAAGCTCCATACGACGGCCGAGAGTCACGATCGCGTGATCACCCTCGAGGTGATGGGGCGCGATGCGGGTTTCATCGCGTTGTACAGCGGCCTCGCCGGCACTGCCGATGTGATTCTGATTCCGGAGATCCCGTACAACATCGAGCGCGTCTGCGACAAGATCAGGAATCGCGACCGCGCAGGGCGCCTCTTCTCGATCGTCGTCGCCGCGGAGGGTGCGTATCCGATCGGCGGAAAGGAGTCGACGATGGGCGACTCGCTGCCGGGCGAAGCGCGTCGCGTGGGCGGAATAGCGGAATCGCTCTCGCACGAGATTTCGACGCGCACGGGTAAGGAGTGCCGCTCGCTCGTGCTCGGCCATCTGCAGCGTGGGGGAATGCCGACGGGCTACGATCGGCTGCTTGCGACGCGCTTCGGCGGCGCGGCGGTGCGCGCGATCGCGGATGAGCGATGGGGAGAGATGGTGGCGCTGCAGTCGCCGCACATCGTGTGCGTGCCGATCGCCGAAGTGCTGAAGGTTCCGAAGCGCGTCGAGCTCGATCACGACGTGATGCTCACCGCGCGCGCGACGGGAATTTCGTTCGGAGATTGAATATTCGTGTGACGCGCATCACGTGTGCCATCACGTTTGCGTTGCGACTGACTATATATCGGAACCTGCTTTGCGCGGAGTGTACTCTCTAGCGCGACTCGTGCGTGCAATCGCGCGAGCACGAGTTGGCGATCCGGATGCAGACGCGCAACGGGAGGTGCAATGCACGCGACAGAGAACGAAAACACGAACGGGTCGCTGCGTGAGTGGATGCAGCGCCGCGCCATCGAGAACGTCGCACTTTCCGATCGCAGCGCAGGTGAGCGCGTGACGATGCTCGTTCGAGATCGCATTGCGAATGGCTCCGAGAGGGTCGTGATCACCAACGCCGATCGCGAGGTTCCGCGCGGGCTCGTGGATCACGCGTTCGATGCGCTTCGTTATTCCGGACTCGTGTGCGCGCCGGATGCAGATGGCGCGATCGCGCTGCTCGGAATGACAGAGCCGCTCGCCGAGCTGTTCGCGCGAGTCCCGTGGGAGGCGAGCGATGCTCTCGAGCAGCTGTTGAGCGCCGCGCGCCAGGATCGCGTCTCCGTGCTGCTCCTTCCGCCCGCGAATCGCTTATAGTACGCCGAGTGTGGCGTGCTGATCAGTGATACGCTCGCGACGCTCGCGCGTCCCGTTCACGGGACGGCGTTGTCTCGCGCGGAGGACAGGACCATCAGCGTTGAAATGCTTGTGTCGGCTAAGTCACTCGTGAAAAATGAGTTGCGAGATCTTCGTGAGCTCTGCATCGTGGCCCGCACCCTGCCTTTGAGGGGTACGCTACACGACTCTGGGAGCTCCATGAAGCATCTCGCTGTACTCTTTGCCGGGCTCGCTATTTCCGCAATTGCGCTGCCGGCACAGAACTCGACATCGCCAGTGCCGGACAGCCATCGTCCGCCGCCGGGGATGTGCCGCATCTGGATCGATGGCGTGCCGCCGACGCATCAGCCCGCGCCTACCGACTGCGCGACCGCCATCCGCAAGCGGCCGTTGAACGCGCGCGTGGTCTTCGGCAGCGAAACGTCGAGCGAGGGCACCCCTGCGAACGCGCCGGGCAATCAGCGTGGCTTCGTACCCGCACAGCCGCCTGCGTCGACCTTCGCCCAGCCGCAGCAACAGCAACAGCAACAACAACAGCAACAACAGCAACAACAGCAACAACAGCAGCAACAGCAGCAACAGCAACAGCAGCAACAGCAGCAACAGCAGCAGCACGACGCGGTGGAGCGCCAGCGCATCGAAGCGCAGCGCGTCGAGTTGCAGCGCACGCGCGACGAGCAGGAGAAGCGCGCCGCGCACCACGACGCTCCGCCGCCACCCGCGCCGCCGCAGCATCAGAGCCGCGAGCGCACCGCGCCGCCGCCGCGACCACGCACGGAACAAGCGCCTCGTCCGCCGCACCAGTCGTTCTCTCCGCGACGTCAGAGGTAACTTTGCGAACGTGAGACACGTTCGCGATCACTACCTCCCGCCCGACCGAGAAGCATTCGCGGCCGCAGGTCCGTCCACAGGGCGCATCGTCGTCATCGCACCCACGCGCGCTGCGTGCGAGACCATTGAGCTCGCGGTTCGCCTCCATCTCGACACGCTGCTCCAGCGGGAGCACGGTGACGAGATCCTTCAGCTCGCGGGCGAGGGGAAAGGCTTCGGCATCGTCGCCGGCACGGGCACCGGCAAGACACTCGCGATTCGCCCCATCGCCGAAACGATTCTTCGCACCACCGATCTTCGCGTCGGCGTCGTCAATCGCGAGCGCGAGGCCACGCCCGAGACGCCGAGCTGGAACGTCGTGATCGTGACGACGGGGATTGCGCGCCGCTGGTTCCAGGACGGCGACATCTCGGCGCGCGACACGCTCGTTGTCGATGAGATCCATCAGACTTCCGCCGAGCTCGAACTCTGTCTCGCCCTCGGCAAGCGCGTCGGCGCCCGCTTCATCTGGCTCTCGGCCACCGTCGATCCGACGTTCTACGCGCGCTACCTGGGATCGGCCGCGGTGCTCGAGACCCACGCCTTCGATCCCGAGAAGGCGGCGCAGGTGACGATCGTCCACCGCAAGCCGCTCGACTTTCTCGACGAGACCTTTCTGCGCGAGGTGCAAAAGGAGCGTCGCGGCGTCGGCGTGTTCCTGCCGA